>NZ_JBQGAB010000007.1:0-217755 GCF_056542605.1 Ruegeria sp. AB8
CAAATCCGCCGCATAATCAAACCAACCAGATGAGCCACATCCTCTCTTAGATCAGAGCGCCATCTGTCCCAAAATCCCTGACGACGGACAATAGGCCTAAACGACCTAAAAGCCGCTGTGGGCTCCCATTTCTTCGTCTGGTCGTTCCTAGAACGACAACTAGCGCAATCGTTGGGTTACCTTGAACGGCAAAGCAAAACGCAAGCTGTGTACGGTATCTCTAGGATCCTTGAGCGTTGGAAGAAGGTGCACGGAGAAATTGCTGGCGAAAATACTTCAAACGCAGCTTTCATCGAAGAGCTATTCGTTACGATGTCGGAAGGTTTGGAAATACGGAACAGAATTGCTCATGGCACTACCGGATTTAATGCGCATGGAGGCACCGCGTCCACTGTGTTCATCCAGACTACATTGAATGGCAAACCTCGGGAAATCAGCTACGAAGACTTAACGTTAACTAATGAAAGATTGAATTTAGTCGCTTCACATATGGATCGCATTACGAGCGTTGTGCTCCACTTGGATTCAACTAAATCACAGAACATCCGTTCTGAGATAAGCAGTCTTCTTCACCCGTAGTGGCTATTCTCCCAGATCCAAATTTTACCCAGTGTTTCACTCCGGCGGTTTCGAACTCAGTGCCATCTATGTATACGGCACCACCTCTCGCCCAGTTCTCCGCTCATGTTCCGCCAATCGTTGAAGATACCCCTCTGATCGGGCCGTCTGCCGCCAGATGATGTAGTCTTTGACGTGGTCAGCGTTCGAGTCGGGTTGTTCGTCCAGCCCGTAGAACTTGTTCGATGTTGGTAACGGTGCACCAGCCACTTCAGCAGGTGCCTCGGCCATCATCCGCTTCAGTTCACCCACTCGGGCGTAATCGACGATAAAACTGTCAAGCACCGAAAGAACTGGAACGGCCCGATCGCAGAAGTGCCGATGGACGCGCTCCGCTATCTGACTATCAAGGTTCATCAACTGAATACCTTGATCCGCGAACAGAAAGTCCCTGATGTGAGGGGTCTTCTCCAGAAAGCCAGTCAGCAGGGCCTCCAGTTGCTCGTTCGTCAGTGTCTTGCCTGCGGGGCCGGTTGGAAAGCCATCACGAAACGCCCGGAAGGCGGCATCCCTGGAACCGGCGTTGATCGCTGTCAGTACAAGCCGCTTGATAAATTGACGCTGCAGCACAGAAGGCAGCCATGCACCCAGTATGTCGGGCAATTCATAGGGATCGCCATCAAGTTCTTTTCCTGCTCGAAGGCTGAGCAACGAGACATGGAGACTGCGGAAGTCCACTTCGACGACGGGCGTATCATTGATGAAGATCTTCGATCTCCAGTCACTGTTGATCTGCTGCCACCAACCACCATGAAAGCGCCCATTCAGGTTGAAGTCAGAGCGGCTGAATATCCGGCGGGTGAACTTATGATGATGATCGGTGGGGACATCATCGACCCTTGGTTCATCCAAAACAGGGATATCAATGAAAGCGTCACCAATAACTTGGTTATAGCGCTCAAGCTCAGCCCGCATTCTGATGATCTCGTCGGTATCCTCGTACTCGACCAGTGCCTCTGCTTTGTCGCCTCTGAGGATGATAATTTCTTCACCTTCGACCCGACCAACGTCATCTCGTCGGAATGCCACTTCGGCGAACCATCCCTGCAGCACCTCGGAGGCTCGTATCCTCGTTGTTCTGTTGCCCCGAGCCAGAGGACCCGAGTAGCTGCCCTTGGCAACATCCACTAGACCTGCCTCAATAAGGGTGTGAATGATCGGGATGATCTTCTTGGATATATGGATCGCGTTATAGCGAGAAGACGTGTCCCAGTAGTTCGAGGACATGGAGACGCCGATAGACAGTTCTGGGTCTTCCAACCAAGCGACATACAGGTCCAGAACCAGCACTCGGAGTTGATGTCTAAATGCAGTCTTCGGCTTCGGTCCGGAGGTCTTATCACTCGGCAGGTAGCCGTCCCAGATGCGGTCGATCAACTCTGCCACCTCTGGATGGTCTGACCAGCGGTGAACGTCGATTGGCCGCGAGTGCCATGGGTTCTCTATCTCCCCCATAACCTCCTCCTCCCTCTATCTATTATGGATCAGGAACGGGGATACTCGGGTCTCTCAATCCTCCGGTTTCTATTCATTACTTATACCTATTCCCCACCCCCATAGAACCCCTGCTAGAGGTTGGGTGACAGGGGGAGTCAGAACACCCGAAACCACTGGGGCATAAACGGGGGCATTTTCCGTAGCAAACGGGTGCCACGGGTATCGAAGTAACGATGTTCTGATGAACTGGCTGGGGTGGTAGGATTCGAACCTACGATACACGGTACCAAAAACCGCTGCCTTACCACTTGGCTACACCCCAACGGTGAGCGGCTGTCTACGATTGTTGGTGGCGGTGTTCAAGGGCTTTCCTGCAAAAATCTCGGTTGCCCCAGAAATTTTTTCAAGCCTTCATTTTGTTTCAATCAAGACCGCCCCGGCGCGATGTCCGGTCGCGACCAATTCGTGCGCCGCCGGGCACTCGTCCATAGAAAATACCTGTTGGATTGGGCAATTTAAGGCACCTGCCTCAAGTGCGGTATGGAGTTTTTCGATTGCAGCAGAACGGGAGGCTATGGGCAATAGATAAACCAGGATGGTCTCCAGCGTGACCGCTTTGAACATCAGAGGGTAGAAGGGCAGAACGGGAAGCATTTCCTTGGCGGACCCAAAAGTGTTGATCCGTCCGTTTTCCGCGATGACTGCCGTGTTCGTCTCGACGTTCCGGCCAAACTCGACATCGACGATTCGGGCGATTGGGCGTCCGTTGTTGGCTTGCAGAATTTGATCCGCGAGGTCCGGGGCATTGTAGTCCAGAACCGCATCTGCTCCGGCCTGCAAAACCCTTTCGAAACTGCCCGGACCGGACGTGGCGATGACATGGGCGCCGCCCCACTTTGCCAGTTGAACGGCCAGATAGCCGACCGTGCCAGCGCCGCCGTGAATCAGCAGGCTTTGCCCTGCGATGTCACCGCCAGAGAATACGGCGTGGCATGCTGTCAGGCCCGGAATGCCCAGTACGGCTCCGGTTTCGAAAGACACGGAATCGGGCAGCGGCACGGCTTGCTCGGCCGGCAGCGTGATCTCAGTGGCGGCTGTGCCGAACGGCCGCTGCCACTGGCCGTTCCAGAGCCAGACGCGTTGACCAATCCTTGAGGTTGGGACTCCCTCGCCAACCGCTGCGATAACACCGGACCCGTCGCTGTGCGGGATGATCACCGGGAACGGCGGCTTGGTCACGCCGGGTCTGCTTCCGGCGCGGGCTTTGACATCCGAAGGATTGACGGCTGAAAAAGCCAGATCGACTGTGACTTCTCCGATCCCCGGAGCGGTTGAGGGCACATCCTGTACTTTCAGAACGTCGCCTGCGGAACCAAAGGCGCTATAAGTCACGGCTTTCATGGTCTTCCCTTCTTGTTTCGCCGCAACAGTAGCCGGGACGGCGTGAATTGCCAGCCCCAGTAAAGGATTGGGAGCGACAGCTGCGGTGGATTCCTTGTTTTGCCGCAGGCCAGTTGCAATTGAATTTCAGTTGCACGAATTGTCAATTAAGGTAATGAAATATCTAATTAAAAACTGAAATCGCATTGAAATTGGGGATTTCAGGGATTAGCTGTCGGACATCCGCAAGACACGTGCCAAGGAGGCTCAGAGATGCAATTGAATTCCAAAGTTTCAGACGCCCTGAACCGTCAGATCAACAATGAGCTTCACGCCTCGTATTCTTATCTTGCGATGGCCGCTTATTTCGAATCCCAGGATCTGCCAGGCTTTGCACAGTGGTTCAAAAGCCAGTCGGCAGAGGAAAACGCACACGCAATGCGTATCTTCGAGTTTCTGGCCAAGCGCGGGGGGCGGATAGAGATTGACGGGATTGCCAAACCCCAGGTGGATTTTGGCTCGCCGGTTGATGTGTTGGAAGCGGCGCTGGCGCAGGAGAAGACTGTAACAGGTCAAATCAATGCGTTGTTCGAACTGGCGCAGGAAGTCAGGGAGTTCAGCACCCAGAACATGTTGAACTGGTTTCTGGACGAACAGATCGAGGAAGAGGATCTGATAGGTCAGGTGCTGGACAAGGCAAAGGCCGCCAACGGTGATCGCTGGCACCTTTTGATGCTGGATCAGGAGCTTGGCGCTCGCGGCGTTGGCGACCCGGAATAGACGTCGGCGAAAGGGCTATTCCCGGATTTCTGCAGGATCAACGCCCCACAGGTTACCTTTCAGCGTCCAGCCGCGATAGCCACCGGCCGAGACGCGGCACCAGTCAACCGTGCAGGTTCCAAGGCGGGCCACGACGCCCGCTTCGAAATGAGCGCTGACCTGTGAGGCGGAGTCGGGACTGGAATAGACCGGCAGCATGTCGCTTTCGATCAGAACGGTCCGTACGCCTGACAACAGGGCGTAGTGGACCCAACCTCCGGCGCCGTCGCGATCCTGAACCTTGCGCCAGTTTCCGTATTCGGCAGTGATCTGCAACGGCATCCCGCGCCGCTTGAACACCCAATCGATTCGATGGGTCAGCGATGGCCCGCGGCGTACATTCCCTTCTGCGGCTTTCATCGACACATAACGTGGCAACGGCAGGTTGGTGACGGGGCCGCGTTTGTCCTGCGCGCTGGCCGCCAATGTGCCGAACACGATCAGAAATACAGACAGGACCGCCAGAACCGGGCGTTTTACCGATAGAAAACCACTCACCGAATGCCTGCTCTTATACCTGTTCAACGGGTTTCGAAAAAAGGTCGACTCAATGGCCGTGGGGTTCTTGTGCCCCGCCTTATCCTGCGCCACGATGACATGGCGCGCGCACGTTTGCAAAGCAGTGGGAGGGCGAAAGTGCCAAGAGAACGTCTGAGTGTTGTCGTTACGCGACGGTTGCCAGAGGCAGTGGAAACCCGATTGAGCGAGCTGTTTGATGTGCGCCTGCGGGACGATGATACACCCATGACCCGCGACGAGCTTGTCGCGGCCGTGAAAGAGGCGGATGTCCTTGTCCCGACGGTCACGGATACCATTGACGGCGGACTGCTGGGGCAGGCGGGTGAAAACCTGCGGCTGATCGCAAATTATGGCGCCGGCGTCGATAATATCGATGTCGCGACGGCGCGGCAGCGTGGGATACTGGTCTCGAACACCCCCGGTGTTCTGACCGATGATACCGCGGATATGACAATGGCGCTGATATTGGCCGTCACACGCCGTATCCCCGAGGGGCTGGCGATCATGCAAAAGGGCGATTGGACGGGATGGGCGCCCACGGCATTCCTTGGAGGGCGGATCGGCGGTCGCCGGCTTGGCATCCTCGGCATGGGCCGGATCGGTCAGGCTGTCGCGCGCCGTGCCGCCGCGTTCGGAATGCAGGTGCATTACCACAACCGCCGCAGGCTGCGCCCCGAGACCGAAGAAGAACTTGAAGCGACCTATTGGGAGAGCCTGGACCAGATGGTGTCGCGGATGGATGTCATCTCGGTCAACTGCCCGTCGACCCCGTCAAGTTTTCATCTGATGAACGCACGTCGTCTGAAACTGATGAAACCGTCGGCCGTTCTTGTGAACACGTCGCGCGGTGAAGTGGTCGATGAAAATGCGCTGACCCGCATGATCCGGTCAGGCGAAATCGCGGGGGCAGGGTTGGATGTCTACGAACATGGAACCGACGTCAATCCGCGCCTGAGGCAACTGCCCAATGTTGTCCTGTTGCCGCACATGGGGTCCGCCACGCTGGAGGGGCGGATTGAGATGGGCGAGAAGGTCATCATCAATATCAAAACCTTCGAGGACGGGCATCGGCCACCGGATCAGGTGGTGCCATCAATGCTTTGACAAAATGACGCCCCGGTCGGAAAGGCCGGGGCGATCGTGTATTTCATCATTATTAGATTGAGAGGACACTATGAAAGGTGGAATGATTTCAGGACTGCTTCTGTCTGTGGCTGTCTCGACCACTTCGGTATTCGCTCAGGAAACTGCGGACGCGGTGTCGCCCGAGGCGGCGACCGAAGGTGAGGCGCAGGCGCTGACCGCTGAGGTGATCGCAGCGCTTGAAGCGAAGATGGCCGGGGCCCCGGTTGAAGCGCAAGACTGGATGGTGGCCGCCGCCAACCCGCTTGCGGTCGAGGCGGGCGCGCGGGTGCTGCGCGACGGGGGCACGGCGGCGGACGCGATGGTTGCCGTTCAGGTCGTCCTGGGATTGGTCGAGCCGCAATCGTCAGGTCTGGGCGGTGGCGCCTTTCTGGTCTGGTACGATGCGGCCAGCGGTCAGCTGACCACTCTGGACGGGCGTGAAACTGCACCGCTCGCGGCAAGACCCACGCTGTTTCAGGACGAAAACGGAGAGCCGCTGAAGTTCTTCGATGCCGTTGTCAGTGGCCTTTCTGTGGGAACGCCCGGTACGCCTGCCTTGCTCGAAGAAGCGCATCGGCGCTGGGGGCGCAGCTCATGGCCCTCGTTGTTCAAGGACGGCATCGCGCTGGCCGATGACGGATTTCTGGTGTCGCCTCGATTGGCGGCTTTGGTCGCGAACGACGCCGAGAGGCTGGCGCGTTTTCCTGCTACGGCCGAATATTTCCTGCCCGGTGGGGCACCTTTGGAACAGGGGCAGCGGCTGACAAATCCGGCATATGCCGAAACGCTTCGCACTTTGGCAAGTGAAGGCTCAGCCGGGTTTTACGGTGGCGATATTGCTGCGGGCATCGTGAACACAGTCCGCTCGGCGCCGGGCAATCCGGGTGTGTTGTCCGGGGTCGACCTCGCGCTCTATCAGGTGGTCGAGCGCGCGCCGGTTTGCGCGGCCTACCGGGCCTATGAGGTCTGCGGCATGGGCCCGCCATCATCAGGTGCCCTGACGGTCGGGCAAATTCTGGGAATGCTGGACGGCTACGATCTGGCTGGCCTCGGGCCGGAAAACCCCGAAGCGTGGCGATTGATCGGTGACGCCTCGAGACTGGCATTTGCCGATCGCGGTCGCTACATGGCTGACAGCGATTTCGTCCCGGTGCCGACCGCCGGTCTGGTGGACCCGGACTATCTTTCCCAGCGCGGTTCGCTGCTGAACCAGGAAGGTACCCTGACCGAGGCAACACCCGGCAAGCCCGAGTTCGACCACGCCCTGAACCTGGCGGATGATGTTTCTCTGGAGCTGCCGTCGACGTCGCATATCTCGATCGTTGACCGGTATGGAAATGTGCTGTCGATGACGACAACGATCGAAAACGGCTTTGGCTCACGGCTGATGACAAACGGCTTCCTGCTGAACAATGAACTGACGGATTTCTCGTTCCGAACGCACAAGGACGGCGTCCCGATTGCCAACCGGCTTGAACCCGGCAAACGCCCCCGCTCGTCGATGAGCCCGACCATCGTCATGCAGGACGGTGCTCCGGTGCTGGCCATAGGCTCGCCTGGCGGCAGCCGCATCATCGGGTATGTCGCCAAATCGATCATCGCCTGGGCCGATTGGGGCATGGATGTGCAGCAGGCAGTGTCCTTGCCGCATCTGGTCAACCGTTTTGGGACCTATGATGTCGAGTTGGGCACCGGTGCAGAAGGTTTCCTGGATGCCCTGACCGAGCTGGGTTTCGAAGTGAATGCCCGGGATCTGACCTCGGGCCTGCATGCTATCGAAATCGGAGAGGTGCTGATCGGTGGCGCAGACCCGCGTCGTGAAGGTATCGCGCTGGGTGAATAACCGGGCGACAGAAAGGAAAGACCATGGTGCAGGCAAACGCTTTGCCCCGGAATGAGGACGGGATTGCAACCGCAATCGGTATCCTGAAACAGACATTCGGGGACCGGCTGCAAACGGGTGATGCCATCCGCGATCAGCATGGGCATACAACGACCTGGATAGAAAACCAGCCGCCGGACGCGGTGGTCTTTCCACACTCAACCGCAGAAGTCTCGGATATCGTCAGCACCTGTGCGCTTCACAAAGTGCCGGTGATTGCATTTGGAACCGGCACTTCGCTGGAAGGGCACGTGAACGCGCCCGCAGGTGGGGTTTGTGTTGATCTGAGCCAGATGAACAAGATACTGGCCGTCAATGCCGGTGATCTGGACTGTCTTGTGCAACCCGGTGTCACGCGTGAGGATCTGAATACGTATCTGCGGGATCAGGGCCTGTTTTTTCCCATCGACCCGGGGGCGAATGCCTCGCTGGGCGGGATGGCTGCGACCCGCGCGTCAGGCACAAATGCCGTCCGCTACGGCACGATGAAGGACAATATACTCAGCCTCGAGGCCGTGATGCCGGATGGGCGGATCATTCGTACCGGCCACAGGGCCAAAAAGTCCTCGGCCGGATATGACCTGACCCGGCTGCTGATCGGGGCCGAGGGCACCTTGGGCATCATCACCGAACTGACGCTGCGCCTTCAGGGCATCCCCGAGGCGATCAGTTCAGCCCGGTGTTCCTTTCCCTCCGTCGATGCGGCCTGTCAGGCCGTCATGATGACCATCCAATACGGTATCCCCGTGGCCAGGATCGAATTGCTGGATGAGTTGTCGGTCAAGGCGGCCAATGCCTATTCCGGCCTGGCTCTCCCTGAAACACCGCTCTTGCTGCTCGAGTTTCACGGGTCCGAATCCGGTGCCATCGAACAGGCCGAAACCTTCGGACACATCGCGGATGAGTTTGGCGGTACCGATTTCGCCGCAACCTCGACCACGGAAGAACGTAACAGGCTTTGGCAGGCCCGCCACGACATGTACTGGGCGTGTCTGCAGTTACGACCCGGCACAAGTGGTATTTCGACCGATGTCTGCGTCCCGATCTCGCGTCTCTCCGAATGTGTGACTGCCACGCAGGCCAAAGCGGCCGAGCTGGGCCTGGTCGCGCCGATGGTAGGGCATGTCGGGGACGGCAACTTCCACACTCTGTTGTTGATCGACATGGACAATGCAGCCGAGGTGTCCAATGCTGAACAATTCGTCGGCTGGCTGAATGATCTGGCCATCTCTATGGACGGAACTTGCACGGGTGAACATGGCATCGGGCAAGGCAAGCGACCCTACCTTCATCGAGAGCTCGGGCCTGCGTTGGATTACATGGCCGCAATCAAATCTGCTTTGGATCCGGACAATATCATGAACCCGGGCAAGATATTGTGAGCGGCCCTGCCGCTTCATCTTTTCCCAAATACTCAAATTCAACGATCTTCAGCTGACCGAACTTCTGTTGTTCGTGCACTAAGGTCGGTTTTGTCCGTTTTTGCGTCGGATGGACTTTGCGGTCAGATGCGCCATTCGTCATAAACCATGCCAAACAGATTCATTCCGGAGAGCGGGCACATGAAAACCCAAGTCAAAGCACTGGTCGTTGGCGGCGGCGCCGTCGGCACCTCGATTGCGTATCATCTGGCCAAGGCGGGCTGGGACGATGTGATGCTGATCGAGCGGGACGAATTGACGTCCGGATCGACCTGGCACGCCGCCGGTCTGCTGCCGCTGTTCAACATGTCCTATGCGACAACTCACATCCACAAATACTCGGTCGATTTCTACAAGACGCTCGAGGAGGAAACCGGCCTGAACGCAGGTTTCGCCGTGGTCGGCAACCTGCGCATGGCGCAAACGCAAGAGCGTATGGACGAATACATGCTCTATGCGTCCACAGCCGAAACCTGCGACGTCGCCTACGAGTGGCTGACACCCGAGCAGATCAAGGAACGCTGGCCGCTGATCGAGACCTCGGACCTGAAGGGTGCGATCTACCACACCGAAGACGGCTACATAAACCCTGCGGACGTAACACAGGCGATGGCCAAGGGGGCCCGTCAGCGTGGCGTAGACATCGTGCGCAAGATGCAGGCCGACGCGTTCCACTGGAACGGCACCCATTGGGAAGTCACCTGCACCAAAATGGTGGAAAAGGGTGGCAACCTTGTCGAAAGCGACGAGAAGGTCGTGATCACAGCCGAGCATGTCGTGACCGCATCGGGCAACCACGCACAGCGCACCGCCAAGATGCTGGGCATCAAGATGCCCGCGATTCCGGTCGAACACACTTTCATCGTCATGGACAAGGACCCTGAGCTGGGCAAATGGCGTGAAGCGGGCAACCCGGAACACCCCGTCGTGCGCGACGCGGACAACGAATCCTATGCGCGTGAAGAACGTGGCGGCTGGATTCTGGGTATCTATGAGCACGGCGCACCCGCGCGCTTTGAACATGGCGTGCCGGACAGCTTCCGTGCCGACCTGTTCCCGCTGGATCTGGACCGGATCGCGGATCAGTACATGGCAATGGCCGAACGTGTGCCGTCCTGTGCCGAATCCGGTCTGAAAGACGATTTCAACGGCCCGATCTGCTACACCCCTGACGGCAACCCGCTGGTCGGTCCGGCACCGGGCTTGCGCAACATGTGGCTGGCCGAAGGTTTCTCGTTCGGTATCACCGCCGCGGGCGGCACCGGCTATTATCTGGCTCAGATGATGGTCGATGGCGAAGCCGAGATCGACATGGCCTCGCTGGACCCGAAACGCTATTCGTCGAACTGGATGACCACCGAGTTCGCGGCGCGCAAGAACGAAGAGTGTTATGAGCACGTCTACATCCTGCACCACCCGGATGAAGAGCGTGAAGCCTGCCGTCCGCTGCGTACCGTTCCGGCCTATGATCGGCAGAAAGCACGTGGCGCACAGTTCGGATGGGTCAACGGGTGGGAACGCCCGAACTATTTCGGCCCCGTCGATGCACCTGACAACTTCGACAAGGAAAGCCGCTCGTTCCGCCGTGGTGGCTGGTGGCAACATGCCGTTGAAGAAGCCAAGGCGATCCGCGAAGGCGTTGGCCTGATCGACGCGTCGGCCTTCACCAAGCATGTCGTCAAAGGCCCCGGTGCGACGCAATTCCTGGATTGGTTCACCTGCAACAAGCTGCCCAAGGTCGGTCGTATCAACCTGACCTACGCGCTGACGTCGCACGGCACCACCCGCACCGAGTACACCATCGTCCGCAATGGCGAGAATAACTACTACATCGTCTCGGCCGGTGCCTGGACCGAGTACGACGCCGACTACCTGCGAAAAGCGGCCGAGGACAAGATGGAGGAGTTCGGTTACATCGAGATCCAGGACGTGACCACCCAGTGGGGCGTCTTCGCCATCGCCGGGCCCAAGTCGCGCGACGTGCTGAAAGAGGTCATCAAAGACGCCGATCCGGAAACCGCTCTGTCCAACAAGCGTTTCCCGTGGCTATCGGCCCGTCAGATCGAACTGGGTATGTGCCCGGTCAACGCGATCCGTGTGGCCTATACCGGTGAGCTGGGCTGGGAACTGCACCACCCGATCGAGATGCAGAACTACCTGTTCGACCTGCTGGAAAAAGCTGGTGAGAAGCACGGTATGAAGCTGGTCGGTGCACGCGCTCAGAACTGGCTGCGTCAGGAGAAATCCTATCGCGCCTTCGGCACCGAACTGGGCCGCGATGCAACCCCGCTGGAAGCCGATCTGCCGCGTTTTGTTGACCTGTCCAAGGACTTCTACGGCAAGGCCAAGCTGGAAGAGACCGGCGTGCGCGTGAAATGCTGCACCCTGCTGATCGACGGCCCGGACGATGCCGACCCGTGGGGCCGCGAGGCGCTGTACACGCCGGAAGGTGAGCGCGTGGGTCGTCTAACCTCGGGCGGCTACTCGGTGGCCTTCGAGAAATCCATCGGCATGGGCTATGTGAAGCCCGAATTGGCGGTCGAAGGCACCAAGCTGCAGGTCAAAATTCAGGACAAGCTGTGGGATGCGGTCGTAACCTGCGACAGCCCCTACGATCCGAAAAACGAAACCATCCGCAAGGACGGTTAAGTAAGAACCACGGGCGGTGCACCTGAAGTGCGCCGCCTTTTGTGCTGGGCTTATAGGGTAACTTGTTGTTACTTAATGGAAAGTTCGTCGAAACATTCCAATGCCTTGGCCGCGTACATCATGGATGGTCCACCGCCCATCTGGATGGCCATTGAAAGCACGTCCGAGACTTCGTCGCGTGAAGCCCCGGCTTTCACAAGGGCTTCTGTGTGCAATGAGATGCAGGGTTCACAGCGCACGGCGATCGACATCCCAAGGGCGATGAATTCCTTGATCTTGTAGTCCAACGCACCGCCTTCTTTGACAGATTTTCCCAACGCGCCGAAGGCGCGCGCCGTGTCGGGAATCGCCCCATTCAGGTTGCGCAAACCGGTTCGGGTTTCAGACAGTTTTGTCGTCCAGGTCATTGACGTTCTCCGTTATATACAAAAAACGGAATATATCGAAGTTCACCACTAGACTTTGATCTTGATCAGTTGCCGCGTTTATCCGCAATGAAGGCTAGATTATTTGCAGGCAACTCCACTCTTTCGACAACACTCAATCCTTGCCCTTCCATGAATTCAGCGATGTCATCATCGTTTTTGTACCCGATTTCAGGGTCTTGCTGGAAAAGGGCGTCATGAAAGCGTTGGTCACCGTCGCTGGTCAGGGTACCGGAACGCTTGAACGGGCCATAAAGGACAAAACGCCCATTTACGCACAGCGCCAGGGCGACTTCCGTCAGAAGCGTCTTTGTTTCGTCCCAACTGATAAGGTGAAGCAGGTTGATCAGGACCACAAGGTCGAGCTCTGCAAACTGCCTGTGCCAGCCTTCTGTTGTGGCATCCAGATGTGCGGCCTTCGATACGTTGGCCAGGGCCGTTGTATAGGCGTCGATGCTGGTGCGGCGAACAGGATCAACTTCGGTCGGTTGCCAATTGACTTCGGGCAGGGTGGCCGCAAAGGCGCTGACATGCTGGCCGGTGCCGCTGGCAATCTCAAGCGCGGAACCTGAACGCGGTGCCCATTGCAGCAACAGGTCGCAAAGAACACCGCTGTTTCGGCTCGCGGCCGGAGCAACCAATTTTCCGCCGGCCTCCGGCGTCGCAACGCTCGCGTTCGAGGGCAATTTGCGGAGGGTCATGCGTAAAACCTCGCCGGGCTCAAAGCGGCGACTGTTTCCTGATCCAGTTCGGGGGCGGCGCCTGTTGTCAGATCCGCGACAAGCTGTGATGCAGCGGGTGCGGTCTGAAACCCGTAACCGCCCTGACCGACGGACCAGACGAACGAGGGGTCGCCGGGATCAGGCCCCAGAACCAGAGTTCCGTCCGGGGCAAAGCTGCGCAATCCCGCCCAGTTCGCCAAAACCCGGTTGACGGGTTCCGTGACCATCGCTTCATACCGGGCCAACCCTTCGGCCAGAACCATGTCATCGGCATAGGCATCGTGGGGGGCGACGGGATCAGCCTCGCTAGGGGACACGATAAGGTTTCCCGCGTCCGGCTTGGCATACCAGCTGTCGCCGGCACCCAGCATCATGGGCCAGCCGCGCAGGTCATATCCGCCCGGCGCAGGAATGCGGGCCATCGATCTGCGATACGGCGTGATGCCGAGCGGTGCGATCCCGGCCAGTTCCGCGATTTCATCAGCCCATGCGCCAGCGGCATTGACCAGCATCCGGGCCTGATAAACCTGATCTGCCTTTATTTCCCAATGCCGGGGCTTGCTGATTGCATTGACCTTGCGCCTGGTCAGAATTTGGCCGCCGTTCTTTCGTATGGTTCGGGCAAAATCCTGCAACAACCGGTCCGTGTCGATGTCAAACGCGGCATGACCAACTGCCGCGAATGCCAGCGTGTCCGGGTCCAGGATCGGGACACGGGCCAAGGCGTCTTCCGTGGAAATCGGCGCCACGCTCAGGTTTTCGGCATCTTTCCTGAATTCTTCGGCCTGATGGGGTGCCGCAACCAGCATGATCCCCCGAGGTGTCAGATAACCGCCGTTATCGGATTGCAGAAACTGCGCACCGGCCCTGTTCAACGCGACCACCGACGGTGGCCCATAGCTTTCTTCGAACAGGGCAGCCGACCGACCCGAAGCGTGATACCCCAGCGCGTCTTCCGCTTCCAGCACGGTGACAGAGCCAAATTGCGACAGGCGTGCGCCCGCGCTCAGACCGGCGATGCCGCCGCCAATGATCAGAAAATCAATCAACTCGTTTTACCCGTCTGAATCGATGTTTATGGAACACAACCCGTGAAGCGGGGTCAGGTCATTCAAGCAGGCTTGAATTTGCGCTTCAACCCATTCAAACAGTGGGCAATCAGATAAAGGGAGGGCAGGGTGAACGCCGCAGAATTACACCCGATGGCCACGGGACATATTCCGTCCTACGTGACACAGGCAGACGGAAGCGATTTTCTTTTCACTTTCATGCTGGTTTTTACTGTTGTCGTGATTGTTTTGCTTGGGGTTGCATATTTCACCCTGCATTCGATCCCCGAGAAAATTGCACACCAGTCCAACCATCCGCAATTTCAGCTGGTGGGTATTCTGGCGCTGCTGGCGTTGTTCACTCATAACGGTCTGTTCTGGGTCGCGGCGATCCTTGTGGCCGGGTTTCAGTTCCCGGATTTTGCTGCACCCCTGCGTGGAATTGCCGATGCCATCCGGTCCCTGGCGCCGCAGCGCGCGCCGGAACCACCCGCGCCACAACCGGCACAAGAACCGCAGCAGGAGCACTAATTCATGCTTGAGACATTGATGTGTGCGCTGGTCACGGTGCTGCCGGATTATCTGTTTCGACGCTATGTTCAGGGCAAGCGGATCGGACACGAGATCACACTGTTCACCATGTGGTACGAACTGCGCTGGGGTCTGACCACATGTGCCATTCTGGCGCTGACCGTGATCACCACCCTGTTTTATTTTCATCCCGCCAGCAGCACGGCGGCGTCCTATTTCCGCACTGTCACCATCCTGCCGCAACTGGGCGGGCGCGTATCCGAAGTTTACGTTCGAAACAACGAACAGGTCACGGCCGGTCAACCGATCTTCCGGATCGAGGATCTGACCCAGACCGCGCAGGTCGAGGCGGCGCATGCCGAAATCGCGCAGGTTCAGGCCTCGCTGAAAGTCGCGCAAACCGATCTGGCCGAGGCGGAAGCCGGGATTGCCGTGCCGGCGCAAAGGCCGCGCTTGATCAGGCGCTGGAGGATCTTGAGCGCAATATAACCCTGCGCGACGAAGGATCAAGCGCTGTGCGTCTGGCCGAAATCGACCGCCTGGAAAACCTGGTGGCCGAGCGTGAAGCCCAAATGACAGCAGCCCAATCCCGGCGCGCTGCGGTCGTGCAACAGATCGAAGAGTTGATTCCCGCGCAATTGGCCAGCGCCAATGCACAATTGGACGCCGCCCTGACCGAGCTGGATAAAACCGTCATCAATGCCGGGGTTACGGGCCGCGTCGAACAGTTCGGATTGCAGGTCGGCGACTATGTCAGCCCGCTGCTGCGCCCGGCTGGTATTCTGGTTCCGTTCTCGTCCGGTCATGACCGGTTCCAGGCGGCCTTCAATCAGCTGTCCGCACAGGTCATCAAGCCGGGCATGATCGGAGAGCTTGGCTGCATGACCAAACCGTTTACGGTGATCCCGATGGTCGTGGTCGAGGTGCAGGACGTGATCCCCTCGGGTCAGATCCGCCCCTCGGACGAATTGCGTGATGTGCAGACCAATACGGTGCCGGGGTCGATCCTTGTCTATCTCGAACCCCTGTACAAAGGCATGGCGGACGACATTCCGGCCGGCAGCAACTGTCTGGCAAATGTGTACACGGACAACCACGAGCGGCTGGAGCATGAAGACCTGGGTTTCTGGGAGGCTGCGTTTCTGCATGTCGTCGACACGATCGGTGTCGTCCACGCGGCAGGCCTGCGTCTGCGACTGATCCTGATGCCGGTCAACACGCTGGTTCTGAGCGGGCACTGAGCAATCAGCTTGCCGGTTAACGCGCAACGGCCGGTCTCGCGGCAGCGTTTCGCGTTCCGTTCAGGAGCTGTCTCCGACGTTGGCTTTGGTGTCCAAAAAGGCTGGAACCAGCCAATCGCCAGGGTCCGCAAGCACGCTGGCGAACGACAGCCAGTAAGGGTCGGGCTGTGCTTGGGGCGATGGGGAACAGTCGCCAACTGAAATCAGGTCCTGCTGTATTCTGGCGATCTGCCGTGCCGTAGCTGCCACGGAAACAAAAAAGGGTTGGCCCGAGGGCCAACCCCAATGTTTCAATCTTACAGTGTTTACTGCGGAATCTCACCTTCCAGACCTTCGACATAGAAGTTCATACCGGCCAGAGTACCGTCATCGGCCACTTCACCTTCGGCCAGCCAGTCGCTGCCGTCCTGCTTTTTCAGCGGGCCGGTGAACGGGTGGTAGCTGCCGTCAGCAATGGCTGCCTTCATGGCCAGCGCTTCCTCTTTCACGTCGGCAGGCACTGCGTCCGAGATTTCGCCAATCTCAACCATGCCTTCCTTGATGCCGTCCCAGGTGTTCACGGTTTCCCACGATCCATCCATAACGGCCTGGGTGCGCGCGATGTAGTAGGGCGCCCAGTTGTCGATGATCGAGGATACGCGTGGCTTCGGGGCGTATTCGCTCATGTCCGAGGCCTGACCGAACGTGATGACATTGCCTGCCTCTTGCGCGGCCGCCTGCGGCGCGGTCGAGTCGGTATGCTGCAGGATCACGTCCGCGCCCTGTTCGATCAGAACAGTGGCCGCGTCGGCCTCTTTCGCCGGGTCGAACCAAGTGTAGGCCCAGACAATTTTGAAATCGACATCCGGGTTCACCTTCTTGGCATGGATGTAGGCTGAGTTGATGCCGCGGATCACTTCGGGGATCGGGTACGAGCCGATGTAACCGACGATGTTCGACTGGGTCATTTTCCCTGCGATGTGGCCCTGAACGGCGCGGCCTTCATAAAAGCGTGCCGAATAGACCGAGACGTTGTCGGCAGTCTTGTAGCCGGTTGCGTGCTCGAACTTCACGTTCGGGAATTTCTTGGCCACGTTGATGGTCGGGTCCATGTAGCCGAACGAGGTGGTAAAGATCAGGTCAGCACCTTCCAGCGCCATCTGAGTCATCACACGCTCGGCGTCCGGGCCTTCGGGCACCGATTCAACAAATACGGTTTCGACCTTGTCACCGAAATGCTCCTCAACGGCCAGACGGCCCTTGTTGTGTTCATAGGTCCAGCCGCCGTCGCCCACGGGGCCGACATAAACAAACCCGACCTTGGTTTTGTCTTCGGCCATGGCGCTTGTCGCCAGACCCAGCGCCATGGCGGCGCTTGTCAGAAGTGTTGTGAATTTCATTTAGTTACTCCCCAAGTTGGTTCAGTTGGCCCCGTCTAGTGCGAGGCATGGAAGGTCCGGCCCAGTGAGGCAGGTGCGCTGCTCTTGTCGGCCGAAAGGATCACAAGCACAAGGATCGTGATGATGTATGGCGACATTGCCAGATACTCGACTGGAATGGCAACGCCCGCTGCCTGCAGATTAAGCTGCAACACCGTGATTCCGCCAAACAAATAAGCACCCAGCAATGCACGCCACGGCTTCCAGCTTGCGAACACGACCAAAGCCAGAGCAATCCAGCCAACACCGGCGGTCATGCCCTCGGTCCACTGCGGAACACGGATCAGGCTGATGTACGCGCCGCCAAGTCCGGCACAGGCTCCGCCGAACAGGATCGCCATGATGCGGATCTTGATGACCTTGTAGCCCAGGGCGTGCGCCGCATCGTGGTTTTCACCCACCGCGCGCAGGATCAGACCAACACGGGTGTATTTCAGCGTGGCCCAGACGGCGGCCGTCAGAGCGATGCCGACATATAGGATCGGATCGTGCTGGAACAGGATCGGGCCAATGACCGGGATATCGCTCAGAACAGGGATATGGATGTCGCCCATGCTGGGCGGTTTGATCCCTACATAGCTCTGCCCCATCAATGCACTGAACCCTAGACCGAACAGCGTCAGCGCAAGGCCACTGGCGACCTGATTGGCCAGCGCCACCTGCGTCAGCAGGACGAACAGAAGGGACAGAACGGCGCCGCCGATGGCAGCCGCGATGAATCCCAGCCAAGGCGAGCCGGTTTCGACCGAGATTGCAAAACCGCTGATCGCGCCCACAATCATCATGCCTTCAACGCCAAGGTTCAGAACACCAGCCTTTTCGACGACAAGCTCTCCGATCGCGGCCAGAAGCAGTGGGGTTGCGGCTACCATCAGCGAGGCGACCAGAAGTACGGGATTGATTTCACCAAGGTCCATGGGTCACGCCACCTCGCTACGGGCCGCACGGATGCGGTAGTTTGTCAGAAGATCGAATGCCAGCAGGAAGAACAGAAGCATCCCCTGGAACACCTGAATGGCTGCGGCCGGCAGGCCCATCTGAGACTGGGCGATTTCGCCGCCAATATAGGTCAGCGCCATCAGGCCACCGGCCAGCAGGATACCCACCGGGTGCAGGCGGCCCAGAAAGGCCACGATGATCGCAGTAAAGCCGTAGCCCACATTGAAATCGATGCTGACGACACCGGCCGGTCCCGAGACCTCGAACATGCCTGCCAACCCGGCCAGCATGCCGGACAGGCCCAGGCAGAACAGGATCAGACGAGCAGGGTTTACACCGGCGAATTTCGCGGCGCGCGGAGCCTCACCTGTCAGGCGGATGTGAAAACCGAGCATGTGACGGTTCAGCAGCACATAGGCAAAGATCACCGCGATCAAGGCGGTTACGACACCCCAGTGCATCCCCGAACCCGCGATCAGCTCGGCATTATGTGCGCTTTCATAGGATTGCAGGTTGCGCGAGCCGGGAAAGCCGAACCCTTCGGGATTCTTCAGCAGGCCAAGAGAAACCGAGGCCAGCATCTGCTCGGCCACATAGACCAGCATCAGCGAAACAAGGATTTCGTTGGTGCCAAAGCGCACTTTCAAAAAGGCCGGGATCATCGCCCACAGCCAGCCGCCAAACGCACCGGCGATCACCATTATCGGGAAGATGTACCAGCCCTCCAATGGGTAGAACGCAAGTCCCGCAGCAGCGCCGAATATGGCGCCCATGATATACTGGCCCTCGGCACCGATATTCCAGATGCCGGCCCGGAAACCCAGCGAAAGGCCAATCGCGATCAGCACCAGCGGCGCGCCTTTCACCAGCAGTTGCGGCCGGTAGTAAAAGGAAAACTCACCGAACAATGGCTCCCAAAAGATGGTGCCGATTGCCTGCAGCGGGTTCTTGCCCAGAATAGCGAACAAAAGCCCGCCAAACACCATCGTTGCCAGCACGGCCACAAGAGGGGTCGCATAAGACCACGCCTTGGACGGCTGCGGCCGTTTCTCCAACACAATCACCTGCTCATCCCTCCAAGTTCTTCATCTTTTTGAAAATACTCCCGCCGGAGGCGGTCAATCTGTCTACACATGAGCCACCTCCATGCCATGCGCGCCGCCCATCATCAGGCCGATCTCATCCACGGTCAGACCTGTGGTCGTGCGTGGCGCGCTCAGGCGTCCTTCATTCAACGCGGCAAAACTGTCCGAGATCTCCATCAGCTCATCCAGATCCTGGCTGATGCAAATGACGGCAGTACCCTTGGCTGCAAGATCCAGAATGGCCTGTCGGATTGAGGCCGCTGCGGCCGCATCCACACCCCAAGTGGGCTGGTTCACCACCAGAACGTCGGGGTTTTGCAACACTTCGCGTCCGATAACAAATTTCTGCAGGTTGCCGCCGGACAGAGACCGGGCCGCATTTTCCGGCCCGGGCGTGCGGACATCAAAGGCCTTGATGATCTTTTCGGCGAAACTCTTCGTCTCGGCCCATTTCAGAAACCCGTTGTTCTCCAGCCCTTCGCGGACCGAACCGGTCAGCAGGGCATTTTCGGTAAGGCTCATATCCGGAGCGGCCGCATGACCCAACCGCTCCTCGGGGGCGGTCAGAACGCCCAGCTTTCGCCGTGCGGTCGGCCCCAATTTGCCAATCGGCTGTCCATTGAACTTGATCGCGTCGGCTGTTGTCTGGATTTCTCCGGACAGCACGCCAAGCAATTCGTCCTGTCCATTGCCCGCAACACCCCCGATGCCCAGAACCTCGCCCTTTCGGACGGTCATATGGACATTCTTCAGCGCGGTCCCGAACTCAGAAGGCGATGGCACCGACAACCCGCTGACATCCAGCGCAACATCCCCAAACTCTCGCCCCGATCGTTCCGGCGTTTGCAGGGTCGAACCGACCATCATCTCGGCCATGTCCCGCGCCGAGGTCTCGGACGGAACGCATTCGCCCACATTCTTGCCCAGACGCAGGATCGTGGCGTGATCACACAGCGTGCGAATTTCTTCCAGCTTGTGCGAGATATACAGGATCGAGGTGCCTTCGGACCGCAATTTGTTCAGCGTCTCGAACAGGATATCAACCTCCTGCGGCGTCAGAACCGAGGTCGGCTCATCCATGATCAAGAGCTTGGGCTCCTGCAACAGACAGCGGATGATCTCCACTCTCTGACGTTCGCCCGCAGACAGATCACCCACCGTGCGATACGGGTCCAGCGGCAGACCGTAGGTTTCGGATACTTGCCGGATACGCGAGGCCAGATCGCCCATGGGTGGCGGGTTCTCCATCCCCAATGCGATGTTCTCGGCCACATTCAGTGCGTCGAACAATGAGAAGTGCTGGAACACCATCGCGATCCCATCAGCCCGTGCGGCACGGGGCTCCGGCGGCGCAAAGGATTGGCCGCGCAACAGCATCGTGCCGCTGTCGGGCTTCACCAGCCCGTAGATCATCTTTACCAGCGTGGATTTGCCGGCGCCGTTTTCACCCAGCAGGGCGTGAACTTCGCCTTCGCCGATGTCAAAGGACACCTGATCATTGGCCACGACGCCGGGATAGGCTTTGGTCAGCCCCTGCAAGCTTAACAATGGAGTGGTCACGCGCTCAGGTCCTTTTTCAACTCGTTCTGCCGGGCAGGGCGCAAAAGCTGCGCCGCGACGCCAACGGCAATCATCTGCGGGTGTTTGCCCAGTGACGGATCACCGATTGGACAGGTTATCCGGCTGATCGGCTCGGGCGAGTGCCCAAGTGCGGCCAGCCGCGATCGGAATCGCGCGCATTTCGTAGCCGAGCCGATCAGCCCGGCAAAGCGGAAATCGTGCAAAAGCAGCCTGTTGCAAAGCTCCAGGTCCAGATTGTGCGAGTAGGTCAGGACCAAATGCTCTGCGTCTCGCGGTGCATGGCGAACCAGTTCTGCTGGCTTGGCGGCCGGAACAGCAGTTACATCCGGCGGCACCGTTTCCGGGAACCGCTCAGGCCCGGTATCGACCCAGGTGATTGCCAGATCGGGCAGAGGGGACAGGACATCGACCAGGGCACGTCCCACA
This sequence comes from Ruegeria sp. AB8, assembly GCF_056542605.1. Taxonomy (NCBI): domain Bacteria; kingdom Pseudomonadati; phylum Pseudomonadota; class Alphaproteobacteria; order Rhodobacterales; family Roseobacteraceae; genus Ruegeria; species Ruegeria sp. AB8. Next base: position 21,268 of record NZ_JBQGAB010000007.1, read on the forward strand.
TGGCCGGCGCCCCAGATCCACAGATTGCGGGCCGGTGTGTGAACTGGCTCAACCATCCAGCCGTCTAACAACTGAGGTTCGGGTTCGACACCCTGACCCCGGGCTTGCGCCAGCATCCGTTTGACCGACAGCGGCATCACGCCCGTCGAAACCGGGCGAGCGATGATATTGTCATCCAGCCCTGCCACCGCATTCAGATCATAGATCTCGCTGAGCAGCGTCACAGCACCGCCGCAGCACTGGCCCAGATCGGGGCCAAGCGCATGTTGCGTCAGGCGGGACGAAACGGCTTGTGTTCTTGCAGCTTCCGCCGCCTGAAATTCCAAAGTGCCGCCTCCGATCGTGCCGGACTGCCCGTCTTTCCAGACCAGCATCGCGGCCCCGACCTCGCGCGGAGACGACCCCTTGATCCCGGCGATAACCACCCGGACCACCTTGCCGTGGGTATTGACCGCCTCCTTCAAAGCCTCCCGATCAAATCCCATCAGATGCCTCCCTTCATCCTTTGGACGCCGCGCCAGACCTCTTCGGCCGTGGCGGGCGCATCCAGTGCCGGATAGCTGTCCCCGCAAGCCGCCACTGCATTTGACAGTGCCAGCCAGGCGGAAATGCCCAGCATGAAGGGCGGCTCTCCGACCGCTTTCGACCGATAGATCGTGTCCTCGCGGTTTTCGCCATCCCAGAGCGCGACATTGAATATGTCGGGCCGGTCGGAACAGGCCGGAATCTTGTAGGTCGACGGCGCATGGGTGCGCAGATCGCCCTTGCCGTCCCAAACCAGTTCCTCAGTTGTCAGCCAGCCCGCTCCTTGCACATAGCCGCCTTCGACCTGTCCGATGTCCAGCGCCGGGTTCAGCGACGCGCCTGCGTCATGCAGGATATCCGTGCGAAGGATGCGGTTTTCACCGGTCAGCGTGTCCACTGCGACCTCGGTGATCGAGGCCCCGTAGGCGAAGTAGAAAAACGGGCGACCCCGGCCCTTGATCCGGTCCCACTCGATCTTGGGTGTTTTGTAGAACCCGGTCGCTGACAGGCTGATGCGGCCCTGATAAGCCAGCGCGGCAGCTTCGGCGAAGGTATAGCGTTCCTCTCCGACCGATACATGTCCGTCCGAGAATGTCACCGCCGACGGATCGGCCTGATGGCGTTCGGCCAGATAATCGGCCATCCGGTCGCGGATCGTGTCGCAGGCGGCTTTCACCGCCATACCATTCAGATCGCTGCCCGACGAGGCTGCCGTCGCCGAGGTGTTGGGTACCTTCGCGGTATCGGTGGCGGTTATCTTCACCATCTCAAGCGAAATGCCAAAGCGCGACGCGGCGACCTGCGCGACCTTCTGGAACAGGCCTTGACCCATCTCGGTGCCGCCGTGGTTCAGGTGGACCGAGCCGTCTTGATACACATGCACCAGTGCACCCGCCTGGTTCAGGTGGGTCAGCGTGAAGGAAATGCCGAACTTGACCGGGGCAAAAGCGATGCCCTTCTTGATCACTCTGTTCTCGGCGTTCCACTTCTCGATGGCCACCTTGCGTGACGCGTAATCGCTGGTTTTCAGCAGCTTTTTGGTCATTCCGTGCAGTTCGAAATCGCTGACTTCCATGCCGTAGGGCGTGGTGTTGCCGCCTGCGGGCAAGGGGCGCACGGGGGCGTCCCCCATCTCAACAGCGCCGCGGCTGGTCAGGTCTTCGTGCGGATCGGGATGGCCCAGAGGTTTTTCCGCAGGCTCAGCGTCCGCGACAGCATGAGCCGGTTCGTAATAATTCCGGCGGCGCAGTTCGACCGGGTCCAAGCCCAATTCATAGGCTGCGTGGTCCATGACGCGTTCGATACCAACCATACCCTGCGGCCCGCCAAAGCCGCGATAAGCGGTGGCGGATTGGGTGTTGGTTTTCAGCCGGTGGCTTTCGATCCGCGCATTGGGCAACAGATAGGCGTTGTCGGAATGCAGCATCGCACGGTCGGCGACAGGCAGGGACAGGTCCTGCGCCCAGCCGCAAATGGCATATTGCAGGAAGGAAACGCCCTGAATGTGCCCGTTTTCATCGAAACCGGCCTTGTATGCGATACGGAAGGCGTGGCGTTTGCCGGTGATGATCATGTCATCGTCGCGGTCATAGCGCATCTTGCAGGCCTTGCCGGTGGCGCGGGCGGCCACGGCACAGGATACGGCCAGAGCGTTGCCCTGACTTTCCTTGCCGCCAAAACCTCCGCCCATGCGGCGGGTCTCAACACGAACGGCATGCATGGGAACACCCAAGGCATCCGCCACTTTGTGCTGAATCTCGGTCGGGTGCTGGGTCGAGCTGTGCACCAGCATATCCGCGCCCTCATTCGGCACGGCCAGCGCGGCTTGGCCTTCCAGATAGAAATGCTCCTGCCCGCCGATCTCGAACGTGCCTTCGATGACATGCGCTGACCCGGCAATGGCGGCATCAGCGTCACCTTTGGCATAAATACGGGGACCATCTTCGAACCGGCTGTCCGCGGCCAAAGCCTCTTCGACCGTCAGGATCGGGGTTTCTTCGGCATAGTCGATCTTGCCCAGCCGGGCTGCCTTGCGCGCGGCCAGATGGCTGGTGGCGATCACAAGGAAAACGGGCTGGCCAATGTAGTGGATCGTGCCATCCGACAGCAAGGGCTCGTCATGGATCGACGGAGAGACGTCATTCGCAAAAGGCAGGTCGTCGGCGGTCATGACCATGACGACTCCATCGGCAGTTTTTACCGCGGACAGATCCATCGACGTGATCGTACCTTTGGCAATCGGGCTCAAGCCAAAGGCCAGATGCAGAGAACCTTTTGGTGTGGGAATGTCATCCACATAGCGCGCGGTTCCAGAGACATGCAGCGGCGCCGCGTCATGGGGGAGGGGTTTGGTCACGCTCATGCCGACACCTCCAATACGTTTGTGACTTCACCCTGATCTTCGAGGAAATACCTCTCAAGCATCGCTTTTGCGGTCTCCAACCGGTAGGTGGCCGAGGCGCGCATATCCGTCATCGGCGTGAAGTCGTTGGCAAAGGTTGGGATCGCGGCTTGAACAGTCTCATGTGTCCAGGGTTTGCCTGTCAGGGCCGCTTCGACATTCGAAGCGCGCTTGGGAATGCCAGCCATGCCGCCGAACGCGATACGCGCATCAGCGACGACACCGTCTGCCACAGTGATGTTGAAACACCCGCACACGGCCGAGATATCCTGATCGAACCGTTTGCTGAGCTTGTAAGCTTTCAAGCGATCATCCTGGCGCGGGAAACTGACCGCCTCGACGAATTCGCCCGGTGCGCGGTCCTGCTTACCGTAGTCGATGAAGAACTCTTCCAGCGGGATCGACCGGCGCGTGTCACCCTTGCGCAGATGCAGTGTTGCACCTAGGGCAATCAGGGCAGGCGGATTGTCTCCGATAGGCGATCCGTTGGCGATGTTGCCGCCGACGGTGGCCGCGTGGCGCACCTGAACACTGGCGTAGCGGCGGATCATCTCGGCGTAAGAGGGATGCAGGTCGGCCAACGCCTCACCCATGCGGTTCATGTCGACCATCGCACCAAAACGGATTTCGTCATCCGTGATGGTGATTTCTTTCAGGTCGTCACAACGGTTCAGGAATATCACCGGGTCGAGATCCCGCAGTTGTTTCGTGACCCAAAGCCCAACATCGGTCGCGCCGGCAACCAGGGTGGCGTCAGGATGCTGATCATAAACTGCCGCCAGTTCATCCGTTGACCCCGGCAGCATGGGCGTTGTCACCCGCGTCGCCACCGGCTTGTCCTTGACCCAAACCGGAACCTGTTGCGCCTCGGCCGCTGCAGCCGCGCGTATGATTGGTGCGTATCCCGTGCACCGGCACAGGTTTCCGGCAAGCTGTGTGTCGTGATCCGTGGCACCATTGGCGTGACTTGCCACCATCGACATGACAAAACCGGGGGTGCAAAAGCCGCATTGCGACCCGTGCAGATCAACCATCGCCTGCTGAACAGGATGGGACTCGCCGTTCGGGCCGCTGGCACCTTCGACGGTGCGCACCGCTTTGCCGTGTAGTTGAGGCAGGAACAGAATGCAGGAGTTCAGTGCCTTGTGGCCACCCTCATCCGTCACCATGACGGTGCAGGCCCCGCAATCGCCTTCGTTGCAGCCCTCCTTGGTGCCGGTCAGGCCACGATCTTCGCGCAACCAGTCCAGCAGGGTCGCTGTCGGATTGACATCCGCCAGCTCCACTGTCTCTCCGTTCAGAAGAAACGTGATATTCATACGAGAAACCCGTCGCGTTACCCAGTTGCGCCCGTTAGGCCCTCCTTCGATGCGACGTAGAAAGAGTGGCGGGCGGATAGCTTGCCGTCAGATGTTAGAAACAGCGCGCCTTGTCTGGCAAGAAAAACTGCCTGTATGATACACCATTAGGCACCCGCGGCTTGTGAATGTCGCTTTTTCAATAACGGTCAGTCGGTTGTTATTAAAGCGCTTTTTGGTAGAAGGTGCCTGCCATCCCCGAAGCACCTTCTGAAAAAGCCGAATAATCGCCGCCGATTTTTCCGGCATTTCAAAGCTGCGGTTCCCGCTTTTGCAACTCCGCAGGGTGGGATAGCGTAGGCAGCATGAGCAGTTCCCCTCGATTCATTCACCTCCGCGTTCACACAGAATACTCTCTTCTCGAGGGCGCCGTGCGGCTGAAAAAGCTGCCCGCCCTGTGCGAGAAGATGGAGATGCCTGCCGTTGCCGTGACGGACACCAATTCCATGTTCTCAGCGCTTGAGTTTTCGGTAACGGCCAGCGGTGCCGGTGTGCAGCCGATCATGGGCTGTCAGGTCGATCTGACCTATGTGCAGCCGCAACCCGGCGAAAAACCCAAGGCGCCCGCGCCGCTGGTGCTGCTGGCGCAGTCCGAGGTTGGATATGAGAACCTGATGAAGCTCAGCTCCTGCCTTTATGTGGACAAGGGCGGGCAACTGCCGCAGGTCACGTTGGACGAACTGGCCGACCGCTCAAACGGTCTGATCTGCCTGTCCGGCGGTCCCGACGGGCCGGTCGGGCGGTTGCTGCAACAGGGGCAGCGCCCGGCGGCAGAGGCTTTGGTTGACCGATTGGCCGCGATGTTTCCGGACCGGCTTTATATTGAACTGCAACGCCACCCGGTCGAGGACGGCCAGCCCGAAGCGGAACGTCTGACCGAGATTGGCCATGTCGAGATGGCCTATGCCAAGAACCTGCCGCTGGTCGCCACCAATGACGTCTATTTCCCGACCTCGGATATGTATGAGGCGCATGATGCGCTGATCTGTATCTCGGAAGGGGCTTATGTCGACCAGCAGGAAGGCCGCCGCCGCCTGACCGCGCAGCATTATTTCAAGTCGCAGCAGGAAATGGTGACCCTTTTCGCCGACCTGCCGGAGGCGATCGAGAACACGGTCGAGATCGCGCAACGCTGTGCCTTCATGGCCTATCGCCGCGATCCGATCCTGCCGAAGTTCGCAGATGACGAAGTCGCCGAACTGCGTCGCATCGCAAATGAGGGTTTGCAGAAACGTCTGGCCGTGATTCCGCATGCCGTGACGCCTGAGGAGTATCAGGAACGGCTGGATTTCGAACTGGGCATCATCGAAGGGATGGGATTCCCCGGTTACTTCCTGATCGTTGCGGACTTTATTCAATGGGCCAAGGACCACGACATTCCGGTTGGGCCGGGGCGGGGTTCAGGCGCGGGATCGTTGGTGGCCTATGCGCTGACGATTACGGACCTTGACCCGCTACGTTATTCACTTCTGTTCGAACGCTTTCTGAACCCGGAACGGGTCTCGATGCCTGACTTCGATATCGACTTCTGCATGGACCGCCGTGAAGAGGTGATCCGATACGTGCAGCAGAAATACGGGCGCGACAAGGTGGGGCAGATCATCACCTTCGGCGCGTTGCTGTCCAAGGCCGCCGTGCGCGATATCGGGCGGGTGTTGCAGATGCCCTATGGGCAGGTGGATCGCCTTTCCAAGATGATCCCTGTTGAAGGGGTAAAACCCGTTTCCATCGAAAAGGCGCTGAAGGACGAGCCGCGCCTGCGCGAAGAAGCGCGCAACGAAGAGGTCGTGGACCGTCTTCTGACCTACGGCCAGCAGGTCGAAGGGCTGCTGCGGAACGCCTCGACCCACGCGGCGGGTGTCGTGATCGGGGACCGCCCGCTAGACGCGCTGGTGCCGCTTTATCAGGATCCGCGGTCCGATATGCCGGCAACCCAGTTCAACATGAAATGGGTGGAACAGGCCGGGCTGGTGAAGTTCGACTTTCTGGGTCTGAAGACGCTGACCGTGATCCAGAACGCGATGGATCTGATCTTCAAATCCGGGCGGCCCCTGCATGTCGCGGCGGATGGTACGGAACTCTATGAACCCGCCGAGGGGGCGGAAAACCAGATCAACGCCATCCCGCTGGATGACGAGGCCACGTATAAACTCTATTCGGCGGCCAAGACCGTGGCGGTGTTCCAGGTGGAATCTTCGGGCATGATGGATGCGCTCAAGCGCATGAAACCGACCTGCATCGAGGATATCGTGGCCCTTGTGGCGCTGTATCGCCCGGGCCCGATGGAAAACATCCCGACCTATTGCGAGGTCAAGAACGGTCTGCGCGAGATCACCTCGGTTCATCCTCTGATCGATCATATCCTCGAGGAAACGCAGGGCATCATCGTCTATCAGGAACAGGTGATGCAGATCGCGCAGGTGATGGCGGGGTACAGCCTTGGTGGCGCCGACCTGCTGCGCCGCGCGATGGGTAAGAAGATCAAAGAGGCGATGGACGCCGAACGCCCCAAATTCGAAAAGGGCGCAGGCGAGAATGGCGTGGATGCCAAGAAAGCCTCCGAAGTCTTCGACCTGCTCGAGAAATTCGCGAACTACGGCTTCAACAAATCCCACGCCGCCGCTTATGCGGTAGTCAGCTACCAGACCGGTTGGCTGAAGGCGAACCACCCGGTCGAGTTCATGGCGGGCGTCATGAACTGCGATATTCACCTGACCGACAAGCTGGCCGTCTATTTCGAAGAAGTCCGCAAAGGGCTTGAGCTTCCTTTTGTGCCGCCCTGTGTAAACCGCTCGCTGGCGACGTTCGATGTTGTCAACGGAGAGCTGGTTTACGCGCTGGGCGCGCTCAAGAACGTAGGCGTCGAGGCGATGAACCTTGTTGTCGAAGGGCGTGGGGACAAGCCGTTTGTGAACCTCTTTGACTTTGCCCGCCGGGTCGATCTGAAGAAGGTCGGTAAACGTCCGCTGGAAATGATGGCGCGGGCCGGGGCCTTTGATCAGCTCGACAAGAACCGCCGCCGCGTCTTCGAAAGCCTTGAGCAACTGGTGCAGTACTCGGCGGCGATCCACGACCAGAAGAACTCGAACCAGGTGTCGCTGTTCGGTGAGGCCGGGGATGATCTGCCCGAACCGCGGCTTTCCGCGACACCCGACTGGTTGCCGGCAGAACGCTTGAGCGAAGAGTTCAAGGCAATCGGCTTCTATCTTTCAGGCCACCCACTGGACGATTACATGCCTGCGCTGAAGCGCAAGCAGATTTTGACACTGGACGAAGTGACCGAAAAGGCGCGTTCCGGCCCTTTGATTGCCAAGATGGCCGGTGTCGTCGCAGGACGACAGGAGCGCAAGTCAGCGCGCGGCAACCGCTTTGCCTTTGCGCAGCTTTCTGATCCGACAGGAGCTTATGAAGTCACGCTGTTCTCGGATACGTTGGAGAAATGCCGGGAATTTCTGGAAACAGGTGCGCAGGTTGTTCTGACCGCCGAGGCGACGATGGAGTCGGATCAGTTGAAACTGCTCGGGCGATCCGTTGGACCAGTGGACTCGGTGGTGGCCGACGCGGGCGCAACCGGGCTGCGCATCTTCGTGGATCAGCCGCAGGTTCTGCCCACCGTCGCCAGGGTTTTGGAAGACGCTGCCGGTGCAGCCAAGGGCGCGGCGAAGGGGCCGATCCATCTGTGTCTGCTTGACCCGGGCTTGCCTGGGGATGTGGAAATGGATCTGGGGCAGGATTTTCCGATCAACCCGCAGATCAAAGGCGCGATCAAATCGCTGGATGGCGTGATGTCGGTCGAGGAAATCTGACGTCCAACGGCTTGTTGCCAGAAGATTGCCACCAAGCTAGGCTGGAATTCTACCTATATTCATTTGGGTTAAGTCATGGGAGGACGCCAAATGGGGATTTCAGGAAGACGTCTGGGAATACTGGTCGCTGCTGCTGTGGCGTCACTGGCATTGTTGCCCGCAACTCAAGCTTTGGCGGATAAGGACAAGCAGGAAGACGCGCTCAAAGGCGCTTTGATCGGCGCGGGCGTTGGTGCTTTGGTCGGCGATGGCAAGGGGGCCGCTGCCGGGGCTGTTGTCGGGGCCATCATCGGCGCCAATAAAAAGTGACCACCGATCCCAAAATAGGATCGATGCCCAATTTGAGAGGACTTGCCATGCGTTTTCACGGGTTCAAACTGATTTCGATGGTCGCTTTTATCGCCGCGCCGGGAATTGCGCTGGCCGATGACGAAGCGGACCAGATGATGCAGGAGGCGCTGCCGCTGATGTACCATACCTGCGCATCAGTCATCGAAGAGGCAGACGGGAATGACGAGTACGTCCTGGACGTGGTCGGAAAGATGACGGCCCTGTCTCTGTACAATCGCCAGATCGACATCGAACAATACGCCGCGTCCGAGGACGACAAAGCCAAGATGCGCGAAAACTTCCTGGCCGCGCTGACCGAAGGATGCACCGGGGACGAGGATGCGCTGCTGGGCGGTGTTGTGGACAGTGCGGTGAAATCGACGCTGGGACTGTAACCCCTTAGTAATGCGGCGGGCGCTCGTCGCCGAATACGACACCGCCGGATCCTTCCTGCGCGCGCTCAGCCTCACGTTGCAACAGCATCTCAACTCTGCGGGTCAGGCGTTCAATCTCGGTTTGTTGCCGCGTGACAACCGCGTTCAGGTCTTCGACTGTACGGGTCAGGTGGGCGATCTGTTCTTCCAGATGCTGCATGGGTGACTCCTGTCTCTGGGGCAGGTCATAGCGACCCTGTGACGCCGTGGCCAGAGAAAGCGCGCCTTGCCCCGAAACAGACCATGGGATAGACCGCGCGCGGAACAAGAAAACTCCCAAGGACGCCCCACATGGCCAAGCCCAAGAAACAGCCCCGCCCCAAGGCCGAGACGCCGAAAGGGTTCCGCGACTATTTCGGCCAGGAAGTCACGCAGCGCACCGAGATGCTGCGGGCTATTGCGGACGTCTATCATCGGTACGGGTTTGACGCCCTCGAAAGCAGCGCAGTGGAAACTGTCGAGGCGCTGGGCAAATTCCTGCCCGACGTGGACCGCCCGAACGAAGGCGTGTTTGCGTGGCAGGAAGTGGACGAGAACGACAAGGGCGACTGGATGGCCCTGCGGTATGACCTAACCGCGCCCCTGGCCCGCGTTTATGCCCAGCACCGCAACGACTTGCCAACGCCTTATCGCCGTTACGCGATGGGGCCTGTCTGGCGGAACGAGAAGCCGGGGCCGGGGCGGTATCGCCAGTTTTATCAGTGCGATGCGGATACGGTGGGTACGGCCTCGATGGCGGCCGATGCTGAGATTTGCGCCATGCTGTCGGACACTCTGGAAACCGTCGGCATTCCCCGCGGCGACTATCTAGTGCGCGTCAACAACCGCAAGGTCTTGAACGGCGTGCTTGAGGCGATGGGTCTGGGTGAAGACGTAGCTGCCCGCGACAACGTTCTGCGCACCATCGACAAATTTGACAAGGTGGGCGAGCAGGGCGTGCGTGAGTTGCTGACCAAAGGTCGCCTGGACGCCTCGGGAGCGTTCATCGACGGTGTGGGGCTGAGCGATGATCAGGCCGAGCCCGTGATTGCGTTCCTGACCTCGAAAGCGGCGGATACCGTCGGCACGCTGGCCAACCTGCGTACCGCTGTAGGTAACAGCAAGATCGGCGCGGACGGAATTGCCGAACTGGAGCAGATTGGCGCTCTGCTCGATGCAGGTGGGTACGGATCGGATCGGATCGAGATCGATCCTTCGGTCGTGCGCGGTTTGGGCTACTATACCGGTCCGGTTTACGAGGCCGAACTGACCTTCGAGATTTTCGACGAGAAAGGCCGCAAGCGGCAGTTCGGGTCAGTCGCGGGCGGTGGGCGTTATGACGATCTGGTCAAGCGGTTCACCGGGCAGGAAGTGCCCGCAACTGGAATCTCCATCGGTGTCGACCGTCTGCTGGCTGCCCTGCGCGAAAAGGGCCGGATCGCGGCGCGGGCTACCGGCCCTGTGGTTGTCACCGTCATGGATCGTGACCGGATGGCAGATTACCAGGCGATGGTGGCCGAGCTGCGCAACGCAGGCATCCGGGCTGAGGTCTATTTGGGCAACCCCAAAAACTTTGGCAATCAGCTGAAATACGCGGACAAGCGGAACTCTCCGATTGCGGTGATCGAAGGCGGTGACGAAAAGGCGGGTGGCATTGTGCAGATCAAGGACCTGATCCTGGGCGCGAAGATTGCCGAAAGCGCCACGCTCGAGGAATGGAAAGAACGCCCCAGCCAGTTCGAAGTGCCGCGCGGCGATCTGGTCGCCAAGGTGCGCGAAATTCTGAACAGTCAGGACTGACGCATGCCCAACCGCTCTCAGATTCAGGCCCGCGCCGCGATGATGCGCGTCCGGTTCGAGGCCGCCGGGGCACAGGTGGTCGATCCGCCTTTACTGCAATCGGCAGACTTGCTGCTGGATCTCTACGGCGAGGACATCCGGGCCCGGGCCTATGTGACCTCGGACGCGCTGCGCGGCGAACAGATGCTGCGCCCGGATTTCACCCTGCCCGTGGTGCAGATGCACATGAGGGAAGGTGCCGAACCCGCACGCTACACCTATTCGGGCGAGGTTTTCCGGCGTCAGGAACACGATCTGGACCGCGCAAACGAATACATTCAGGTCGGATACGAGGTTTTTGATCGCGACGACCCCGCCGGAGCGGACGCCGAGGTGTTCTCGCTTTTTGCGCTGCAGCTTCGTGGTCTGCCCCTGCGCGCTGCCACTGGCGATATCGGTATCCTGACCGCAGCCGTTCAGGGCCTGAGCACGACGGAACGGCGTAAGGCCGCGTTGATGCGGCACCTGTGGCGACCCCGCCGGTTCCGTGTTCTTCTGGACCGGTTTGCCGGACGTAAACCCGCTCCGGCGGGCCGGGACGCTTTGTTGGACGCGTCCGATCCGATGACATTTGATTCCCCCATGATCGGCAAGCGGCGCGCATCGGAAATCGAAGCCCGCATCGCGGCACTTCGCGAAGACCGCGAGACGCCTCCGATCTCGGACAGCGAACTGGCCGGTCTGGAGACACTGCTGAATGTACGCGAAACGATGCCTTTCGCGCTTGAGCGCTTGCGCGATGTGGCCGTTGATCTGCCGCAGATCACCCCTGCGCTGGATCGGCTCGAGGCGCGGATTGCCTCGCTTCAGGCGCGTGGGGTCGACGTGGAACGGCTGGATTTCGAAGCCGCCTATGGCCGGACATCCATGGAGTATTACGACGGGTTCGTATTTGGCTTCTACGCCGAAGGCCGTCCCGATCTGCCGCCCATCGCAACCGGCGGACGCTACGACGCGCTGACCTGGCAACTGGGCAACGGCGCGGAAATTCCCGCAGTGGGTGGTGTCCTGCGCCCCGACCTGATGCTCGAGATCGAGGAGGGCGCAAGATGAGCCTGAAACTGGGCGTTCCCTCGAAGGGCCGGCTGATGGAAAAGACCTTCGCTTGGTTTGAAAAGCGTGGCATCACCCTGTCGCGCAGTGGATCAGACCGCGAGTATTCGGGTAAGGTCGAGGGGATCGACAACGTATCGCTGATCCTGCTGTCGGCAGGGGAGATTCCGCGGGAACTTGCGGCGGGGCGGATCCATCTGGGCGTGACCGGAACGGACCTTGTCCACGAAAAACTGCCCCGCTGGGAACAACAGGTCGAAGAGATCGCGCCATTGGGGTTCGGAAATGCCGATCTGATTATTGCGACACCTGCCTGTTGGGTCGATGTGGACACGTTGGACGATCTGGATGCTGCAGCGGCGGCGTTCCGCAAGGTGCACGGCCACCGGCTGCGCATTGCCACCAAATATCATCGGCTGGTGCGTGAATTCCTGACCGAGGCGGGCGTGGCCGACTACACTCTGGTCGACAGCCAGGGCGCGACCGAAGGCACGGTGGTGAATGAAACCGCCGAGGCAATCGCGGACATCACGTCAACCGGGGAAACCCTGAGGGCCAACCATCTGAAAATCCTGTCGGATGGACTTATACTGCAGTCCCAGGCGACACTTTGGTGCAGCCGCGTCGCGAACTATGACGCTGACGACAAGGCCGTTCTGTCCGATCTGCTGGACCGGCTGGGCTAATTACAGCACACCAATCTCTGCCAGCGCGCGGTTCAGATCATCGGGCAGGGCATCGTCCTGCTCGCGTCCCTGTGGCAGATCGGCCGGAGTATCCTCGGGTTTGAGATAGCGCCAGCCCTGAAACGGGCGTTTCAGCGCGGTCTGCGTACGGTGTATCTCGGGGTCCAGCACGATGGCACAGCGGCGGATACCGTCTTCTCCGCGTACCTCGTCCAGCCGCAGGATGCGTTGGCGACACTGGATGACGCCCTTGATCACCCAATAGATTGATCCGCCGTTCAGAATTTCGGCCTCACGCTTGGGCCACATACGGGTGACGTGGCGCGGGCAGCCGTCCTCATAAAGCGCTATGCGGCCGTCCTGCCACGCCATCAGCGTGTCGACGCTTTCCGAGCCGACGGAAAGTTTTATGAGGTTTATGTACTTATCCACAGTTTTCCCACAGAGTCGTCCCGAAGTTCATCTTTATATTGTAGCTCGTAAGGCGCAGTCATCAAGGTGTTGTGGCAGGGGCAGGGTTTGGGGTAGTCTGGATACCTCTTTCAGTACAGGGAATCACCAATGAGCCGCTTTGCCGCCCCCATCGCCGAGCAGATCTGGGATATGAAATACCGCTTTAAAAAGGCGGATGGCACGCCCATCGACCAGACGGTCGAGGATTCCTGGCGGCGCATCGCCCGCGATCTGGCGCAGGTCGAAAACGACCCGGCGCATTGGGAGCAGAAGTTTTACGAGGCGCTGGAAGACTTCAAATACCTGCCAGCAGGCCGCATCACCGCAGGGGCAGGAACAGCGCGGCGTGTGACCCTGTTCAACTGCTTTGTCATGGGAACAGTGCCTGACAGCATGGGCGGCATTTTCGATATGCTGAAAGAGGCCGCACTGACGATGCAGCAGGGTGGGGGGATTGGCTATGATTTCTCGACCATCCGTCCGCGGGGCGCGGATGTGCACGGGGTCGCGGCGGACGCATCCGGTCCGCTGTCGTTCATGGATGTGTGGGACGCGATGTGCCGAACCATCATGTCCGCCGGATCGCGCCGGGGCGCGATGATGGCGACCATGCGGTGTGACCATCCGGATATCGAGCAGTTCATCACCGCGAAATCCGACCCGGCCCGTCTGCGCATGTTCAACATGTCGGTGCTGGTGACGGATGCCTTCATGGAGGCGGTCAAGGCGGACGGCCCGTGGGAGCTGATGTTCGGCGACAAGATCTATCACACCGTTCAGGCGCGCGATCTGTGGAACAAGATCATTCAGGCGACCTATGACTATGCCGAACCGGGTGTGATCTTTATCGACCGGATCAATCAGGCCAACAACCTTAGCTACGTGGAAACCATCGCGGCCACGAACCCGTGTGGCGAACAGCCTCTGCCGCCCTATGGTGCTTGCCTGCTGGGGTCGATCAACCTGGCGCGACTGGTGGCAGAACCGTTCGAACAAGCCGCCCATCTGGACGAGGCGGCGATGCAGGAACTGGTCGCCACGGCGGTTCGGATGATGGACAATGTGGTCGATGCGTCGAAATTCCCGTTGGCCGAACAAGCCGCCGAAGCACAGGCCAAGCGCCGTATCGGCCTGGGTGTGACCGGGCTGGCGGATGCTCTGCTTATGCTGGGCCTGCGCTATGGCTCGGACGAGGCGGCGCGTCAGACTGAGCGCTGGTTGCACGCGATAGCCCGCGCCGCGTATCTGGCGTCGGTGGACCTGGCAAAGGAAAAAGGCGCATTCCCCCTGTTCGAAGCCGAGAAATACCTGGCCAGCGGCACGATGCAGAAGATGGATGAAGATGTGCGCGACGCGATCCGCGAACACGGTATCCGCAACGCTTTGCTGACGTCGATTGCACCGACCGGGACGATTTCCCTGTACGCCGGGAACGTGTCGTCCGGGATCGAGCCGGTCTTTGCCTATGCCTACACGCGCAAGGTGTTGCAGAAAGACGGATCGCGAACCGAGGAAGAGGTCGTGGATTACGCCGTGCAAATGTGGCGCGACAAGTTCGGTGACGAGGCGTTGCCAGACTATTTCGTAAACGCACAAACCCTGACACCGCTGGATCATGTGAAGATGCAGGCTGCCGCGCAGAAGTGGATCGACAGCTCGATCTCCAAGACCATCAACTGCCCCGAAGACATCAGCTTTGATGCCTTCAAGGACGTGTACATGCAGGCCTGGGATCAGGGCTGCAAGGGCTGCACCACCTATCGCCCGAACGATGTGACCGGGTCGGTTCTGACCGTCTCGGAAAGCTCGGACAAGGCACCCGGCGAAAGCGCCGACGCCCCACATGAAGCCGACGGTGGCGATGTCATTTATATGTCCGAACCGCTGGACCGCCCCCAATCGCTGGAAGGTTCAACCTACAAGCTGAAATGGCCGGACAGCGAGCACGCGATCTATCTGACGATCAATGACATCGTGATCGCGGGCCGTCGTCGACCATTCGAGGTGTTTATCAACTCCAAGAACATGGAGCACTACGCCTGGACGCTGGCCCTGACCCGCATGATCTCGGCCGTGTTCCGGCGCGGTGGAGACGTGTCCTTCGTGGTCGAGGAACTGAAAGCGGTGTTCGATCCGCGCGGCGGCGCCTGGGTCAAGGGCAAATACATCCCCTCGATTCTGGCGGCGATCGGCGGAGTCATCGAGCAGCACTTGATCAACATCGGCTTTCTTGAGGGCGAAGGCATGGGCTTGAAGTCCGACCCGCAGGCACAGGTGGTGAACATGGACGCACCGCGCGGAAAGGCCTGCCCGTCATGTGGCCAATTCGACATGGTGATGATCGAAGGTTGCATGACATGCCGGAGCTGCGGGCATTCCAAATGTGACGGATGATGCTTGAGGTGCGCTGTGAACCGCCAGGCAATACGAACCCATTTCGGCGGTTTTGGCACCCATTAACGAGGTCAGTAGCGCCTATATTTCGTAAATCTGAGGCCAAAAACGAAAAAAACGCCGGGCCATTAATCGCCGACGCCTTGATTTTTTTGGTTCGAGTTTGCTAGCGCGCGCCGAAACCAGACGATAATTGAGGGCAACAGGCATTAGAAAGCGAAATCTACTGCGCCTGCCGTCAATGTTTGAGTTGCGCGGAAACGAACTTTTTAACGTGCAGACGAACCCAAAACCCAATTTCGGAGGCAGCAGCGGTTGTCCGGGGCAGTTTCACGCAACATGGGCAATAATAATCCTCGCTGATGTTGCAACAGGCAATACGGCGGAGCTTGGAGCCGCCTCAGCAGGTGTCACGAACTGGTTTTGCGCGCCGTCAGTTGTTTCTGAACAAATGGCGTTCTGATGAATAAGAGGGTTCGACACATCTCGTGTGTTTGCATGTGCGGCGGGTTTGCAAGTAAGAACTTGCTGCGTTTCGAAAGTTCGTCACACGACCGCACGCAAGAGACCGTTGTTCATGATGGTCAGCACCTGGTACATCTCTTCCCGAAGCTGCTCATTGCGCCGCTTGTCTTGGAAGCGTTCGACAGAAAGAAACCCTTCTATATCGAATTCCGGATCAATCGTGGCCAATCGTCGAATAGCGCGATTCAACCGCTCCGGGTCGCCCAAATGCAGGGCAGCTGCGGCTCGATATGCGGCTGCGCGCCGGGTCCGTCGCGGGAATGCTGTTGCTGCCTGAAAACAAGCTTCCCAGTCCCCCAAGACATAGTGCGCAATGACGCCCACTTCCCGGCAATACTCTGGAAGGAACGGGTCAAGAGCTTCGGCGCGCCTTTGGAAGACCAAACCCTTTTCTCCGTCGCCCAGATAATTGTGAACATTGCCCGCGTGCGCCACTATGTACGCGTGGTTTGGCGTAATCTCGAGCGCGCGCGTGTAATGATAAAGCGCATTGTCAAAGTCCTCTTTGTACAGGGACAGTGACCCCATGATCCGATGCACTTCAGCGTCATTACAGTCCAATTCCAAAGCGCGCCGCCCCATTTCCCAGTAGCGGTCTTCGTCCTTTATCCCAAGCCATTCGTCCCGTGTTGCTACAGCGCAGGCCAGCCATGCCTGAGCGCGACCGAACGCGGGGTCTTTTTCCAAGGCTCTATTCAACCATTTTATGGCGGCTTCGGCATTCTCGCGTGTGACCCCGCCAATGCGGTGATGGTGAAGCCCTCGTTTTAGGCAATCGTAAGCGGCCATATCTTCCGTAGGTTTTTCCCGGGCAGATTTTTCCGCTTGCCGCTCGACGCGACCCGCGACGGCGGCCGAGATTTTGGCAACCATATCGTCCTGAACATCGAACAATTCGTGCACGTCGCAGTCGTAGTTTTCGGACCAAAC
The DNA here is from genome assembly GCF_056542605.1 of Ruegeria sp. AB8. NCBI lineage: Bacteria > Pseudomonadati > Pseudomonadota > Alphaproteobacteria > Rhodobacterales > Roseobacteraceae > Ruegeria > Ruegeria sp. AB8. Next base: position 37,981 of record NZ_JBQGAB010000007.1, read on the forward strand.
CTGCGCACCACGAGCCGCATCAAAAAGATGCGCGGAAATCCTCACGCGGTTTCCCAAAACCCTTACGCCCCCCTCAACCGCATACCGAACACCCGTTTCGTTACATATCGATTCTGGCGCGCAATCGCGTCCTTCCAACGAGAAGCTGGCATTTCGTGAAATCACGAACAACTCGGTGAAGCGGGAAAGCTCTGTGATAACGTCTTCTGTAAAACCTTCCGCAAAGTACTGCTGCTCTGGATCGATATTGCGGTTCTGGAAGGGAAGAACAATAACACCGTTATCACGTTGCTGAGGCTTGGCAGCCTGTGATTGAGGCAAGCCTTTCGTAAGCATGCAACTGTGCAGTCCGAGGTCTCCCTCAATCGCATAAAGTTCGATTGCATCTTCAATATTTTTGAAACGCCGGTGACCCATGGGCATGAACCGCACCTGCGCCCCACGTTTGGCTTGTTCGAATACTGCGCTTGAAACCAGAACTCCGCCCGGCTGGGCCTCTGCCTGAATGCGGGCGGCGATATTCACACCGTCTCCCAGAAGATCTTTCCCATCAACAATCACATCGGCAAGATGTATGCCGATCCGCAACTGGAGGCCGATTTCCTGTGCGTTATGAGGGGCCGATAGTTCACGCTGCAATTCAAAGGCCCCTCGGACCGCTGAAACCGGACTGGTGAACTCCGCCAACGCTCCATCACCAGCCCAGCTTATGACCCGAGCACCATGACGCTCCGCCAAATCGCTGACGATATCCCGCAATCGCTTAAGGCGCTTAACTGTGTCCGCTTCAGAGCGTTGCATCAACGCGGAGTATCCGACAACGTCCGTCGCAAGCACTGTGGCAAGACGCCGTTCCATTCTGATCTCCCGGCTAACAAGCTTTAGCAGTATATCATTTTGAAAGACTTAAATCGATTGTTCCCAGTGGGGACCGGAGGAAAATCAGAAAGAATGCTGAATGCCAAAGCGACAGCAAGCGGATTGAAGGCCAATGGCAAAACTTGTTGCTTCCAGCTTATAGGCAAGCTTTGAAAAAGCCTCCGCAAAGGATCTGGCTGTTCGACTTCGTTGAGCCTCGCTTTGCATACCAATCACGCTGCGTCGGTGGCCTCCAAGGCGATTGGCAAACGTCTGTGTCCTAGTTCACAGACCTCTCCTGTGATGGCGGTTAACGTAAGGTCAGACACAGGAGATCGATATGCTTCGTCAGACCTCAAACGCCACGTTTGCACAGACCGCACACACAGCAGGTTTCGTTCGCCCATTGGTTCGTATCCTGCGTCTTTGCACCCAGATGCAGCAGCAAGTGAACCGCTACCATTAACATTCCAGTGAACTCGGAATTGGGACGAAGGTTCTTTGGCAAGTATTCGGGCTGGGGTGGACCCGTACTGATCCCAACACTTCGCTGAATGCGAACTATTTGCCGAAGTCGTGAGTTTTTATCAGCTTGCCTAGATAATCGCGTGTCTCAGCATCCCAAGTGCTCGGATCTTCTCCGTGCGCGATCACCGCGTGAAGTTCCATCAATTTCCATACTTCATCTTCTGTAGAAGCCACGACCTTGCCGGGGCAGGTTTCCATGCCGTCGCAGTCTTTGCAGGCGTACGAAAAAGCAGTACTCATTGTGTTTTCCTCCAGTGTAACTCCGCGGTTCGTCTAAAACTCCTCAAACTTAGGAAGGCCGTCATTGAGCTTGATCCACGGTTGTTTGTGAGAAACGAAAATATGGGCCTTGGGCTCTGCAGCGGATGGATCGTCCAAGGTGGAAGCGGCAAACCAAGCGTCCTTACTCCAGTCCTGACCTTCGATCTCCCCCTCGGCTGCATAGGTCAGAGTGGTGCCGCACTGCGGGCAAAAGCCGCGCGTGACACCTGGTGTTTTTTGAACTGTTCGGATTTCGCCCTTTGTTACAGCAAAATCCTCGGACGCCACTTTTGCCCAAGTGACAAAAGCCCCGCCAAGTGCCATTTGACATGATCTGCAATGGCAATGGCCAGACCAGACTGGGGCCGTGTTAATCCGGTAACGAACTGCACCGCAGTAGCAACCACCTTCAAAACCTTGCATTTGGATAGCTCCCTTTGTTCGAGAGTTGGCGACACGGACGATAGTTTTTTTCGCCAAGTCGGCGTGATCGAGTTCGACTGTCTTCACCCAAGCATTGCCAATTCGTCGCCGTTATGCGAGTCAATTGTTCTGCCCATATATTAGAAAAACTATCATATGAATTGGTTGAACCTGCCGTCTTTGAACGCCCTCCGCGCCTTTTCTGCCGTGGCAGAAGTGGGCAGCTACACCTTGGCCGCAGAATGCTTGAACGTAACGCAAGCTGCAGTCAGTCAGCAGGTAAAGTCCCTGGAAAAGCACCTGGGCATACCTTTGGTTGAAAAACGTGGCCGAGGTATTTCGTTGACCTCTCAGGGGGAACGTTTGGCTCGTGAGCTCAGTATAGGCTTTGAAATTGTTGGCCGAGGCGTGGAGCGCGTAACAGAGGCAGCAACAAACCGGCCAGTACAGGTCACGATGTCACCAGCCTTCGCCGTGGAGTGGTTACTTCCGCGTATGGCTGAATTTCAACGCGCACACCCGGAAATTACACTTATGCTTAATCCAACGTCACAGTTGGTTGAACCTCGTCCGGGTGGGATCGACATAGCAATTCGATATCATGACAAACGTAGGCCAAGGCCGGATGAAGACCCGGTTCTGATTTCTGACATGATTGTCGTCGCCACGCCGGAATTGGTTGAAGGTAAGGACCTGAACAGTCCGGAATCATTAACGCAGTTTCTGTGGTTGCAAGAATTGGGAACAAACGAAGCGAGCGACTGGTTTACCTTCCACGGTGTCGTTCCAGAGCAGCCTCTCTCAGTCAATCACATGCCGGGTAACCTGATCATGGCTGCCGTTCGTAGGGGCGACGGCATTGCCTACACAGCGCGTGCTTTTTTTCAGGATGATCTTCAGGCAGGCAGAATGGTGGAGTTGTTTTCTGAGCCATTATTTGGCGTCTACTACATCCACACTCTGCCGGATCATCATCGACCTGAGGTAATGCTGTTTCTCAAGTGGCTCCGATCGAAGTCAGAAGTCGTGTCAACAGAGGCGGGTGTTTAGCGGGAAGTGCCAAAAGAAACCAAATGCTTGCCGAAGCTGGTCGTTTTAGCCCTTTTGGAAAGTTCCGCGCCCGCCGCGTATATCCGACTAGGACCAAGAGTATTAGGATCAGGTCCACATTCCTGAATTGTGATTCAGGCATCATCCGGGAGTAAGCTGTCGCAACTTCATGTGTGCGGCTTGAAAGAAACTGTCGTGTCCAGCGCATTTGGGTTTCTCACTCCAAGCCACGATCACACTGTTGAAGCGGGAATTCACAATGGAGAGCCAGTAATATTGCGGCCACCTTATTATGCGGTGTCAGACACCTGGATGCTTTTTTGTGACCGGGCGCAGAAGGTTTTGATGGCTTCGGTAAATAACCTCATGCGGCGGTTCATACGTCTGTTTTCAGCATGCACCAGAAAAATGCCCCAGTTTTCGATTTTTACTTCAGGTAGGACCTGAACAATGTCGTCAGAGTGTTGCAGATGTCCAAGGATGAAATTGGGAAGGCGGGCTATTCCTAATCCTTGCTTCATGGCGTTCAGCAAGAACGTCCCGCTGTTGGAGTTGAGGTATGGTTGGAACTCAAAGATTTCCGTCTTTCCGGGTGTTGAAAGAAACTCCCATGTTGCGCGGTGGGCTGATCCAAAGAACAACAACTGATGGTCATGGAGATTTCGCAGTTCTTTTGGGGCAGGATGAGTCTCCAGATACCCTCGACTGCAAAACAGTCCATGCCAAACAGAGCCGACACGCGTTGCGAGTAGCTTGGCCTCGGGTTCGTTCGTTATCCGGATAGCCAGATCGAAATTCTCTCGGGACAGATCCACCTGGCGTTCGTCGAAGTTTACGGTGAGCCGGATTTGCGGGTATTTCCGCTTAAAGTCAAAAAGTGCGGGCTGAAGGAATGAAACACCAAACTCCAGCGGAACACTTACACTTAACGGTCCTTCGACCACGGCGGAAGTGCTTGTGAAATCATCCGTGATTTCATCCATATCCTGTACCAGTCGGGTTGCTCTCTGAAACAGTTCGCGACCGGTCTCGGTTATTTCCCAGTTTCCACGCTGCCGGTCGATCAGAACAGTTTCATAGCGACCCTCCAGTAGAGAAACCCTTCGGCTGACAGCGGATTTTGCAATTCCAAGGCTCTGGGCAGCCCGCGTTATGCTGCCCGCTTCTATGACTGCAACGAACAGTCGCATGTCTTCCATCTGGCCCACGGCATCGTTCTCCAAATTAGAACAAGGTGGGCTAATATTAGTCTCTGGGTTGAAAAAATGAACCAGTTAGTCTGAAGCGAAACGATGCGGCACGTCTTAACACGTGGCACGGTTTGCGGCTTGGAAAGGACAGCTCATGGGACTTCTGCAAGAAGGACGCTGGGTAAATCAATGGTACAACACCTCGGATACCGCAGGTCGGTTCGTGCGGCGGGCACCACAGTTCAGGAATTGGGTCACAGCAGACGGCGCGCCCGGACCAAGCGGCGAAGGCGGGTTCAAGGCCGAAGCCGGGCGTTACCATCTTTATGTTTCTCTGGCGTGTCCTTGGGCGCACAGAACGCTGATCTTTCGCACACTCAAGGGACTGGAGAAAATGATCTCGATCTCGGTCGTGCATTGGTACATGGCAGAGAACGGTTGGACACTTCGACCCGGTCCAGGTGCCGTGCCGGATACAATCAACGGCGCAGATTTTCTGCACCAGGTCTATACCGCTGCAAAACCGGACTATTCCGGGCGGGTGACAGTACCGGTTCTCTGGGACAAAAAGACCAAGACCATTGTTTCGAACGAGTCCCCCGAAATAATCCGGATGTTCAACACGGCGTTCGACGGGATCGGAGCAAAGCCGGGGGACTACTATCCAAAGGAGCTGCGCCCCGAGATTGATGCCCTGAATGACCGGATTTACGACACCGTGAACAACGGGGTCTACAAGGCGGGATTTGCCACCACGCAAGATGCCTATGAAGAGGCGGTCGTCCCTTTGTTCGAAACCCTGGACTGGCTGGACGAGCGTTTGGGCAAACAGCGTTACCTGACCGGAAACAAGACTACCGAGGCAGACTGGCGCCTGTTCACGACGCTTGTGCGTTTTGACCCGGTTTATGTGGGTCATTTCAAATGCAATATCCGCCGGATCGCGGATTATCCTAATCTGTCGGAATATGTACGGGATCTGTACCAACAGCCCGGCGTCGCAGCGACCGTCAACATGGCGCATATCAAGGACCACTATTATGCCAGTCATGAAACGGTGAACCCGTCGCGGGTCATCCCGATAGGTCCCTGTATCGACTACTCCTTACCCCATGATCGCGACAGATTGGATTAAGACATGACAACCACACCACCCATCATCGCCGCTAAGACCCCGGAACGTGTCGAGCTTGAGAAAGGTAAAACCTATTTCTGGTGCCGGTGCGGGCGCTCGCAAAAACAGCCCTTCTGCAACGGCAGCCACACCGGAACCGGGATTGCCCCGCTGAAGTTCATGGCAGAAAAGGACGGCCCGGCTGTTTTGTGCCGCTGTAAAGCCAGCGCCAATGCTCCGTTCTGCGACAGCAGCCACACCAGACTGGGTGACCTGTCCGAGGGCGACCCGGCACCCGAACCGGTGAGCGATGTGCCCAAGGCGACGCCGACCCCCGAAGAGCCAACGGTTGCCCGCATTCATGAACTGGCAAGGGACGGCCTTTCCAAGTTGGGTCACCACGGGGAAATGGGCGCCATGGGCGTGCCGCGCAAAGATTTGCCGCATTGGGACGACATCCAGATTCTGCCCGCGCAGATGGCGCGAAAGCCACTGCTGGATGGCGCCTTGGTATCGACCTCGGTCACAATCGGCCCACGGGCCACCAAGCCGCTGAAACTGGATATCCCGCTATTTGTCTCCGACATGAGCTTTGGGGCCCTGTCTGAGGAGGCAAAGACCGCATTGGCACGTGGCGCCGAACTGGCCGGGACCGGCATCTGTTCCGGAGAGGGTGGCATGTTGCCGGAAGAGCAGGCGGAAAACTCTCGCTACTTCTACGAACTCGCCTCGGCCAGGTTTGGCTGGCGGCCGGAGTTGGTGGAACGCGTACAAGCCTTCCATTTCAAAGGGGGACAGGGCGCGAAAACCGGGACCGGTGGCCACCTGCCTGGCGAAAAGGTGCAGGGAAAAATTGCCGAGGTGCGCGGGCTGGAGCCGGGCCAAAACGCGATTTCGCCTGCGACCTTCCCAGATCTGGAAGGCCCGGAAGACTTCCGCAAACTGGCGGATGAGGTGCGGGAACGCTCTGGCGGTATTCCGATTGGCTTTAAATTGTCCGCAAATCACATCGAGGACGACATCGACTTTGCGCTGGCGGCCAGCGCCGATTACATCATTCTGGATGGTCGGGGCGGTGGCACTGGCGCCGCTCCGCTGATTTTCCGTGATCATATTTCGGTACCCACGATCCCGGCGCTTGCACGTGCCCGGGCGCATCTGGATCAAAAAACAGGCCACGAAGTTACACTGGTTGTCACCGGCGGGCTGCGCGTGGCCGAGGATTTCACCAAGGCAATGGCTTTGGGCGCTGATGTAATTGCGGTCAGCAATTCGGCCATGCAGGCCGTTGGCTGTATTGCGGCTCGCATGTGTAATTCCAACAATTGCCCGGTTGGTGTAGCGACGCAGAAACCCGAGCTGCGGAAAAGGCTGGATGTACAAGTCAGCGCGGAGAGGCTTGCGCGCTACTTCGGTGCGAGTGTCGAACTGATGCAAGTATTGGCAAGAGCCTGCGGTCACCCATCGCTGAGCGATTTCAGTCTGCGCGATATCACGACATGGAAACGCAGTGTCTCGGATTTGAGCGGAATTCGCTTTGCCGGTGTGCGGACATAGACAGCGGCTGTGCAGCCGTGGGTCTAACGGTCGGAACATTTGGGCCACACATCCTTGCGGAAAGGAGTAAGCTCATGCTTGATAACCACTATATCCGAACCGAAAACATGCCGGGCGAGATGCAGATCTTGCTCGAGACATATCCGCGCGACAGTTGGGACTCCCATCCCGGCTTCAAAGAGAAAACGCGCCACTGGCTGGGCGCCCATCAGATGTTTCGCCGTCTTGCCGAATTGGTTCGGACCGATGCCGAGCATTTTCTGGACCGAACGGTGTCACCCGACGCGTACGCCGCCCGTTTGTCCTATTATGGCAACGCGCTTGTCGGCAATCTGCGCGGCCATCACGGCTGGGAAGATCGCAGTTATTTTCCCGAACTCTCTGCGGCGGACCCCCGCTTTGATGCGGGCCTGGAGGTATTGGAAAAGGATCATGCTGATCTTGATCTGGTCCTTGATCAATACACCCGAACAGCCAATCGGGCGATCAAGCTGATCCATCTGGATGAGGCCCAGGCACGTTCAGAGGTCGGAGCGCTGCGCGATACGTCGGAAGTGATCGAGGCCTTTCTGAAACGCCATCTAAGTGATGAAGAAGAGCTTGCGGTGCCTATCATTCTGCACCACCGTCTGAGAGGGTGAAGCTTGAACAATGACGGACCGTTCTAAACAGGAAGACCAGTCAAATGCCGAACTGCGCCGCGCCCGAGGGGAATTCGTGCGCGGCGTCAGCGGTTTCCGGCATGCCATCGGCGATACTGATTTTCCCGCAGAACCGGGCAGGTATCACCTGTTTGTCGCGCTCAACTGCCCGTGGTGCCACCGGGTTACACTGGCCCGCAACGTGTTGGGCCTGCAGGGCAGTATTTCGATGGATGTGATGTTTCCCAACCGAACAGACGAAGAAGACCCTGAAGGCCCGAACCACTGGCAATTCGCACCCGACCTGGTGGCTTCGCTGACCGGGACAGCACTTCCGGAATGCACCGCCGAGACCGGCACTGGCCAGGGTTTCAGGCTGGTGCGCGACATATATCGGGCAGAAAGTTCTGAAGAAAAATCGGTTCCAATCCTGTACGATAAAAAGTCAAAGCGCATCGTCAACAACGAAAGCGCCGAGATCATTCGCATGCTGGATCGCAATGCGGTCGAACTGGGCAGTTCGCGTGGCAACGATGAACGGCCAGTTCTTTACCCGGATGATCCGGCCATTCGGACAGAAATCGACGAGCTGAACGAACTGGTTTACGTCAATATCAACAACGGTGCCTACAAAGCCGGATTTTCGTCTGATCAAAGCGTATATGCGGCGGCTTTCACCGCCTATTTTGACACTCTGTCACAGCTTGACACACGCCTTGCCAGCGACGGTCGCATGTTTCTGACGGGCGATCATTTCACCGAAGCAGACCTTCGCCTGTTTCCGACGCTGTATCGACACGACCCGGTCTATTACCTGCGTATGAAGCTCAACGGTGCCAAGATCCTTGACTACCCGAACCTATGGCGCTGGCTTTGCCGCGCGCATTCCGTGCCGGGCGTGGAAAACAGCGGTTCAATTGAACACTGCCGCCAAGGGTATTTTGGTCGAAGCTGGAATGGTGTTGTACCCCTTGGCCCCACGAAACCAATGACATACCCCGAGGCCTACAAACATCCGGAACTAGCGGACCATCGCCATGCGAAGTGATCTTCATTTTGGGCGCGCATGCAACGTTTCAACATCGACTGACCCAGAGTTGCCGCCCCATATGCGATACTAACTGCAGCAGTCATCCCCCAACTGGATTGGCGGACATGGGACCGTCGCGTAAGAGCAGAATACACAGCAATCGCCCTCCAGCGGCTTCAAAACGGCCTTGCATGACTTGCATTCATAGAACCACTGGCAGGAGTCTGTTGGCATTTTCTCGGTTTCGACGTGCCCACATTCAGGGCAAGTCAGAGTACTGTCGAGCACCACGGTTTGTTTCGTCATTGTCTCACATCTTCATGATTAGATAGTCGTTGATCTGAGCCTCTTTGAACACGATGACCCATGCCAGTGCGGTGATCAACGAGCTTCCTGCTAGCCACCACTTCAACTGCCCCAAGGCCCTGTTTCGATGAGATAGAAACCACCCAATCGCGACCAGCGCTGTTGAGATGGCGAGAACGTAATAACTTCCCGCAGCAATTTTTCCGAATACCGCCAACCAGCTGCCTCCCAAGCCCAGCAACATCACGGCCATTGGAAGAACACAGCATGTTGCGACGCCCAGAGCAGAAGCCGATCCAAGGTAGCTTAGGATCACGTATTTCTTCATGTTTCACTCCGTGGGTATTCAATTTGATCGAGTTGAGGCACCAACTGTCAGATTGTATAACTCCTGTAGCGACTACAGGATCAAGAGGGGTCAATTCACATGATTGCGATAGGAGAGGCTTCCCGGCAAAGCGGTGTCAGAATAGAAACCATCCGCTATTACGAACGCGAAGGTATCGTACCAAGACCCGCGCGAGCTCTGAACAATCGCCGCCTCTATTCAGCGAACGATGTCGGAAGACTTCGCTTTCTGAAGAAGTGCCGTGACCTGGGGTTTCCGCTTTCAGACGCCAAGGCGCTTTTGGAACTGTCAGAGGGAAGTACCGATGACTGCCGATCAGTCAAAGAATTAGCCGAGGCTCACATTGTCAGTGTTCGTAGCAAGACTGATGAACTCAAACGCCTGGAGCGCGCCTTGAAAGAGCTTACAGCCAATTGTGATAGTGGCAACGTTCACTGCCCGATGCTGCAAAGACTGAGAAAGATGGAAGACACCTGACGTGGGCTTCTGGGTCAGAACCTGGGTTTCGAGTAGCCGACATTTCACGTCAGACCAAGGTCTGTGGTGCGGTAAGAGATTGTAGTTCATAGTCGATTTCACAATGAGAGGAAAAATAGCTGACCTGACAATTGGCAATTGGTCGCTGTCGCGAGTTTTTCTTGCGGCCAGCATTGCTGTGATGGGCACTGCGACCGCGATAGTTGGGGTCTGGGTGTCAAATCGAATTCAGAATGCTGTCGTCCAGAATTCCGCCAACTCTGCCGCGCTTTATATGGAAAGCATCGTTTCCCCCCTCAGTCAGGAATTGGCGCACGGCGACCGAATTTCGGAGCAGGCAAGCCGGGCACTGGACGAGATATTCATGACCCAGCCAATGCGCGACCGCGTTATTTCCTACAAATTCTGGAAACAAGGAGGTGTCATCGCCCACGCCTCGGATACTGCGATAATTGGCAGCCGGTTCAGCCTGACCGACGATCTGAAGCAAGCTTGGGGCGGAAAAATCTCCGGCTCTTTTGAAGAGCTTGATCATGCCGAAAGCGCCGCCGAAGCGGCCCTTGGGATACCTTTACTTGAAGTGTACAGCCCCATTCGCGAGCTTTGGTCCGGTGAAATCATTGCGGTTGCGGAGTTCTACGAAAGGGCTGATCAACTGGAACTGGACCTTGCCAAGGCAAGAAGAACAAGCTGGTTGGTTGTCGGCTCGGCATTTGTGGCCAGCACGATCGTGTTGTTTTCGATTGTTGCAATTGGTGACAACACAATTCAGCGACAGGGGCGTCTTCTGGAAAAGCGCCTTGCAGAAAGCGAACAGATGGCCGAGCAGAACGCCCAGTTGCGGTCACGTGTCGTCGAAGCGTCGGAAAGATATGCCACGCAGACGGATCGGTTTCTCAAGAAGCTTGGTGCCGAACTGCATGATGGTCCCGCTCAGTACCTGTCTCTGGCTGCCCTTCGATTGGAAGCAGCGTTTCCCGAAGGGTCTGCCAAGCCCAAAGAGGCCGAAGAAATTCATCAATCCTTGCAGAAGTCCCTTGCAGAAATTCGTGCATTGTCGCGGGGGCTGTCGGCTCCGGACATCGACAATCTTGCTCTCATCGATGTCGTGAAGAGGGCCGTTGAAGATCACTCGGAACACAGCCCGCTGCGGCCGGAGATTTCGTTTCAGGGTCGCCAGTCGCCGGAATTGTCACTGTCGGACAAGTTGTGTGTTTTTCGGTTTTTGCAGGAAACGCTCTCCAATGCAGCAAGATATGCCCCGGGTTCGCGATGCACCGTCACCAGTGAAGTGCAAAGTGACCGCATCGTCATTCAGGTCAGCGACGACGGACCCGGTTTTGACACTTCGGACGAAACCGTTTTGCGCGACGATGGAGGGCAGGGATTATTGGGCCTGCGAGATCGGGTCGAGAGCATTGGTGGCAGGTTCAGTGTATCGTCGCGCCCCGGCAACGGCACCACAATAGCAATGACATTATTTCCCAGAAAGATGAGTGCATTATGACCACATCTGTCGTTATAGCGGATGATCATCCGATTTTCAGGGACGGCCTGCAGCGTACCTTGGATGAGGCCGACGGGTTCGAGGTTCTCGCCGCCGGTTCAAGTTCGGAAGAGGCGATAGCGCTCGTCGGATTGCATCAGCCAGACATCGCCATTCTTGACCTCTCGATGCCGGGAGGCGGGATAAGCGCAACACGCATGATTGCGGCAATGACAAACCCACCCTTCATTGCGATCCTGACGGTCTCGGAAAACAGCAGTGACATTGCGGATGCACTGGAAGCCGGAGCCATAGGGTACATTGTCAAGGGCGTGACAGCGAGCGAGCTGACAGCTTCTCTGCGCAGCATTGCTGCGGGCGAAGGGTTTGTCTCGCCGGGTCTGGCCTCACGCGTGCTGCTTAAGATCAACAGCGAAAACGGTGCCCGCAAAAACAGAGACATCCTGAATGATCTCACGCATCGCGAGGAGGAAATCCTGCGCCATGTGGCCAAGGGGTTGAGCAACAGGGAAATCGCCGTAGGGCTGGGTCTTCAGGAGAAAACCGTGAAGCATTACATGACGGCGATCTTGTCCAAGCTTCACGCGCGAAATCGGGTGGAGGCCGCTTTGATAGCGCACGATGCTTGGAACAGAGGAGACTAATCGCCGTGTCTTCGATGAATAAGGCGGTCTCTGCTTATGAGAGACCGCCTGGGGTACTTCTGCCAGGAGCGCCGTTTAATTTGCGATTGCCTGCAATCTGCGTCGATCCGAGGCGGTTGCGTTTCTTTCAACAACAGTCCGGTTGAACGGATCTTTCAGTTCATAGCGCCCAAACTCGATCTCTTCTTTCCACCCATTGGCGTAGTTCACTTCGATGTTGTCGCCTTGGCGTTCAATTTTCGTGGGGCGACTGCCAGATGCGCCGCCTTGGCCACTTGAGCGTACGTTGTTGATTGAGATGCCGTTCGCCAAAGACCGCAGTCGTGAGACGTCGGCACCAGTCGCGGGACGCTCCTCGACGGTTCGGTTTTGCGCATTCTTTCTTTCATAGCGACCGTTTTCGATCTCTTCCTTGGTTCCGTCGGCGTAACGAACTTCGATGCCGCTCGCATTTGTCTCAACCTTCGTTATCCCGGCCGAACCTGTTGGTCTGCCGCCGGTCTGAGACCGATCCTTTTTACCGCTGCCCCTGTTGGAGCGCTTTGAGTCATCATCGTCGTCATCATCATCATCACGACCGCTTTTGCCCGATCCTGAATTGTCGTCACGATCATCATCCCGGTCGTCGTCACGATCGTCATCCCTGTCATTGTCGCGATCATCATCTCGGTCGTCGTCGCGACCATCGTCGCGGTCACCACCACGGCCGCTGTTTCCCGATCCCGAGTTGTCGTCCCGGTCATCGTCGCGATCATCCCCGTCTTTGCCCTTGCCGCTTTTGGCGAACGCGTAGACCGGTTCAAACTGAAGGCGACCGTCTGCGTCAAACTTTGGCACGTAAGGCGTCGCTGCAATCAACGAAGCCAATGCCACTGTGCTTAGAAGTTGACCTAACTTTTTTTGGGCTTTCATATCCGCCTCCAATGCCGTTTGACGCGTTTTTTGATACTGAAGACAGGCTACCCTTGGTCGGGCCTTCCCACATCGGGCTTAGGTCTGACGATTTTCAAGCCGAACGTCTTAGCCAAGATCCTGTGGCCTTTTGAACCACCGTCAGTTTCGGGGCGCATCACAGGGGCGGTTTCCCGATACCAAAGACCCATTTCCTCGAACGGCAGTTACTCCGGCACAGGCGCAGCGGACGGCAGGGAAACGGCTTTGAGATAGGCGGCAATCGCCAAGCGGTCGTCATCTGTAAGCTGTGATGTGTTCTCGATGACCTCCGCCATTTCACCACCCGCGCTGTCATAGTCCGGTGTGAAACCGGATCTCAGGTATTCCGCTATGTCAGCTTCAGACCAATCAAGCTGGTCGGCGGTCAGGCCGGGGATGCGACCCTTGCCGCTTGGGTTTGGCGCGCCTGCCAGCCACAGATCACGTTGCAGACCACCGAAGGAATTTCGCGGTGTGTGGCATTCAGCGCAGTGTCCTAACGCCTCGACCAGATATCGGCCTCGGGCTTGTTGGTCCGTCAGGTCGCCTTCAACCACCCAACCTGGCTTCAGGTACAAAAGCTTCCATCCCCCCAGCCCGCGTCGAATGCTGAATGGAAAGCCGACCTCATGCGCGTTACTTTCCACGGCGACAGCTGGCAGGGTGCCGAGGAAGGCATGGAGAGACGCAACATCCTCCAAGGTCATGTTGGCATAAGACGTATAAGGAAAAGCCGGGTAATAATGTTGCCCCTCGGGACCCGTGCCATGAAGCAGGGCGTTGGCCAGATCCAGCGCAGACCAGGACCCAATTCCGGCTTCCCGATCACTGGAAATGTTGGGGGCTATGAATGTGCCAAAACCCGTTTCAAACCGACGCCCTCCGGCGAGTTTAAGCTTCTCCTCTCCGGTGGCATCCGGCGCCGCGTGACAGGATGCACATCCGCCTGCATAGAAAACAGCCTCACCTCTGACGAGATCGGCGGTGACATCATTCAGTTGCGCCGGATCCACTCTTTGCGGTCGGGTCAGCAGTACACCAGCCAACCCGACTAAAATCACGACACCAGCGGCCAATCGCAAGAAACTCCGCACCTTCAGTGCCTCATCAGTTTTCTGGCGCTCTGTATGCCTTGTGACATGCCGTACAGGCTCCGCCCAATTGTCCCATCGCCGCTTTCACGGCTTCTACATCTTGTCCTGCCGCAGCCTGCATCGCAACGGCGGCGTCAGCCACAGCCTGCACCTTTGTTCCGACGTCGGGAAAGTTCTCCCAGATGGCGGGCAGGGCACGGGTGGCTGGGTCGGACGCATTGTCGGAACCAGCCGGCCACATTGCGGATTGATCGATCTGCGTCAGAACGACAATATTGTTGGCAGCCCGAGTTGCCGCCTCGGCATCGTATTCCACCTCTCCCTTTATCATTCCGCCGAGTGTTTCCAGATTAAAGGCATAAAGCTTCATGATTGAGGTCCGAGCTTTTACAGCCGGGTTCTGACTTTCCTGGGCGATGGCTGTTCCTATTGCGGCTACCGACAAAAGACCTGCCGCGAAAATCGTAATTTTCTTCTTCATGGTATTTCTCCCTGTTGAATACACCGAATGTTAGCTTGAACGAATTTTCTTGTAATTGTTTGTTATTCGTCGTCCCCTGTTAATTTATGAACAACGACAATTGGGATGATATCCGATACGCGCTTGCCGTCACCAAATACGGATCGTTGAATGCAGCGGCGTCTGCCTTGGGTGTCACACATGCAACGGTCCTGCGCAGAGTGGCCGCGTTCGAACAGCGAAATGGCTGCACTATCTTTCAGAAAAGCCCGTCGGGATATTGCGCGCTCCCCGAGGCCCGAGCAGTTCTTTCTGCCATGGAAGGCGTTGAAGACGCGGTCCTTTCGGTGGAGCGGGCAATTGTGGGTGCAAACCGGTCCCCTGTCGGTCGCGTGCGCATTGCATCCACTGACAGCCTCTGCCAGCTTGTGCTGCCAAAAATACTGACTGATATTTCAAATCTTTACCCCGGCTTGGAACTGACTTTGTTGAGTGGAAACAGCCACCATGATCTGCCCCGGTTGACTGCAGATATCGCAGTACGGCCGTCGGTTCAGCTTGGGGAAGGTCTGGTTGGGGAACGCTCGGGTACATTGTCGTTCGGAGTTTATGATGATGGTTCCCCAGATCAAAAATGGATGAGGCTTGATGGCGCATTAAGCCGCTCTCTCCCGGCTAACTGGATGGCGGAACACGTGAATGCTGACGATATAACCAACGGAGCAGACAGTTTTCTGGTCCTCCAGCAGATGGCGGCTTCGGGCGTGGGCAAGACCTTTCTGCCCACATTCATTGGCGACGCGGACGCCCGGCTTCGCAAGTCGGACGACGCGGTTCCGGATTTTGAGGTTCCGCTCTGGGTCGCGACACTTGAGGAAATCGCGCACACCCCGAGGTTTGCCGTCGTTCAGCGGGCGTTGGCTGGACGGTTACCCAAAGCACTGGCACGTTGACATCATACCGAAAAGAAGTACTGCGGCCATCTTTTCGGTAGAACAGCCATACTAAGAACTACCGCGTTTACGCGGGGCCAACACGCGTCTGTGCCTTAAATCATCATCTCGATAGAACCATGCCCGGTGATGAAATGGACCAGTTAGATGGGCAGGGTGGGCAACGTTGAAACCCGGTCAGAGTTTACGGAACACAAGGAAACTCGAGCGTAAGACTTGCGCCACGCGCGGCTTTGTTGATTGAAACCTGCCCACCGTGACGCTGTGCGACGGCGGCAACGATGGACAGGCCCAGCCCGCTGCCTTCGGAGTGCTCCAGTTGTGAAAATCGCCCAAAAGCTGCTTCGCTTTGGTCGGGGTCTATCCGCATGTGGACGTTCAGGCATGTACTGACAACATAGTGCTGCTCTGTTCGAACATGCACGCGGGCACGCCGTCTTACGCTGCTGCTGAACTGACCTGGGCGCTGACCATGGCCGGAATGCGGAACCTGCCGGCGCAAATGGAATCGGTCAAGGCAGGGCGCTGGCAATCCGGGGTCGGCAAGACACTGCGCGGGTGACAACTGGGCCTTTATGGCTATGGGCGTATTGCCCGGGCCGTTGCGGGCTATGCCGAGGCGTTTGGCATGAGCGTTGTTTGGTGGTCGTCTGAAGATGGCCGCGCCCGCGCAGCCGCCGATGGTGCGGCGGTCGCATCCAGCCGACAGGCGTTTTTTTCCGGCAGCGATGTCGTTTCGATCCATGTGCGCCTGAAACCGGACACCCGCGGTATCATCACGGCAGCCGACTTACAGGCGATGAAGCCCGGTTCGCTGTTTGTGAACACGTCGCGGGCCGGTCTGATCGAACCCGGCGCGCTGTTACAAGCGCTCAATAACGGCCGCCCCGGAAATGCGGCAATTGACGTGTTTGACACCGAACCGCTGACCGATCCTGACGACCCGTTGCTGTCGCATCCCAACCTGATCGCAACGCCGCATATCGGTTTGGTGACCGAAGATGAGTTTGACCTGCAATTTGCGGATATCTTTGATCAGGTGAACGCCTTTGCCGAAGGCGCTCCGATCCATATGATCAATCCCGAGGTCTGGACCAGCGCAAAATAAGATTGGCCGCGATGGGCGCGCCAATGATAACCAGCACAATCCGCGTCAGGTGATGAGTGATCACGAATCCCAAATCCGCGCCTGAAACAATGGCCAGCACAGTCATCTCGGCCTGACCTCCGGGTGCAAAAGCAAGGAACGCCTCGACAGGGTGACCCAGCCCGAGTGTGGTGACAACAGCCGTAAAACCCGCAGCCAAGATTGCAAGAACAACGACATAGGCAACGCCGGCGGCAACGACGCGGCGCAATTCGCCCCATGTGACGCCAACGAATTTCACTCCGATCCCGCACCCTATGAAGAACTGCGCAGCCAGAATAGCTTCACGCGGAGGACGGGAGTGGATGAAATCCCCCAAGGACAGAGCAGCGGTCAGGATCATCGGCCCGAGGATGGATGCGCCGAACAGGCCAATTCGCTCTCCGCCTTTCCAGCCGACCAAGGCGGCCAGAACCATGAGCAGAATTTCGTGCACCGGCAGATTGCTTGCGGGCTGCCCGATGGGGTTGGTCAGTTCAGCATCGTAGAACACTGTCAGAAACAGCGGTGCCAAAGTAACAATAATCAGAACGCGTGTACCGTGAATCAGCGACAGGGTGCGTGGATCGGCGCCGGCTTCGGTCCCGAAGATGATCATATCCTGCAATCCGCCCGGCATTGCGGCGTAGAATGCGGTTTTCTCATCGAACCCCCACACTTTGCGAAAGAACGGAACCCCGACCAGCGCGATCAGAATGATGAAGAAGGGGATTAGCATGATCGATGCCGCCATCTTGGGCAGTTCGGCGAACAGGGCAGGCGTGATCGAGGCACCAACAGCGACACCCAGAATGGTCCGGGCTGCGACAGAAACCTGACCAAACCCTTCCATTGGTGCGTGGGCCAGTGCCGCAATCAGGCAAGCGGTCATTGGGCCGAACAAAAACGGCAGCGGCAGGTCCAGCGCCCAAAAGATCGCGGTGCCGAACAGCGCGAGGCCAAGGGTCATCGACCGCTTCACGAACAGCGAAGTCTGGTTTCCTGGGGTGGACAAAGGTTGGTTTCCGACGCTGTTGACTCGCTATGTATCCAAATGTATACAAATGGACGCAATATGCAAGTGTGAGTGTTATGACTATTCAGGACGACCCATTACTGCCCGGCCCGCAAGGCAGCTCTGCCTATCAGAGATTGCTGGACGAGATCCGCGAAGGGTCGTTGTTGCCTGGTGACCGACTGCGGGAGATTGAGCTGTCCGATCGGCTTGGCGTCAGCCGAACGCCGGTCCGCGAAGCCATCCGTCAGCTTGAGGCCGACGGGTTGGTCACGCATGTCCCGCGATTGGGCGCGACGGTCCGCAGCCTGGATTACGCCGAGGTCATGGAACTGTACGAGATGCGCGCCGTGCTTGAAGGCACTGCAGCGCGCCTTGCTGCGCGGGCCGCGTCGGACGTGGAACTGGACGAGCTTGAGGTTTTGAATGAGCGTCTGGCCGAGGCGGGAACAGGTCCGGATGCGGCGAGGATCAACCGGATTTTTCACGCAACGCTACTGGATGCGGCCAAGAACCGGTTTCTGGCAAAATCCATGCTGTCCTTGCAAAAGGCTTTGTTGATCCTTGGCCCATCGCAACTGCTGGACAGCGATCGGGCTGAGGCTGCCGTGGCCGAACATCGCCGTATCATGGCCGCCCTCAAAACACGTGACGGGGCGGCGGCCGAGACGGAAATGCGAGCGCATATCCAGGCTGCGCAACGCATGCGCATTCGCGCATTGCAGGAACGAGATCGCACCAGCGATCAAGGCCAATAGGACAACCGGAAATGGCCCCTCAGACCGAAGCTTATGATATTGCAGTGATCGGCGGGGGAAATGCCGCCCTCTGCGCCGCGATGACGGCAGCTGAGGCGGGAGCCCGTGTTCTGATCCTGGAGGCAGCGCCGAAACCCTATCGCGGTGGAAACTCGCGTCACACCCGCAACTTTCGCTGTATGCATTCGGGCCCTCTGGGTCCGCTTGTCGAAGCGTATGGCGAGGACGAATACCTGTCCGATCTTTTGAAGGTGACCGACGGACAAACTGACGAGCGTCTCGCACGGCTGGCGATCCGCACTTCCGAGGAATGCCTGCCTTGGATGGAAGAACACGGGGTCCGGTTCCAGCCGTCGCTTTCGGGGACCCTGTCGCTGGCGCGAACCAATGCGTTTTTCATGGGTGGTGGCAAGTCCCTGGTCAATGCGTATTACAGGACTGCGGCAGGGCTGGGCGTTGAAGTGTTGTACGAGGCTGCCGTCACCCATCTGGAACTGAATAGCGACAGGGTCGAATGGGTCGACTATACCTGCGAGGGGCAGTCCCACCGCATCGCACCGAAGGCGATCATTGTTGCCTCGGGCGGGTTTCAGGCCGACACCGATTGGCTGACCCGTGCCTGGGGACCGGCGGCGCAAAACTTCCTGATCCGTGGTACGCCCTATAACCGCGGTGTGGTGCTGGCCGATCTGCTGGATCAGGGTGTCGATAGCGTCGGCGACCCGACCCAATGCCACGCCGTTGCGATCGACGGACGCGCGCCCAAGTTTGACGGTGGCATTGTCACCCGTCTTGACTGCGTGCCGTTCTCCATCGTCGTGAACAAGAACGCCGAGCGGTTCTATGACGAGGGCGAGGATGTCTGGCCCAAGCGCTACGCGATCTGGGGTCGTCTGGTGGCGGCCCAGCCGGAACAGGTGGGCTACGTGATCATCGACGCCAAATCGCTGAACCTGTTCATGCCGTCTGTTTTCCCGCCGCTTCAGGCTGATACTCTGGATGAACTGGCCGACATAATGGACTTGCCTGCCGGAAAGCTGAAGGCAACGGTCGCCGAATTCAATGCCGCCTGTGGCGACGGCAGCGGCTTCCATCCAACCGAGCTGGACGGAGTTTCCACATCCGGCCTGACACCACCAAAGACAAACTGGGCCCGCCCAATCTCGGAACCGCCGTTCTATGGCTACTCGCTGCGCACCGGTGTGACCTTCACCTATCTGGGGCTCAAGGTCGACGAGACGGCACAGTGTTCAACCCCTAACGGCAAGATCAGGAACCTTTGGGCGGCCGGAGAAACCATGGCGGGATCGATCCTGGGGCAGGGGTATCTGGCCGGGTTCGGCATGACCATTGGAACGGTGTTCGGACGCATAGCAGGACGTGAGGCCGCCGCTCATGCAAACTGAACTGATACAGGATGCCCGCCGTCAGGCCGAGATTTGCAATGCCTGCCGGTATTGCGAGGGTTACTGCTCGGTTTTCCCGTCATTGCACGCCGAGCGCGCGTTCTCGGATGGCGACATCACCCAACTCGCCAACCTCTGTCACAATTGCAGGGGTTGCTATTATGCCTGCCAGTACACCGCCCCGCACGAGTTTGATCTGAACCTGCCTGCTGCTTTGGCCGAGGTGCGCCGTGACAGTTGGGAAAGCTTCGCCTGGCCCCAGCCTTTGGCGCGTCGCTTCCACACCCAAGGAGGGGCAATTGTGCTTGCGCTGGTCCTCGGTTTTGCCGCGCTGTTTTGGGCGGTCCGGGCAATCGGGTCTTCTGGCGGCGACGGTTTCTATGCGGCTCTTTCCCACAAAGCGATGGTGGCGATCTTTATGCCCGCCTTCCTGCTGCCGCTGTTCAGCATCGCCATCAGCTTGCGCCGCTATTGGCGTGCGGTTGACGGAAAACCGATCCAATGGGCCGATCTGACGGCAGCGTTCAAACGCGCCGGAACGATGCAGGATCTTGCCGCCGGCCACGGCGAAGGCTGCAATTTCGAAGATGAAGACCGGTTCAGCCAGGCCCGCCGACACGTGCATCAGGCGATCATGTATGGGTTCCTGCTTTGCTTTGCCTCAACCTCGGTTGCGACAGTGATGCATTACGGCTTTGGCCTGCATGCACCCTACGGATTCTGGTCATTACCCAAGCTGCTTGGCGTCTCAGGCGGTATCCTGTTGACCATCGGCTGTGGCGGCATGGTCATGTTGAAGCAGAAATCCGATCGTGACCTTGGCGACACCTCCGCGTGGGGCGGAGAAATGGGCTTTATCCTGTTGCTGGGGTTTGTTGGCCTCAGCGGCCTTGTCCTTTACGTGCTCGGCTCGACCACAGTGATGCCCGCACTTCTGGCCATCCATCTGGGGTCGGTTCTGACCTTCTTCCTGCTGATGCCCTATACCAAGATGGCACATGGGTTCTATCGCCTCGCCGCACTTATCAGAGATGCACAGAGGAAGCGCGGCACATAAATGGTTCGCACCAGCCGCTGCTTGCGCCCTGGATCGAAGGTGGAAAGGGTCCGGTCAGCGGGCTCTGGTCCTGAACAGGAGCAGGAACACGAACGCCGATCCGATTGAGGTTGTCACGATCCCGACAGGCAATTCCTGCGGGGCCAGCAACAAACGGCTGATAATATCCGAGCCCGTCAGCAATGCCGCGCCGACGAGAGCTGCGGTCGGCAGCAGATGGCCATGCAGCGGCCCCGCGATTCCGCGGGCGATGTGGGGGACCATCAGACCGACGAAACCGATGACACCGGCGACCGAGACGAACACCGCCGTTGCCAGCGCCGCAACAAAGAACATGCTGAACCGCAGTCCGCGCACGGGTACGCCGAGGGTGGAGGCAGTAAGATCGCCGGTCAGCAGCGCGTCGAGCCAGCGGCTGCGGTAGAGAGAAAAGCTCAGGATCAGAAGCAGGCCTGCGCAGACCAGCGGAAACGTCTCCCAGCGGGCCAGGCCCAGACCGCCCAGCATCCAGAAAATCACGGAATGCGCGGCGCGGCTGTCGCCTGCAAAAATCAGGTAGTTGGTGATGGCCGAGAACAGGAACGAAACCGCAAGCCCGGCCAGGATCAGTTTTTCGGGCGCGCTTGTGCGTAAACCGTGAACCAGCGCCAGCACGATGCCCGACGCCACAAGCCCGCCGCAGAACGCGGCCAACGGCAGGGTCCAAAAGCCCAGCACGTCGCCGGTCACGGTGATCACAAACACGGCGCCGGCCGCCGCACCCGAGGACAGGCCGAACAGGAACGGATCAGCAAGATCGTTGCGCGTTGTGGTTTGCAGGACCACGCCGACGATGCCCAACCCGGCGCCGATTACGGCCGCGAACAGGGCGCGCGGCAGGCGCAAATCAAACACGATCCGGTGCAAAGGCGACATGTCCCCGTCACTCAGACCGGTTCCCAGCAAGACAGCGGTGAACGTGTCGGAAACCGGAATGGATGTGGTGCCGTAGATGGTTGAGATCAGCAAAAGGGCGGCCAGAACGACCGCCCCCAGCAGAAGTGTCAGGCCGAGTCGGCCCATATCAGTTGAGATCCGGATGCATGGCCTGCGCCATTTTCAGGATCGCCTCGATATTTGCCGGTCCCGGGGTCAGTTCCTCGTACCGCAGGCCAATCCAGGCTTCATTCTTGACAGCATCTGTCTGGGACATAACCGGATGCTCCTGCAGAAATTTGAAGGTATCCTCGGCGCCGTTGCCGGTTTGGTAATCCAGCAGCACCAGAAATTCGGGGTTGGCGGCCGCTACCGTTTCCCACGAGGTGCGGCCCCAGCTTGTATCCATGTCATGGGTCACGTTTTCACCGCCCGCTGCGGAAATTATCGCATCGGGAATGGCAAACTTGCCCGCGGTGAAGGGCGCATCAGCCGGACCATCCAACAGGAAAACGCGCGGTTTGGGCAGATCGGCGGTCCGGGTTTCGATCTCGGTCAGTTCTTCTTTCCAACCATCAACCAGTTCCTTCGCCTTGTCTTCGACCTGCATGACCTCGCCCAGTCGCAGAACGTCATCAAACAGCAGGTTCATGCTGGCTTCGGGGCGGTCCTTGTCCAGATGCACGCAGCTTTCGGACAGGATCAAGGTTTTGATGCCAAAGGGTTCCAGCGTGTCAGGTGTCACGTCTCCGCCCGGCTTCATCCCGTAATACCAGCCCGCGAAGAACATGTCGGGTTCGACGGCCACAAGGTTCTCGACCGTTGGGTATTTGGGCGCAAGCTCGGGAATATCGCCGCGCAGCGTATCGAATTCCGGGCTGGTTTTGTACCATCCGGTGATGCCGGTCAGCCCGACGATCTTGTCTTGCAGACCCAGCGCAAAGGCCATGTCGGTCATGTTCATATCGTGCACGACAATCCGCTCGGGTGCAGTTTCAAAAACTAGCGACTTGCCGCAATTGTCGACGGCAATTTCTTGTGCCGACGCACCGCCTGCCAGGGCTGTGGTCAGGACCACCGACCAGATCTGTTTCATTCAAAGATGCTCCTAGGGTTAGTTTGAGACCGAGGTTTTTCGGATATCCAGCGCCGGAATCACGCGGCCCTCATGGTGAAAGCACAGGTAGTCGACGCCAAAGGTTTCCCGGACCCGGTCCGAGGTCAGCACATCGGCCACGGGACCAAAGCCCGTGAGCCGCGCGGATTTCATCATGGCCACGTGAGTGGCGAATTCGGGGATCATGACGAGGTCGTGGACGATCATGACCACCGTTATGCCCAACTCGGCAACGAGCGACAGCATCCGCCCCTTGGCGTCGGGGTCCAGATGGTTTGTCGGTTCGTCCAAAAACAATAGTGAAGGGTTCTGTGCCAGAGCACGCGCGATATGCGCGCGTTGACGTTCGCCCCCGGAAAGTACGCCCATTCGTTTTTCCGCCAGATCACTCAGACCTGTCAGGTTCAAAACCCTGTCCAGTTCGGCGGCGTGGCCCTCTTTCGACCGGTCAGCCCGGATCGGGATTCGCCCCAAGGCCACATATTCCCGCAAAGACAATCTGCTATCCGGCAGCTCGTGCTGGCTGACAACAGCGATCATTCGGGCGCGCTGGTTGGCGGGCATGTGTTTCAGGCTGCGCCCATTGATCAAAACGTCGCCCAGCGCCAGTTCGGCTGTGCCGCACAACAGGTTCAGAAGCGTCGTCTTCCCGGCCCCGTTCGGCCCGGCAATTGCAAGGATGGCACCTTCTTCCAGTTCGAAAGACGCCGCTTGCAGCAGTACATCACCATTCAGCGCATAGTACTCGACGTCACGCACGGCAAGAAATGCAGAGGTCGTCATGAATGCTCCTCCAAAGTCATTCGGGGCAAACGGGAAAGGGTTTTGTCAAAAAGCGCGCTCGGCCTGTCGGACGCGCAGGTCCATCCATCGGCACTGTTCTGATATTGCAACGCGAATTCGGCCAAGGCCGCGATGTCATGCGGGGTCCGGATGTCGCCGAACAGGTATTGGGCTTTGCCGGCGGCCTGAAACCCAACAGTTGTCGGCTGCGCACACCCGGCCATGCAATCGACCGTGCGAATGGCAAACGCGGACGGCAGCGCATCTGACAAAGAAGAGCGTATTTTGTCCGCAGACAAATCACCGTTGCATGTCGAACAGATCAGAAGAACATGATCAGTGGCGTCTGACATGGTCCGCTCCACTTGTTGCCAAGCGCGGACAGAAGGTGCTGATCATGTAAACACGTGACTGACGTGCCATCTAAGCCTCCTTCCAGGGCGCCCCGCCCCGGGTTGGTTGAACATTGATGGCAGGTCTCCTGACTCGCGGGTCCTTGCTTGGCCTTCCTTCCCGGCCCATTCGGCCAGTGGGTGTTTGGCGTCGCTCACCGCTTACAGTTGCGGGGGCAGTTACGGACTTGGCCCACTGGGCCGCACCGTATTCCCTTTTCATCCCTCGGGTCTTCCTTCGGGAACCATCTTCTAGCTAAGTGCCTCAGACCCGGGCATGCGTCAATACAGAATTGTTGCCAGGACACTCTGTTCGGCGGCGGAGCGGCATCCATCGGTAACTGCCCGGGTGCCTCGCGTTCAGCGTGCCGGTTCAATTCTCCAGCAGTTTCAGAACCTGTTCGCGCTCGGACAAGACCAGCAACAGGGCAAGATCGCCCGGTTCGATCTGATCCAGTATTGTCCTGCTCGCCTCGACCGGGGAAGGCGCGCTCAGGATCTGCTCATCCCGAAGACCGTTGTTCATTGCCGCCTGCTTAATCAGCTTTGGAATCTCACCAAGGTTGCGTCCCCGCAGATAACCCTCAAGCTCGGCAGCGACGATCACATCCGGCTGGAACCGCAATGCCGTTTGCGTGACATCGATGATGTCCTGATCGGACCGGTCCCCGGCATGGCTTAGCAGTATGAAGCGGCGCTTTGCCGGAAGTCCGGACAAAGCCTCGCACACCGCTGCGACCGAATGTGGGTTATGCGCAAAATCGACAAAGACGCGGGCGCCGCTATGGGAAAACTCGTTGCACCGGCCCGGATTATCTTTGGCGTCTGGCTTGAAACCGGACAATCCCGTGCGAATGGCCTGCATCGGGATATCCAGTGCGCAGGCCAGACACAGCGCAGTCATTGCGTTGAGGATATTGTACCTGGCAGCCCCACCCATAGCGAGCGGTACATCGTGAACCGAAATCACCGGTTGTTCCGTGGAGCCATCGAAGAACACGATCATCTCGTCCCGCAGGAAGGCACAACAATGTCCTTGCTCGCGGGATTGTTGGATCAGTGCGTTTTTCTGGTCCAGCGAGAACCACCAGATCCTGCAGGACGTGTTCAGCGCCTCATCCCGGACAAAGGGGTCATCCGCGTTCAGGGCCAGAACGCCATCTTTCTTAAGGGTGCGATGCACGGCGAACTTGGCCTGCGCCAACTCCGGAACCGTGTTGACGCCGTACTGACCCAGATGATCATTGGCGACATTTGTGACAGCCGCAGCCGAGGCGGCATGGGTTGGAAGACCCCGGCGCAGGATTCCGCCACGGGCAACCTCCAGACAGGCGACTTCAAGCCGCCGGTCGCGCAGCAGCATGCGCGCTCCGCCGGGGCCGGAATAATCACCACGGTCGAGGATGTCGTCGCCGACGCGGACAAACTCGGTCGAGGTCAGCCCGGCAACCTTGCCCGCCGCCCGGGCGATCGCCTCAAGCAGCCGGGTCGTTGTGGTCTTGCCATTGGTTCCGGTGATGAAGGCGACGGGGATGTTGTGCAAGGCGTCCCACTCGACTTCATCAGGCGCAGGCAGAGCGTTCCAGGCCCAGGTCCGGCTTCCGACCCCGTGGCCGATCGAAATCTCGTCGTCGTCACACAGGATATCGACGCCCCGCGCCGACGCCGCCTGGATCAGGGCGATCAGGGCCGGATTTGCCTCTTTGGCCATGACGTCGCGGACGTTGGCGATCATCTTGTCGAAATCGCCGGGTGTTTCCCCGACCAGCGCCGCGGCACAGAAATGCCATGCGGTCTGGACCGCAAAGATCGCTGAATATAGCTGATCCATCGGCGCTGAAATCGCAAGGTTCACGCCGCCGGTGAATACCCGATATGTCAGCTTTTCTTGGTGCCAGCCGAGCGCATCCAGCACACGACGTGCATGATGCTGCCACAGCTCAATGACACGCGAAGACTGCTCTTGGTCAAAAAAGACGTCCATGATTGCGCCCGGGTGATCCCAGAGCAACCCGGGCCCGGTCAGCCGGCGCGCATCGTCTACCCGAAACGCGCCACTGGTCGCGCTGGGGATGGTCAGCGCGGTCTCAAGCTCTTCAATTCTGTCCATTCCGGTGCCCTCGGCTCAATCCGCGTCTTCGCTGATTTCGCGGGCCAGACGCACGCCGCGCTCGTCCCGGATCAGGGCCTGATCGCTATCGAACATGTCCTCGAAAGAGGTCTCAACAGGGGCAGGCTTGGCGATCGCTTCAGCTTCGGGCGCGTCGCCATCCGAATTGAAGTAGATGATCTGTTTCCAGCAGCGGGTGGTGTCGTCGCCGAATATCACCAGCAGATCGCCGGGAGCTGCCATTTCAAGACCCGCCGTCACCGCTTCGACCTCATCAGGGATGATTGTGATCGCCTCATCCGGCGTGCCGCCTGCAATCAACGCCTGCCGCAGCATCTGAGGAATTTCGTCATGCCCGCGTCCGCGACGGCGGTCGTCAGCCTTGCAGATGAAGTGGTCAAAATGACCGGCCAGCGCCGCGCCCGCATCCTCGACGTCCTCGTCACGACGGTCACCGGGCATCGATACGACGCACAGCCTGCGGCCCTTGATCTCTAGCTGGTCGGCCAGCGCCGCCATTGCCTTCAGGGCGGCGGGGTTGTGGCCATAATCCAGGATTACCTTGAACGGATGTTCGTCATAAACGTTCATCCGCCCCGGTGCCTGGAAATAGCTGGTGTCAAAGGTCCGCAGCCCGTGGCGGATATTGTCCAGATCAACGCCAAAACTATAGGCCATGGCTGCAGCAAACATGGCGTTCTGCACGTTGAAGATCGCCTTGCCTTCCAGTGTCGCCGGGATCAGGTGCGACCAGAGCACGGGGATATGCAGGCCATTGTCGTAGATGGTCAGCATGTCGCCGTTCATGCCTTTTTCCAGCACGATGGCCTTGCCGCCTTCCTTGATATGTTCTTTCACAAGACTGTGGCCGGGATTGGTCGTGACATAGAAGATCTGACTTGCCCCGGCATAATCCGCCATCTTCAGGCAGTTGATGTCGTCGGCATTCAGAACGGCCGTATCCGTGGCGCTTTCCACCACGACGCGTTTGACCACGGCAAGCTCTTCGACCGTGTTGATGCCACCCAGCCCCAGATGGTCGGCCGATACGTTCAGACAGGCGGCAACGTTCGAGCTTTGATAGCCCAGGCCCGAACGCACCAGCCCGCCACGCGCGGTCTCCATCACGGCGAAATCGACCATCGGATCGCGCAGCACGATCTGGGCCGACTTGGGCCCGGTCATGTCGCCCTTGACGCTCAGCTTGCCATCCACATAGACCCCGTCAGTCGAGGTCATGCCAACGGTCTTGCCGCTGGTTTTCATGATATGGTTCAACATCCGCGATGTTGTGGTTTTCCCGTTGGTTCCCGTGATTGCCGCAATGGGGATGCGTGTCTTGTCCCCGACCGGGAACAGCATGTCGATCACCCGACCGGCAACATCGCGCGGTTGGCCTTCGGACGGAGCTACGTGCATCCGGAATCCGGGGGCTGCGTTCACCTCGACAATCGCGCCGCCGATATCCTTGTAGGACTTGGTGATGTCGTCGATCAGAAAATCGACGCCGCCTACATCCAGCCCAACCGCCATGATGGCGCGTTCAGCCATGTCGCGGTTGTCGGGATGAACCACATCGGTCAGGTCGATGGCCGTGCCGCCTGTGGACAGGTTCGCGGTAGAGCGCAAATAGAAAACCTCTCCTTCCGGCAAAACGGTTTCTTCGGTCACACCGGCGTTTTCCATCAGGCGTTTGGCCTGATTGTCGATTTCCAGCATGGTCAGCACTTTTTCGTGCCCGATGCCCCGGCGCGGATCCTGGTTAACGATAGCGACCAGTTCCGCAATCGTATGCTTGCCATCCCCCATCACATGACCCGGAACCCGTTTGGCGACGGCGACCAGCTTGTTGTTCACCACCAGCATCCGGTGATCAAATCCTGTAATGAAGCTTTCAACCAGAATGGCGCGGCTTCGCGAGTGTTCCTTGGCCTCAGCAAAACCGGCCTCGACCTCGGATTCCGAGTTCAGATTGATCGATACTCCGCGGCCGTGATTGGCATTCAGCGGTTTGACCACCACCGGAAATCCGATCCGGCCAGCTGCTTTCGCGGCTTCGCGGGCCGAATAGACCATGCGCTGTTGCGGCACCGGCAGGCCCAGATCGTTCAGCAGATTGTGGGTATCTTCCTTGTCGCAGGAAATCTCGACCGAGATATGTTTGGTCTCGGACGTGATGGTCGCCTGAATACGGCGCTGATACTTGCCATGCCCGAACTGAACCAGCGATCCTTCGTTCAGGCGGATCCATGGAATGTCACGTTCTTCGGCGGCCTTGACCAACGACCCGGTCGAGGGACCGAATTCCTTGCGCTGGGCACGCAGAACAAAGCTGCGCAACTCGTCGTCCCAATCGAAATCGGGATCGAAATCATAGTCCAGGGCTTCCTTGAGGTTTTGCGGCAGCAGGTGCATCAGCAGGCGCATGGCCAGTTTCCCGGCATCAAGTCCCACGTCGCGCTGGCGGTATTCGTAGACCATATTGTACTGGCCGGGTTCGCCCGTGCCCCGCGTCCGGCCAAATGTCACATCCGTGCCGGCCACGTTCTGAACCTCGATGGCACAATGTTCCAGCACGTGACCCAGCCAGGTGCCTTCATCCTCGCGCAGACGGCGGATAAAGCCGCCGGGCTCGCGGTAGGAACAGCCATGCTCGGCAAGGCCGGGGAGGGCCGCGACCAATGCGTCGATGAATTCGGGGCCTATTCGGGCCGAGGGCCAATCTTCCAACAATCCCAGATCAATGACGTGTCGAATAACCGGAAAACTTGCCCAGACGTTGGGACCGACGAAGACATTGGTAGAGATTATTTTCATAAGGCTCCTCGTTTATTAATTGTTCATTTCCCCCCGGAGGCGTCCTCATCGCCGGACAAATCGGGCAAGGTGCAGAACGCCATATGCTCATCTGGCGGAAAGGCCTGGCGAGCCATCAGGTCATAACGGCACCCTTCGCCCAGAACGTCAAGCCGAAGACCCAAAAGGCTCAGTGCTTCGCCCCGGCGTGCATCCCACATCGACGAATGCGTCAGATGGCTGGCATCCACGACCGTGACCGTGCCGCTGCCAACAACCTCAAGGACGTTGTCGGGGCCGATAAAGGCGGCGGTGTCCTCGTCAATTCCAAGGCCGATCAGAAAAGGGTTGAAAGATGAGGCGGTTAGCAAACGCCCCAGCCGGTTGCGCTGGGTAAAATGCTGGTCGATGATCACCGCGTTGGTCAGGCCCATGCCCGGTGCAAGCGTGATGTTGCCTTCGGCGGGGGCCGAGTTGCTGCTGCCTCCGGCGACCATATGTTCGGACATGATCGACGCCCCGGCAGAGGTTCCGGCAACCGGCACGCCCGCCGCATTCCGGCGGCGGATTTTCTGCGCTACCAGCGTTCCGCCGAGAATCGCGGACAGGCGCAACTGGTTGCCACCAGTCATGAAAATGCCGGTCGCCCGGTCCAGCATTCCGGCGTAATCGGGGTTGTCACAGTCGGCGCGGCGCGAGATGGGCAGGAATTCGACCTGACCCGCGCCAAGCTCGGAAAAGATGCGGTTATAGTCCGGCCCCGTTTCTTCCAGCATCGAGGCGGTCGGGATCACAACGATGTCGGCATCCGCGCCGCCTGACAGCTCCACGAACTTGCGGTGGATCTGCATTTCCTTCACGCGGTCTTCGCCGCCACCAATCGGAATGATGAACCCGCGAGGGGTGTCTGCATCAACGGGTGCAGGGCACATGTCAAGATTACCTTCTTCGTCCTGATGCGGTGCAGCCGCCGGGGCCGCACAGGCGCTTATATTTGTTCATACATGCCGCGCCGGGCTATTAGGGCGCTGCGGACATGCCATTCCCCCCGCGCCATCACATGCCGTATGCCAAGTTTTTCGTCAAGAACCACCAGATCGGCGTCTTTTCCGGCGCTCAATCGGCCTTTTCCACGCAATTTCAGCAAGTCGGCGACATTTGATGTCAACGGGCGCAGAGCCTCATCCAGAGGTACGCCCATGCCCACCATCTCGGCCAGCGTTTCGGGCAATGTGTCAGACAGGCCAACGCCAAAACGGGTCAAGTTGCCCTCATGGTCGAACGCGGGCAGGCAGCCGCCACCATCGGAGCTGATGGTGAAGCGGTCTGTCCGCCCGCCGGCATCACGAAACTGAACATAGGCTTCGGCAGCGGAAATGCCCGGATCGACATGCGCGCAGGGAAAGGCCGTGGCATCAATGAAACAGCCATGACGGGCAAGGGCGACGGCCTGTTCGAACAGCGGCTTGTTGCGGTTGACATGGGTCGGATTGAAGACCCGGGCCGGAATTTCGCTGGTCTCGATCGCCTGTTCCAGCATCGAAAGCCCGCGCACGCCATCCCCCATATGGCAATGAACGATCCCGGCCTTGCCTGTCATCAACCCTGCAACATGCGCCTCGCTGGCAATGCGCAGGAACTCGTCCAGTGTCGGCTGGCTGGAGCGATGATCGCTGATCGCCAGTTCACCGACACCGATGACCGGGTCAAGGAACACGATGTCGCCACGGGCGGACCCGGTCAGCGTGGTCAGCGGGACGTGATAGCCGCCCGTGTGGCACCAGGCCGAAAGTCCTTCTGCGCGAAGACCGTAGGCCTGCTGCACCAGTGTCTGCGTATTGCGGGTCAGATCGTCGGTCCCCAAAACCCCAACGACCGAGGTGACGCCCGCCCGCGTGAACGAGGACAATACCATCGGCGGCACTCGGCTGGCAGGTCCGGTTTCGCCGCCCCCACCCGTGATGTGGGCATGGCCGTCGATCAGACCGGGCACAACCGGCGCGCCTTCGGCATCCAACACGTCAACCTGCAACGGCCCGCCCAGATCAGGCAGGTCCCGGCCCAGATAAACGATCTGTCCGGCAGCGACCAAAAGATGACCGATCCCAAAGGGCTCGGGTGTAAAAAGATTGGCATTCCTGATCAGGGTCAGCATATCTGTGGTCCGTCATATACAAAACGAACGTTCTTTATTTGACCCTTTCGCAAAGCTCAAACAGTTCCGTGCGATTAGCTGAGGATCATGTTCCGCCAGATTCAGTTCAGGAAGGTTTCGATTTTGTCCAGGGTGGCAACATTGACAGCCACCCCATCGGTCTTTGCCGCTGCACGCTTCGCGCCGCGACCGTCCCCCGGAAGATGGGCGCCCGACTGCGCCCTGATTGCATCTACCAACGCGCCTATCCCAGTGGCGAAACTGTCGCCGGATATGGCGGCGGGATCGATCGCAATAAAGAACTGGCCTGTCTTGGGCGGGCCGCCGGCGGTACCCGAAAACGGCGATGCATGGATGCCCAGTGTGGCTCCGGTCAGCGCGGCGGCCATGACCTCGGTCAGCAATGCAACGCCCACGCCCTTGTAGCCGCCGGACGGCGCCATCGAGCCTTTGAGGCCGACATTGGGGTCGGTTGTCGGGTTGCCATCGGGGTCCAGCGCCCAGCCGACGGGAATGGCCTTGCCTTCGCGCGCGTGTTTCATCACTTCGCTTTTGGCGATGGTGCTGGCGCTCTGATCAATCAGCAGCGATGGCTGCCCGTCCGGGCCGGGAACCGCAACCGAGAACGGGTTGGTGCCAACCACAGGTTTCGATCCTCCGGATGGTGCGATCGAAGCGGGGGCGTTGGTAAAGCCCAGACCCACCAGACCGGCCTGCGCCAGCCGATATGTATGATATCCCAGAACACCGCAGTTATAGCTGTTGCGGATTGCAAGCACTGCCACGCCCTGCTCGCGCGCAGCCTTTGTCAGCGCCTCGAACCCGAGATCGATGGCTGAATGTGCAAAACCCGTCGCCGCGTCGACGTTGATGACACCGGGGCGCGGGCGGGTCAGAACGGGCTCGGCCCGACCATCCACCTTGCCGCACTGCACATGCTCACAATAAATCGGGATATAGGCGAGGCCGTGGCTTGCAACACCATCCGCTTCGGTTGCAGCGGTGGCCACTGCCAGCGGGCGGGCGTTGGCCTCGGTGGTGCCCGCAGCGACAAGCGCGCGAAAGGCCAAATCTTCGATTTCTGCGAGGGTCAGGGTGCGGGTTTCGATCATGGGTTTCTCTTCAGTCATTGTCGGAAAGCCCGGCACCGGCACCCAGAACGCGGGAGGCATCGGTGGCGGGGGCGTAGGTGCGGTGGGCAAACCTGTTCAGGGTCTCCCAATCCCCTGGGTTGGGGGTGGCGCGGGATCGATGTGGCGCGATGCTGGTCAAATCGCCGCTTGGACGGATTTCAACGCGATCGGCACGATTGGGCAGCGCATCGTAGGTTGAAACAACGGCTCCGTCAGTAACAATCTCAGCGCCATCGCAGGTGATTGCAACACAAGTATCCAGTCGACGTGCGGCATAGGCCGCAAACGGCACCAGAAGGAGTGGGCATTCGACTTGCCGCAACATCATAGGGTCTGACTTCAGAATATGCGCGCTGTCGGACAGATATGCGCCGTTTGAAAGGGGACACGGACCGCGTTCGCCTGACCGGATCGTTTCTTGTTCCAGCAGCCGCGCCAGCGCTCCGGTACCGTCCAACCCCTGCGCGCATAGCCAGCGTGTTGCCTTGCCGGCTTCCTCGGCCAGTCCCCAACTGTAGCCCGCGCCGCGTGCGGCCCGTTTGGCTGTGGCTTCAACCTCGTTCAGGGAATAGCTCATTCCACAGCCTCCGGGTAAACCCACAGATCCGCCGTTTGAGGGGTCAATTCCTCGGGGTAGGGTGCGCCTGAATACATGCAGATGCGAACCCATCGGTCTGACCGCGGATCGAAATGGGTTGCTCCGAAAAACGAGAGTTTGGCACGCAACATGTCGATGGGCAGAACATCTGCACTGATCGTATTGTCACGGATTTCGCCATAAGGCGCGACGCATGACATCTGAGCCCGTCGAACCGTATGCCGGTGTTCCGGGTGTTGCAGCAGAAACTCAGCGATAGGTGCGTTGTCCTGCCAACTGGCAAGCTGCTGGCAGGCAAGTGCCGCATCACGTGCTGGTGCCAGCGGTTGTTCATAGTCCGAGATCGGCTCCTCGAACCGCTCACCCAATCTGGGTTCCAGCTTTTCTTCCGAGACATACCAAGCCCGTGCGCAATTCTGCGGGTTGGTCCAATCAACATCCAGTGCCCAGTCAAAGTTTTCGCGGATCAGCGAACGGACCTGTTTCACCGTCATCGCGCCGTCGATCAGATGCGCCTGCGTGTTGCTGTCGGCCATGCAGCTTGCCAATCCATCCACAAGCTCGGGGTAGGGTTCCATGATCAGCGAGACGACCAGTTCTTGACCTTCTTCGTTGAGCGTGTTCTCTGACCAGCGCACAAGCCGGTCCCAAGGATGGTTCTGCGTCAGGTCATCCTGTTCCAGATAGTCCGAGATGGCCTTCAGATCAGCGTTCAGAGTCGCCAGTTTTTCAATCTGTATCGGGTGATCCGACCGCCACCATGAGGTCGACAGCTTGCTGCGGTCAAAGATGTTCAGGAATTTTTGAACTTCGTCGCTGGATGCAGTTTCGATGCCGCGCACGCGGGCGATGGCCTCTTCCCGTGCCATGATCCAGTTGTTGAACAAGATCGGATGGTTGACGATAAACGGCGCCATTCCCAACCCTGTGGAATTGCCGATGCCCAGCCAGCGTGCGATTTGCGGGTCAAGCACCGCAGCCTGTCCATTGCCTTTGACATTCGCCATATGCTGTACCAGATCGCGCACAAAAACCCGGGTCAGGTAGACTGACAGCATCTCGATCTGGAACGGGCCACTAACTTCGGAACGATCTGCCGTTATTTCGCGATCGGCCGCGCCGAACTTGCCGGAACCGTAAACCGCCGTTGTCCGCATCAGATAGCCGACCTTGTAAATTTGCTCCAGTTCAGGCTGTTTACCGGCGGCAAGACTGTCGACAACATGGGTCCATAAGCGAACGGACCGGTTGGCCCGGGACAAGGACAGTTCGCTTTCGCTGACGCGCCCCGCCTCTTGCAGCGGGACATTCCTTGACAGTCGCGCGATATCCTCGGACGTCGGAACCCCGTCAAACAGTGTGAAAGTGGCATCCCACGCCTCGGCAATCACCCGGTCCGAGCGTTGTTCGGGCGGCAGGTCATGGGCAAACGCGACCAGAGAATACGCGCGCTCGGGACCGCAAGCTGTATAAACCGCATGGCCGACACCGTTGTCATCAATCTCAAAGACCGGGCGAGAGAAAACCCAGGCCTCCTCCGCCATGCGCCGCGTCAGTTGCCGCATGAAGCTGAGGCGACATTGATGCAGCGAGCCCAGGCGGGAAAGGCGCA
The DNA here is from genome assembly GCF_056542605.1 of Ruegeria sp. AB8. Taxonomy (NCBI): domain Bacteria; kingdom Pseudomonadati; phylum Pseudomonadota; class Alphaproteobacteria; order Rhodobacterales; family Roseobacteraceae; genus Ruegeria; species Ruegeria sp. AB8. The sequence continues at coordinate 72,329 of NZ_JBQGAB010000007.1, forward strand.
TCACCTTCGCAGGATCACGTCGCGCGATATGAGGGGCGGGGGGTGTCATGCGTGTTGGGGTCCGAAGCTTTCATTAAAGAACCGATACCAGTTACCGCCCATGATACCGGCAATTTCGTCTTCGCTCATGCCGACGGTACGCAATCCGGCCTCGATGTTGCCGAAATCGCGATTGTCGCGGAACCAGTCCGGCATCGGCGGAAAGCCGGGATTGCTGGCCGAGCCTTCGCCGTAATCGATCTCTTTCGTCCAGCGCCCTACACGCATCCATTCGACCACACTGTCGGGCTGATCCTGGCACAGATCGGTGCCGATCCCCAGATGCTGAACGCCGTATGTGTCGGCAGTACGTGCGATCATCTCACAGAAACTTTCAATCGTGCAGGCGGATTTGTCTTTCAGGTGATGAGGGTAGACCGAAAAGCCGAGCATCCCACCATTTTCCGTCACCGCACGAATAACCTCCGCGCGCTTGTTGCGCAGGGCCGGAGACCATTCGTGCGGATTGGCGTGAGTGATGGCAATGGGACGCTCGGACAGTTCGGCGGCCTCGATGGTCGACCGGTCTGCCGAATGGCTCATGTCGACCACAAGGCCTACGCGGTTCATCTCTTTGATGACCTGTTTGCCCATGCGGGTAATGCCGGTGTCTTCGGCCTCGTAACAGCCGGTCGCCAGAAGGGACTGGTTGTTGTACGTCAGTTGCATGAACCGCGCACCAAGGTCATGCAGGATTTCCACCAGCCCGATATCGTCCTCGATGGGGCTGGGGTTCTGAAATCCGAAGAACACTGCCGTCCGGCCGGTATCGCGGGCTGTGTCGATGTCGCTGGCCCAACGGCCTTTCATGATCAGGTCCGGATACTGCTCGAACCAGCGGTTCCACTTTTCAAAGTTCAGAACCGTTTCGCGAAAATTCTCGTGATACGAGATGGTGACGTGGATCGCGTCCACGCCACCTTCGCGCAGTTGGCGAAAAATCTTTTCCGACCAGTTGGCGTATTGCAGCCCGTCAATCCGCATCAGACGGGACCCGCGCTGATATAGGCTGTTTTGACGGTGGTGTAGAATTCGGCCGCCGCCTTGCCCTGTTCACGCGGGCCATACGAGCTGTCGCCGCGCCCGCCAAAAGGCACGTGATAGTCGGTTCCGGCGGTGGGCAGGTTGACCGTGACAACACCGGTACGTGCATTGCGGCGGAAGTGCGTGGCGCGGGCCAGCGACTTGGTGACAATGCCCGAGGTCAGGCCAAAATTGGTGTCGTTCACCACGCTCAGCGCTTCGTCATAGCTGCCAACTTTGATGACGCTGGTCAGGGGCGCGAACATTTCCTCACGGTTGATGCGCAAATCGTTGGTCGTGTTCAGGAACACGCCGGGGGACATGTAGAACCCGTCATGCGGCATGTCGAGCAACTGGCCACCACAGGCAAGCTCGGCGCCTTCGGATTTGCCAAGCTCCACATAGCTCAGGTTTTCCTTGAGCTGCTGCTGACTGACAACCGGCCCCATCTGCACCCCATCCTGCAGGGCATGGCCGACCTTCATGGCCTTCGCACCGGCCACGAGCTTTTCGACAAACGCATCATGCACACCGGCATGAACGACCAGACGCGAAGACGCAGTGCATTTCTGGCCAGTGCCGCCAAAAGCGCCGCCAAGCGCCAGTGTGACGGCCAGATCCAGATCAGCGTCATCCATCACCGCCAGAGCGTTCTTGGACCCCATCTCCATCTGCACCTTGGTCAGGTTCTGGATGGCGGCGGCAGCGATGCCCTTTCCGACCGGAACCGAACCGGTGAAAGAGATCGCGTTGACCTTTGAGCTTTCCACCAGCCGTTGGCCAATGGATCGGCCTGAGCCCATGACAAGGCTGAACAAACCCTTGGGGATGTCCTGTCGTTCGATGATTTCGGTCAGGGCCACAGCCGACGCCGGGGTGATGTTCGCGGGTTTCCAGACAACCGCGTTGCCATAACACAGCGCCGGGGCAATCTTCCAAGAAGCGGTCGCGGTTGGGAAATTCCATGGGCTGATGATCGCCACAACACCAACAGCTTCGCGGCGTACGTCAATCTCGACACCCGGCCGGACACTGTCTGCATTTTCACCGATCTGACGCAGGCATTCTGCGGCGTAATAAGTAAAGAACTGGCCTGCGCGATAGACCTCGCCCTTGCCCTCGGCCAGCGGTTTGCCTTCCTCTCGTGACAGCAGCGTGCCCAACTCTTCGGCGCGCGACATCAGCTCATTCCCGATATTCATCAGAACGGCTTGCTTGCGCTCGGGCAGATAGGCCTCCCATTCGGCCTGCGCAACGCGCGCATGATCCAGCGTCGCGTCCAGCTGGTCCGGGCTGGCCTGCGCGAACATGCCGACCAGATCGCTCAGGTCCGAAGGGTTGCGGTTTTCAATTTCGCTTTCTCCCGCCAGCCATTCGCCGGCGATCAGGTTCAGTTTGGTCACAATGCGCCCCAGAGTCGAAAAACAGGATTTCTGATAGGATGGCTTTTTGCAGCAACATCAGTCAAACTCAAATAAGTGAAGAAAAATTCAGGAATCTTGAACCGTGGCAATCAAGATCGAAACTTTGCGGTGTTTTTGCACCGTTGCCCAAACCGGTCAGCTGAATGAAGCCGCCGACAGGCTTGGGCGGACGCAATCCGCCGTGTCGATGACATTGAAGCAATTTGAGGAACACCTCGGCAAAAAACTGTTCGAGGGCGAGCGCAAGAACCGTCTTTCACCTTTGGGGCAGCAGGTGTTCGAGCTTGCACTGAAACAGGTTCGTCAATTCGATCAAACCGTGCAGAACATTGAGGCGGCAGCGGATGCCGAACACGGCCTGTTGCGGATCGTTTCGGTCCCGTCGGTTGCGGCGCTGGTTTTCCCAGCGGCGCTGGCGCATATGACGCAGCGGTTTCCCGGCCTCAAAATCGAGCTGCGCGATACGGATACGCAGCAGGTGCTCGACGCGCTGGTCGAAGGCAAGGCTGATATCGGAATTGCCTCGGGCCACCACGCACTGAACGGGTTCCGGGCGATTGCCCTGTTTGAAGACCTGTTCGGATTGGTTTGCGCGTCGGACCATCCGTTGATCAAAGCTGAAGCCGCACCGACAATTGATGATGTCGCATCGGCTCCGTTTATCCGGAACGCATTGTGCGGCCTGATCCGCTCGCCGCGATTTGTGCAGGCCATCGAAAGTGCGGATGTCACCATCCACAACACACACTCGCTTGTAACGATGGTGCGCACAGGCAGATGGGTGACGGTTCTTCCGCAAACCGTTGCCCGGTTCATCCCCGAGGCGACGGCCTTCCGGCCCATTTCGGACCTTGCAGACAAAAGGCAGGTCTATCTTTATGTCAGCGAACGGTCACGGTTTCAGGACATGACTGATGAGATCAGTGCCTTCATTCAGGGCCTTGATCTGGGAGGCGGGCAATGATGACGCGGAAGACATGATGACTACAAACGCACCACAGTCTTGCAATGGAGACCCCCGCCGATGCCTGCCTGCAGGACCGGCGGAAGTCTCCAAAAAAACTCAGGACTTATAGGGGTCAGACAGTGCCGGCAGAACGGTTCCGACGCAATCACCGAACCCGATGACATACCCATCCCCTTTGGCCGCACCTTTCAGAGTCAGTGTGTCACCGTCCTCGATGAAACTGCGTGTCTCTCCGCCGTCCAGCGTAAGTGGTTCCTTCCCACCCCAGCTGAGTTCCAGCAAGGATCCACGTTCGGCTTTTGTCTCGCCCGAAATCGTCCCTGACCCAAGCAGATCACCTGCATTCATCGGACAACCCGATGTGGAGTGATGGGCCAACTGTTGCGCAGCGGAATAGTACATCTCGTTGTAGTTCGTTCGCGCGATGGTGGTGGCTGCCTTGCCTTCGGGCGCCATCGTGACCTCCAGCTCGATGTCATAGAGCATCGGGCCGCAATCCTTGAGGTGATCCAACAATTCGAACTCACGCTCCGGTGTGTCACACCGGAAGGGTTCAAGCGCTGCCTTGGTGACGATCCACGGGCTGATCGAAGTCGCGGTGGCCTTGGCCTGAAACGGGCCCAGCGGCTGGTATTCCCATGCCTGAATATCGCGCGCGGACCAGTCATTCAGCAGGACATAGCCGAAAATGTGGTCATCTGCCGTCTGAACCGAGATCGGACCATCGGACGGAGTGCCGACAATTGCCCCCATTTCAAGCTCGATATCGAACCGGCGGCTGGGCAAAAATGTCGGCAGATCCTGATCGGGCGATTTGAGCTGCCCCCAAGGGCGGCGAATATCGGTGCCCGAAACCACCACGGATGAGGCGCGCCCGTTATAACCGATCGGGATATGCAGCCAGTTCGGCGGCAACGCATTTTCGGGGCCACGGAACATTGTCCCGACGTTGAAGGCGTGATTCCGGCCCGCGTAGAAATCGGTGTATTCGCTGACCGCAAAGGGCATGTGCAACTCGGCCTCATCCTGTCGCACCAACAGTGGCTGGACCTTTGCCTGTTCGTCCGACCCGTCGGCCAGCAGGGCGGTCAGCCGATCGCGCAATGCGCCCCAGACGGCCGGGCCTTCCTCCATCAGCGGGTTCCAAAAGGGCAAATCGAAAAGCGGCTCGTCACCCAGGTTGATCAGGCCTTCGGCCTCGGCAGAGGTGACGTCCAGGATCATGTCTCCGATGGCGACGCCGCACCGGGGTTCTTCACCCTCGGTCGAAAAGACCCCATAGGGCAGGTTGTTCAGCGGAAACGGGTGCGTCGCGTCATTGGCCGAAGCCACCCAGGATTTTTTCAAAGGCATGGTCTGTCCTTTTTTGTGTCTTGTGGCGTGATTCCGCCGTTATGCTGTCGGGCGGAGGGACTTCAACCCAAGCAGTATTGCCGCCAATATCATGAAAATGCCGCTCGCCCGGTCAAGCCAAAGCCGCGCCTGTCCCCTGAGCCGTCTGGCCAGCCAGCTTGCGCTGCCGCCATAGGCCGAAAGGAACAGGCCGTCCATGACCAGATAGGTCGCCGACAAAACGGCAAACTGCGGCCAGAACGGGTAGGCGCCGTCGATGAACAACGGGAAAAGGGCGGCAAAGAACACCACGGCCTTCGGGTTTGCCGCAGACGTGGTAAACCCTTGCGCCCAAAGTGATTTCCGGCTTGTTCTGACGGCTTTCTGAAGCGTCTTGCGTTCAGCCCGCAGGATGGATCGTGCGCCAAGAAAGACCAGATACGCCACGCCGAGCCATTTGATCACGGTCAGTGCCATGCCCGATGTGGCAATCAGCGTCGCCAGCCCAAGACCCGCCGCCAGCATTTGCAGCAGATTTGCCGTCAGATCCCCTGCTGTCGTGAACAGACCCCGGGAAAAGCCGTTGGCCGCCGAGTTTGACAGCATCAGCAACTGGCTCGGCCCCGGAGTGCTCATCAACAGCAGGACGGTTCCGACATAGGTGATCCAGATGTCCAGGCTCATGGCTGACTACTTCTTTCCAGGCGTTCCATCGAACTTTTTCTCAAGCGAAGTCCAGCAATCGATGTAGTCATCCTGCAAGGGCGCCTCGTTGGCTGCGAAGGGCGTCAGATGCTGCGGGAACCGCGTTTCGAACATGAAGGACATGGTGTTGTCCAGCTTGTCCGGACCCAGGTTGGAATTCGACGCTTTTTCAAAGGCATCCTTGTCGGGTCCGTGTGGTAGCATCATGTTGTGCAAGCTCATGCCGCCCGGAACAAAGCCCTGCGGTTTGGCGTCGTACTGACCGTAGATATTGCCCATCAGTTCGGACATGATGTTCTTGTGATACCAGGGCGGGCGGAACGTATCCTCCATCACCATCCAGCGTTCGCGGAACAGAACAAAGTCGATATTGGCCGTGCCGGGTTGCCCGGACGGAGCGGTCAGGACGGTAAAGATCGACGGATCGGGATGGTCGAACAGGATTGCGCCGACCGGGCAGTAATTGCGCAGATCGTATTTGTAGGGCGCGTAGTTTCCATGCCAGGCCACGACGTCCAGCGGGCTGTGCCCGATCTTTGTCGTGTGGAATTGTCCGCACCATTTGATGGTCACGGTCGACGCGGTTTCGCGATCTTCAAAAGCGGCGACAGGTGCCTTGAAATCGCGGGGATTGGCCATGCAATTCGCGCCAATGGGGCCACGGCCTGGAAGTTCAAACTTCTGCCCGTAATTTTCGCAGACAAAGCCGCGCGCCGGGCCTTCCAGCACTTCGACCCGATAAACCAGACCACGCGGCAGGATGGCGATCTCTTTCGGCTCCAGGTCAATGATGCCCAACTCGGTCGCAAAGCGCAGGCGGCCTTCCTGCGGCACGACCAGCAATTCGGAATCGGCGGAATAGAAATAGTCATCCACCATGGACTCGGTGACCAGATAGATATGGCTCGCCATTCCGACTTGCGTGTTTACGTCGCCTGCTGTCGTCATGGTGCGCATTCCGGTCAGCCAGGTCAGGTTCTCCTGAGAATGCGGGACCGCGTCCCAGCGATACTGACCCAGGCTGATCACATCCGGATCAACACAGGGTGCAGATTTCCAGTGCGGCAGGTCGATCTTTTCATAACGGTGTGAATGCTTGACCGAAGGGCGGATGCGATAACACCAGGTCCGCTCGGGCGGGTTGGCGGTAAAAGCTGTGCCGCTTAACTGTTCGCCATAAAGGCCATAGTTGCATTTCTGTGGGCTGTTCATGCCCTGCGGCAGCGCACCCGGCAAAGCCTCGGTTTCGAAGTCGTTGCCAAAGCCGGGCATGTAGCCCGCGTGGGTCCCGACCGGAGTGCTGGCCTGGGTCAGTTTGTGTGGATCAGTCGGACGGTTCATCCTGTGTTCCTCCATTTGCTGCTTGTCGGGTAATAGTTGATTTTGTAACTAACAAGTATGGCAAAGCCCGATTCACACAAAAAAGATGACTTTGATCTGCAGGAATTCCTGCCGTTTCTTCTGAACATGGCTGCGGAAGAGGTTTCGCTTGAGTTCCAGCGCATTTACAAAGGGCGGCACGGCATGCTGCGCACCGAATGGCGCGTGCTGTTCCATCTTGGCAACTTCGGGGAAATGACCGCTAAGGAGATCGGCCAAAGGGCCAAGGTGCACAAGACCAAGATCAGCCGGGCGGTTCAGCGGCTGGAAAAGCGCCGTTACCTGGCGCGCACCCAAAGCGACACGGACCGCCGGGTCGAGCATCTCAGGCTGACGGACGCCGGCACGCGCGTATATCGCGAACTGCGCGACATTGCCGAGCAATATGACGCAAAGCTTGCCAATGCGTTTTCCGATGACGAGGTTATCCTGTTGCGGCAAATGCTTCGGAAGCTGGCGGGAATGGTTTGAGCACTGGTAATTTGCCGTCCCTTACCCCAGATGATCAAGAGACTTGATACAGGACTTGAATATGACGGCCCCCGACACCGAAACGGCAAAAGCGGACTCTCTGATCGAATGGCTGGTCGACCGGGGGCTGGAAGGGGCCGGAAAAGAAGAGTTGCTGGACGGGTACTGCGCGCGACTGGTTGATCTGGGTGTGCCCCTCATGCGATTTCACGCGGCGCAATCCGCCCTGCACCCGGTGTATGGCGGCACAGGATACAGCTGGTATCACGGGCATGGCGGAGACTATCAGAAGTTCGAGTATTCCGAAGAACCCAGCCCGCAATGGCAGCAAAGCCCGCTTTATGCGTTGATGACAGAGGACATGCAGGACCTGCGTGAACGGCTGGTCGATCAGAACACGCCCAGCCGTTTTCCTTTGCTCAATGAACTGCGCGAGCAGGGTGCCACGGACTATTACGCAACAGGCGTGTCTTTCGAGCGTCCCATGCGCGAGGCCCTGAAAGAACCGGACACTTCGGTCGACGGAGTGCTGATGTCCTGGACCAGCGACGCGCCCGAGGGGTTCCGCGATCATGATCTGAACCTGATTAATTCCGTCTTGCCCCATCTGGGACTTGCGCTCAAATCGGCGTCCAATAGCCGGATGGCCAGGGATCTGATGCGCGTCTATCTGGGCCGGGACGCGGGTCGCCGGGTGCTGTCAGGGGAAATTCGCCGCGGTTCGCTACAGCAGATCGACGCCGTGATCTGGAACTTCGATCTTGAAGATTTCACCAGCCTGTCCGAGCAATTGCCCGGCCCGGAAATCATCGAAATGCTGAATGACTATCTGGCGGTTGTGGTGGCGGTCGTGCACGAATGCGGTGGCAATATCCTGAAATTCATGGGCGACGGGCTGATGGCCATGTTCGATGTCGGGGAAATCGACGAAGACGCCCGCGCCGCGCTTGCTGCCGTGGCGCTGTTGCAGGATCGAATGGCCGCAAGGAACGCGCAGCGGCAGGCAGAGGGTCTGCGCGTTGTTGGTTACACCCTGGCGCTGCACGCAGGTGAGATCCTCTATGGCAATATCGGAGCGGAAAACCGGCTGGATTTCACCGTGATCGGACCCGCTGTCAATCAGGCCGCCCGCATCTCCGGCATGCACCGGTCTCTGGGGCAGCGAATCCTGATATCAGACGACGTCGCCCGGGCCGCCGAGCCTTGCAGTCACGAGCTTGTATCGTTGGGCCGCTACATGTTGCGCGGTGTGACCGAGCCGAAAGAGCTGTTTACTGTCTACAGGGCCGCCGAATAACGGCGGCCCGTGGGATTGCGCCGGTCGTAAGATGTCATCCTTGTCCGGTCAGGTCCTGCGCCAACATCATGGCGTTGCCGTCCAAGTCGTAGAATGTGGCGGTGCTGACCATCCCCTCGATGGTTTCTGTGTCGCCGTCGAATTTGACCCCGGCCGTTTCCAGCGCGCCCCTTGCCGTTTTGATGTCGCTTACTCCAAATACAGGGACGGTGTTACCGGGCGCGGGTTCGGTCTGCTCGCCCAGTCCCAAGGTTACGCCGTCGGTCTTTGTCTGCATTTCGCTCCAGCCGGCCTCGTCAATGTGATGGATCAGCTCAAACCCAAGCATGTCGCTGTACCATTTGGCGCTGGCGTGACGGTCGCGGACTGAGATCGCAAGCGTGATCGTGTTTTCCAAAGAAACTGGCAGCATCGGTCTTTCCTACTATCTAATAATAAAGTAACTATACTTTATGGACACAAAGTCACTTGTCAAGCTTACGTCGCGGGCATGGTCGCTGAGCATTCTGGCAAAGCTGCACGCGGGCGTTCCGGGGCGGCAGGCACCGCTGATTGCGGCGACGGGGGCAGGCCGCAGTTCGTTTACCCAAAGCCTTGGGCACCTGATCGAGTTAGGGCTTCTTGAGAAAAACCCCGGCCACGGTCATCCACTGCGACCCGAATTCCGGCTGACGCAGAACGGTAGAGAAATGGCCGAGGTTGCAAGCAGAATTGTTAAGGCCGTGCCCGACGAAGACGACTTTGCCCTTCTGAGGCGAAGCTGGACCGTGCCGATTCTGGCCGTGACGCAAAAACCCCAGCGCTTTTCTGTCATAAAATCAGATCTGTCCACGATCACCGACCGCGCGCTGTCGAAGTCGCTCTATCTTTTGGAAACGCATGACTGGCTTAGGCGCGACATCGATGTCTCAGGCCGATCGCCCTTTCCGACCTACCTTGCCATCAATCGTGGCATCGAGGTCAACAAGGCGATCGCCCTGGCAAAATGATCAGGATGTTCAAGGCAGCGGTGAAGATGTGCCCCGTCAGAAGTCGATCTCGACCCCCGGCAGGTTCAGTTCCTTCATCATGTCGCGCAGCTCTTGTCGCGCGGCTATGTTCGAGATGTTCAGCTGTTTGACACCGATATCCTTGAGGTCCAGAAGGGTCAGACCGCGCGGAAACAGCTCGCGGAAAATCACCCGTTCGGAAAAGCCGGATGCAACCCGGAAACCGATCCGCTGAGACAGCATCTCGATCGCGCGCTGCATCTTTTCCTTGTTGACCATGCGCTGTGTGCCGACCCGGTTGCGGACCACAACCCAGTCGATGGGTTTCAGCCCGGCCTGCGCCCGCAGCTGACGCGCGTTCCATACCATTTCCGAATAGACCGACGGCCCGAGGATCTTTTCACCCTTCGAGTCGATCCTCGCCAACAAGTCGAAGTCGATGAAGCTGTCGTTCAGCGGCGTGATCAACGTGTCGGCCAACGAATGCGCCACCTGGCTGAGGCGCGTGTGCGAGCCGGGGCAGTCGATCAGGATGAAATCGCTGTCGCTTTCCAGTTCAGCAACGGCGGCGGACAGGCGGTGGTCATAGATATTCTCGCCCGGCTTCAGCGTGGCCGCATCGATTTCGGGCAGGTCGTGATGACGCGGGCTGGGCAGGCTCAGGTCCGAACTTCTGAGAAAGTTCAGGCGGTTTTCGAAGTAACGCCCAAGGCTGCGCTGCCGCAGGTCCAGATCCAGTGTGCTGACCTTGTGCCCCAGCCGCGCCAGCGCCGTCGCCACATGCATCGAAACGGTCGATTTGCCTGCGCCGCCCTTTTCGTTCCCGACCACAATGATATGTGCCATGCTTGTATTCCCAAGTCCCGCCGTGTTTGCCCACACGTTGTTTGTGGCCACTATATGTTGTGTTTAGTGGGAAGGAAAGAACCTCAAGCGGTGTATTGGCCTATTATTGGCGAGGAAACCGGAAAACAGCGCGGCCCGGGCGGGTTACGCCGTGCAACAAGACGGGCGGCTTGCACCGTTTCTCAGATTTGCCAAAGAAACGATGGGCCAGACAGGCAAAAACAGCGCGTGGTTGCGAAGGCCGTGACCTGCACTTTCCCAGTGGGCTTTCAAGGTCAGTCGATGCCGGTTTCGTGACTTGTATACCTGTGGCACCTGACGGACAGTGCGTCGCAAACAGCTAAGCAATCAGCAAAGGACATCCTGAATGATCGGATATGTTACCATTGGTGTTTCCAACATGGACAAGGCCAAGGAGTTCTATACTGCGCTTTTCGCGGACAAAGGCGCGAAGGTTCTGATCGATGCCGGTCGGATTGCGTTCATCGGCAACGATCCGACTGCACCCATGCTGGCGGTTTGCGAACCCTATGACGGCGAAACCTGCGCGTCAGGAAATGGCAACATGCTGGCCTTTGCCGCCGAATCCAAAGATGCGGTCACCACCATGTATGACAGGGCCATCAGCCTTGGCGCGACGGACGACGGCGAGCCGGGTCAGCGTGTGCCTGACCGCTTCTACGGCGCATATGTGCGGGACCCGGACGGCAACAAGCTGTGCTTTTACCTGTTCGGATAAAGCCCAACGCGCTCCACAAAAAAAGGCCGCCCAATGGGCGGCCTTCTGCATTCGGAACCGGTCAGGCTTAGAAGCCCAGACCTTCGTATTTTTTCTTGAACTTCGACACGCGGCCGCCGGCGTCCATCAGGCGCGACGAGCCACCGGTCCACGCGGGGTGCGAGGAGGGGTCGATTTCCAGAGCCAGCTGGTCGCCTTCGGCGCCCCAGGTGGATTTCATCTGAACCACGGTGCCATCGGTCATTTTGACGTTGATGACGTGATAATCGGGATGGATGTCTTTTTTCATCTTTCCGCTCCTTACGCCTCGGCGCCAGCCTTGGGCTTGTAGTTGGTGACTTCTGCGATACGCGCGGACTTACCACGGCGCGAGCGCAGATAGTACAGTTTGGCGCGACGGACGCGGCCACGGCGGACAACGGTGATGCTGTCAATGTTGGTCGAATGCAGCGGGAACACACGCTCCACGCCTTCGCCAAACGAAATCTTGCGAACGGTGAACGAACCGGCGATGCCGCTGCCACCTTTGCGCGCGATGCAGACGCCTTCGTAGTTCTGCACACGGGTACGCGACCCTTCGGTCACTTTAAAGCCGACACGGATGGTGTCTCCGGCTTTGAAATCGGGGATGTCTTTCCCCAGGGCGGCGATCTGTTCCGCCTCAAGCTGTGCGATCAGGTCCATCGCAGGTACTCCTATCTGCTCGTGGTTGGTCCACGAAGTTTGGGCACGGCCTGAGAGCTCTTGGTCTTCACCGGGTCCTGCGTACAGCCCGCCAGAGGTCAGATCGAATGTTCCTTTGGTCTGGTTTGCCGCATCGCGTCCGGGCCGAAGAAAGCGGGACGTCACGCTGCGAAACAAACCAAAACACCGGAGTCGCATGACGCGGCACCGGATTGCGCTGCTTTAGGCGTTTTGGTGCCCGGGATCAAGCATGAATTGTCAATTTCTGAAGGTGCCCGGTGTGCAAGCGGTAAGTTTCCGCCGTCACGCAATTGTAGCGTTGTCTTATCACGCAGATTTGTCATTCTGAACCCAACAATACGAGCAGATATTTCAGGCAGGTTAGAATAATGCGCTTAGTGGTCTTACTGGCACTCATCGGGCTGACACTTGTATCATGCGGGCGGCGTCCTCCGCCACCACAGGTGGTCGAGCACTTCGAGGTAACGGACCCGGAACCGCCATTGGTTATTCACCCTCGCTTTGGCGATGCGGACCCTCATGAGTGGGAGGGGCGGCAACCCGGAAGCTACCCGGTCCATGGGCTGGACGTGTCGCGCTGGCAGGACTCGATCGATTGGCGCACTGCCCGCTCTGCCGGGGTCAGCTTTGTGTTCATCAAGGCCACTGAAGGGGGCGATTTCGCAGACCCGCGCTTCAACGAACACAGGCAGGGCGCGCAGGCAGCGGGTGTGCCGTGGGGCGCGTATCACTATTATTACTTTTGCCGTCCTGCTGCCGAACAGGCCCGCTGGTTTATCCGCAACGTGCCCAAGGGCGCCGATCTGCCCCATGTTCTCGACATGGAATGGACGCCACATTCCAAGACCTGCACTTTGCGGCCCGATGGCAAAACAGTGCGGGCCGAGGCCGAGAAATTCCTGAATATTCTCGAGCGTCACTACGGGCGCAGACCGATCGTCTACACCACCGTGGATTTCTATCAGGACACCAATATCAGTCGCCTGCCCAAAACCGAGTTCTGGTTGCGTTCGGTTGCCGGGCACCCGCGAGATGTCTATCCGAATACGATCTGGCGTTTCTGGCAATACACCGGCACCGGGCTGGTCCCGGGGGTCCAGGGCAAGGTTGATATCAACACATTCAACGGAGAGCCGGAAATCTGGGCCCGCTGGAAGGCTGGAGGCAACTGAGTTTTCTTGGGGGGTGAGCTCCGGGCGTTCGCTTTTGCGAATTCCGGGTAACAGCAAAAGCACGGATGATCCGGTCAGGCTTGCCCATTTGGGCAGGCCTGTTTTGGTAGGTGTCTCAGCTATTTTCGTGCGAACTGCTTTCGCCTTCTGAAAGCACCAGAAAAGCGCCGAGCCCAAGAAGGACGGCGGGAACAATTGACAAAAAGCTCAGGCCGAAGGCCCATAAAATTCCGACAGCGGACAGGCCCATCAGGCCAGCTCCAACCTGCGCGTTCCTGCCGGCGATGCCTCCGCCCAGAAGGCCGGCGACCGGCAACACCAGCGACATGATGCTGTAGAACTGCGCGGATGACGCGCCCTGCTCATACCCGATGCCGCTGGACAACGAGCCGAGGGCGGATGAGGCGCTGTAGCCCACCGCACCGACCAATAAGGCGATAACACCGCCGATAATTCCAAGTATCATTCCAGTTTTCATTGTAATCTCCTGCTTGAAATTGTTGGGTCTGAAACCCTGTCCAAAAGCTAAGAGACCAACCGTCTCGCGGGCAATGATTTCGCAATGACAACTTTTGTAATCCGGTCAGGTATCCTGTGCCGATCGGGCTTGATAGCCGTACTTCCGGGGACTTGCCACGCGCATGCCGAGGCGGCGACGTTCCCCGCCACGGATGCCGTCAGGCAAGTGCACGCATCAATTCAAAGTCGGTTTGTAGCTTTCAACGGTGCCGCCGCCGATAAGGTGACTTAACCGGTTCTCGCGTTCCGTCCCGTAACTGTCGCCCAGCCAGAAGACTTCACCATCCGTCAGGTCACGGCGTTCAAAGCCGTGCTTGGCCAGGCAGCGGTCGACGCCGTCGATCTTGCCGTTTTCATAAATGGTGTCCTGATTCATCCCGACAATCGCCGGGCCCAGAACCACGCCGACCAGAATGACACCGGTTGCATAGCCACCGACAACGGCGCTGGTGCCGCCGGCCTCGGCATTGGCCGAGCAGCTCTGAACTGCCCTGCGGGCAAAGGCAAGATCGTGGCCGGGCTTTACGGGGATGGACGGTCCGGGATTGGCGGCACAAGCACTCACAACAAGCAATGCACCAAACAATAACTTTTTCATTTTACAAACTTATTCACTCTTGGGAGGTCGATTCCGACCGGTATTCTCCAAGCTGAGTACCTGCATTTTCTAGCAACCTCAAAGTGAATTGGTTCATTGCTGCTTTCTGCGACTTTCTGGTCACAATCGCGCGGATGAGACGGCCAAAGTGGGGGGGTGAACGCGTTCTTAGATGTCGATGGTCCGTGTACTAAAACTCAGTGAAAAGCCCGGGAGTATCGATTTGAAATGGCAAAAGCACAACATTCCTGTGAATGCTGCAATTCGGTCTTTTTTCCGACCAATTCTTAATAGATAAATACGCATCGGTAACGTGTAGTTTGTTGAAAGGTCGGGCGGGCAAATGAGAACCGGACAAAACGGTCGCAAAGCTATCTTGTGGACACAAACTGAAATCGACGGGCTTGAGGCTGCGCCTCTGGAATCGTTGACGGTAGGTGCGGCATGGTCCTGGCGCGGCGTGGCACGTCGGCTGGACGTGGCTGCCGAGATGATGCTGGGCAGGGCAGAAAGCGTCGGCAGCAGAGTTGTTGCTGAAAGCGTATATTCCTCTTCGGAGATACCCGGTGATGCGTTCGGCACTGTTGTTCTGACCAACGGTGCACGGCAATATCGAGCGGAGTTGATTGTCCCCGAAGGTGAAGACGCGCCGACGCTGGTTTTTGAACAGGATTTCCCCGAGCGGGATCAGGATTACTGGGTCAGCGACATCCGGGAAATCGGCCTGCCACTGGACGCCATCGATCACAGCAACAGCACAGTGATCGCATTTCCGGCACGGAACGGCCTTCTGTAACTTCCCCATTATTGGTGCAACAGGCCGGCTGTTTCCCTGCGGGTTGAAAAATCAAAGCCCCGAGACCTGTTGACTCTCCGAAATTCACGGATATAAGCGCGGCTTCATTGGTGTTGGTGGCCCCCGCAAGGGGATGCCTGTCATGGGGGAAACCTCAAGAGGACAACGCCCTTCATAGTGGCCCGAATGGGCCTCGACCTGAACGAAGGAGATCAGTCGTGACCAAACGCACGTCTGCCAAGTACAAAATCGACCGCCGGATGGGCGAAAACATCTGGGGTCGTCCGAAATCCCCGGTCAACCGTCGCGAATACGGCCCCGGCCAGCACGGCCAGCGCCGCAAGGGCAAACTGTCGGACTTCGGTCTGCAGCTGCGTGCCAAGCAGAAGCTGAAAGGCTATTATGGCGACCTGACCGAGAAGCAGTTCCGCCGCATCTACGCCGAAGCCGAGCGTGTCAAAGGCGATACCGGTGAAAACCTGATCGGTCTGCTGGAGCGTCGCCTGGACGCTGTTGTCTATCGCGCCAAGTTCGTGGCGACCGTGTTTGCTGCACGTCAGTTCGTGAACCACGGCCACGTCAAGGTGAACGGCCAGCGCGTCAACATCCCGTCCTACCGTGTCAAGGAAGGCGACGTGATCGAAGTGCGTGACAAGTCCAAGCAACTGGCCGTTGTTCTGGAAGCCGCTGCTCTGGCCGAGCGTGATGTGCCTGACTACATCGACGCCGACCATTCGAAAATGACCGCGACCTTCGTGCGCGCACCGGGCCTGAGCGATGTGCCTTACCCGGTCGTCATGGAGCCGAACCTGGTCGTCGAATTCTACGCGAAGAACTGATCTTCGCCGATCCCAAGTTTCAAAGGTCGCGCTGTTCTGCGCGGCCTTTTTTTGTTGGGAGCTCTGCCCCCATCGCGGCAGGCCGCGCTTCCCCCGGGATATTTCTGGCCAGATGAAGTGCGGATCAGAGCGGTAGCGGACGCCCCTCGGCAATCGCTTCCATGGCGAAATACGAAGTCACGCTGTCCAGTTCCACCTTTTCGATCAGGCGCTGGTAGACCTTGTCGTAAGATGCCATGTCCTGGGTCACCACTTTGAGTTGATAGTCATAGTCGCCGCCGATCCGGTGGAAATCCACCACTTCAGGGATGGTCAGGACGTGGCTGCGAAAAGCCTGCAGCCATTCCGTTGAATGGTGCCGGGTGCGCAGCATGACAAAGACAACTAGGCTGAGCCCCAGCTTTTCACGCGCGATCCGGGCACTGGAGCCTTGCAGCACGCCATCGTCGGTCAACGCCTTGAGGCGGCGCCAGCACGCATTCTGCGACAGGCCGACCCGGTCGGCCAACTCGCGTTGCGACAACGAAGCATCCCGTTGCAGCTCTTTCAGAATGCGTGTGTCTATTTGATCTAATTTCGAGGCCATTCCTGATCATATGACACAAAATAACGGAAAATGAAGCAAAATTAGGTGAAGTTTTTAGAACAAGGTTCAATCACATTGCTTCCAAAGGAATGGAGCAGATGCAATGACCTTGTCCGAATTTCGAGCAAACCTTCAGACCGCCGCTCAAGATTCATCCCTGCGTAAAGGGCTGATCGGAGAGAACGTTTTGATCCCTGGTCTGCATCGGGACGTACCGCTTGTCTATGCGGATTACGTGGCCTCCGGCCGTGCGTTGCGACAGGTCGAAAACTATGTGGCCGGGCATGTGTTGCCGTTCTATGCCAACAGCCATACTGAGGCCTCTTTTTGCGGATCCTATATGACACGTTTGCGCCGCGAAGCACGCGCAGAGATCGCCCGCATTGTAGGCGCAAGGGGAGAAGACGCGGTGATTTTTGCCGGGTCGGGCGCCACTGCGGGTCTCAACCGGCTGGTCAGTTTGCTGGGGATAGAGCAAGCTGACCAGCCGGTTGTCCTGATCGGGCCGTATGAACATCATTCGAATATTCTGCCATGGCGGGAAAGCAAGGCGCGGGTGATCGAAATTCCCGAAGGCCCGGAGGGTGGCCTTGATCTGGATGCACTGAAAGAGGCGCTGGTCGCAAACCAGGATGCGGATCTGTTGATTGGTTCGTTTTCGGCGGCATCAAACGTGACGGGCATCATCACCGATCCCGATCCGGTCACACGGTTGCTGAAGGAGCATGGTGCTGTGTCGGTCTGGGACTATGCCGGTGGCGGACCTTATCTGCCGATGGATATGGGGCCGGCGGACGCGCGCAAGGATGCGATAGTCGTGTCACCACACAAATTTCCGGGCGGGCCGGGGGCGTCGGGCGTTTTGATCGTGAACAGTCATGCGGTTCAGCGCACCTGCCCCAGCTGGCCCGGTGGCGGAACGGTCAGTTTCGTGTCGCCCTGGCGCCATGATTACAGCGAAGATCTTGCCACCCGGGAAGAGGCCGGAACGCCAAACGTCATCGGAGATATCCGCGCCGCGCTGGCCTTTATCGTCAAGGATGTCGTCGGCGCCGATGAGATCGCAAAGCGCGAGGCGCTTTACAATCAAATCGCGCTGGACGGCTGGCGTGGCAATCCAAACCTGACATTGCTGGGCGTGGACAACCCGCACCGCCTGCCCATCTTTTCGTTTCTCGTACGCGACAATTCCGGCCAGCCCGTGCACCAGCAGTTGTTTACCCGCATGCTGAGCGATGTGTTTGGCATTCAGGCTCGGGGCGGATGTGCCTGCGCCGGACCTTATGCGCACCGACTGCTGGGTATAGACCGTGCAACATCCGAGGTTTTGCATGCCGAATTGTCCGCAGGGAAAGAGATGAAGAAACCCGGCTGGGTGCGGCTGAACTTCTCGTACCTGATGACCGAAGAGACGGTTCAGTTCATCATCGACAGTGTTAATGACCTGTCGCACCGGACCGAAGAATTCGCGCCATTCTACGACGCTGATCCGGCAACGGCCCGCTTCCGGGCGGCATAAGGGAATTGCCGCTTTTCTCAATCCGTTGAGACGGGTATGAGGGGCTCGGATAACGGAGCCCCTCATGACCAAGATTACCCCGCAACCCGGCATCATGGACATCGCGCTGTATCAGGGCGGCCAGTCGCATATCAAAGGCGTGGCGGATGTCATCAAGCTGAGTTCCAACGAAAACCCCTTTGGTCCGGGCCCAAAGGCGATTGAGGCCGTTCGGGAAACTGCTGCCATGCTGCATCGCTATCCCAGCACGGATCATGCCAGTCTGCGCAGTGCAATCGGCGAGCGGAACGGGCTGGATGCGGCGCGGATCATCTGTGGCGTCGGCAGCGACGAAGTTCTTCAGTTCGTGGCGCAGGCCTATGCGGGACCGGGCGATGAGGTGATCCATACCGAGCATGGATTTTCCATGTACCCGATCATCGCCCGTATGGTCGGCGCGGACCCGGTCATGGTGGCCGAAACGGATCGCACGGTCGATGTGGACGCCATTCTGGCGGGGGTCACCGAACGCACACGGATCGTTTTTGTCACCAATCCAGGCAATCCGACTTCGACCATGATTTCCGAGGCCGAACTGACGAGATTGGCGGAAAACCTGCCCGAAAGCTGCCTGATGGTGGTTGATGGCGCCTACGCCGAGTTTGTCGATGGGTTTGATGGCGGCGCGGCATTGGTGGACCGTTTTGAAAATGTGATCATGACGCGGACCTTTTCCAAGATCTACGGTCTGGGCGGGCTGCGTGTCGGCTGGGGGTACGCGCAGCAGCCGATCATCGATGTGCTCAACCGGGTACGCCAGCCCTTCAACCTGTCGCAGACTGCGCTGGCCGCGGCAGAAGCGGCGGTGCGGGACACCGATTACATGACGTTTTGCCAGACCGAGAACGCCCGCCTGCGCGTTTGGCTGTCGGGTGAGCTGGCGAAGATCGGCGTTCCGTCAGACCGGTCTTGCACCAATTTCATCCTGGCGCGCTTTGCTGATCAGGCCGAAGCCGAGGCCTGCGACGACTACCTGAAAACTCAGGGTTTGATTGTTCGGCGGGTTGCAGGCTACAACCTGCCGAACGCGCTGCGGATCACCGTTGGCGATGAAGAGGCCTGCCGCCGTGTCGTGGCAGCAATCACCGCGTTCAAAGGGGGCGCCGCATGAGCCAGATATATGACCGGGTGGCGCTGATCGGGCTCGGTCTGATCGCTTCCTCGATGTTTTGGGCCATCAAGCGCGCTGGTCTGGCCGGCGAAGTCACGGGCTATGCACGGTCCGAAGCCACCCGTGATACGGCGCGGCGCATCGGGTTGTGCGACCGCGTGTGCGACACGGCGCGCGCGGCCGTTGAAGGGGCCGATCTGGTGGTGCTGTGCGTTCCCGTTGGTGCGATGGAAGCTGTTGCGCAGGATATCGCGCCGGTTCTGAAACCGGGCGCCACCGTGACGGATGTCGGTTCGGTCAAGCGCCACGTTATTCAGGCCGTGTCACCGCACGTTCCCGATGGCGTGCATTTCATTCCCGCCCACCCATTGGCCGGAACCGAGCATTCAGGCCCCGAAGCCGGGTTTGCGGAACTGTTCGACAATCGCTGGTGCCTATTGGTGCCGGTGGAAGACGCTGACCCTGTAGCCGTTACCCGGCTGCGTGCCCTGTGGGAGGGGATGGGCTCGAATGTCGATGAAATGGATGCCGACCATCACGATCTGGTTCTGGCCGTGACCTCTCATGCGCCGCACCTGATTGCCTATACGATGGTGGGCGTCGCGGACGATCTGCGGCGGGTCACAGATAGCGAGGTGATCAAGTACTCGGCAGCCGGTTTCCGGGATTTCACCCGGATTGCAGCGTCTGATCCGACCATGTGGCGCGATGTGTTTCTGACCAACAAGGACGCGACGCTGGAAATTCTCGGGCGCTTTACCGAAGAGCTTTTTGCCCTGCAACGTGCGATCCGCACCGGGGATGGCGAGCATCTGTTCGATTACTTCACCCGCACCCGCGCGATCCGACGCGGTATCATTGACGCGGGTCAGGATACGGACGCGCCTGACTTTGGACGTGGCAAGGCCCATTCATGACAAAGATCTGGGGGCGCATACTGGTCGGAACTGCGGTGTTGATCGCCACCGCAACCACGGCTGCGCCACCAGAACAATCGCTGTTTCCATTGACGCGCCCGGCGGCCTTTGCTGGGGGCGCAGTGATTTCCAAAGCGGCAGCAACCGTTGCGGCGCTGTCAGAGATGCGGCCCCAAACACGTCCGGAATCGCCTCAGGTTTTGGCTGCTGCTGCGCGACCATCGGATCTGCCGCTGCAGGGGCCGGACACGTCACTGATGCCGTACCTGCGCCCCAAAGAGTTGGAGCAACAGGCTTTTCTGAAGAAACGCAAACTGCGCAAGGGGTCCGTATGCGGTGACATCGCAATACAGGGCAAAGCGGTAGGCAAGGTGCCGGGCAAGATCAAGGCCTGCGGGATCAAGGATGCGGTCCAGATCACATCAGTTTCGGGCGTTGCGCTTAGCCGCCCGTCGACGATGGATTGCGGCACGGCGATCGCGCTCAACAAATGGGTCGACAAAGCCGTCATTCCCACCTTCAAAAGACGTGGTCCGGTAGTCGAGTTGCAGGTGGCGGCCCATTACGCCTGCCGCACGCGCAACAGCCAAAAAGGTGCCCGGATTTCAGAACACGGCAAGGGGCGTGCCATCGACATCTCGGGTTTCACAATGGCCGATGGTGAGGTTGTGACGGTTTTGAACGGTTGGCGTAAAAACCCCTCGCAAAAGCAGCTGATCAAGGTCTGGCGCGGTGCCTGTGGCCCGTTCGGAACCGTGCTGGGGCCAAACTCGGACAGGTATCACCGCGATCATTTCCACCTGGATACGGCGCGGTACCGCAGCGGTACGTTCTGCCGCTAGTTCAGGCGCGCTTACGGTTTCAGATTCAGTGCCAGCAGATCGGTCTGTGCGTGGATGTGATTGAAACTGTCCCGGGTCAGAACAGTTTGACCGTTCGCAAAATCAACGACGTGATCATAGGACTCAAACAGAATATCCCGCAGCTTTTCGTTTTCAGACGCATCCGGATTGGGGGTGTATTCCAGATAGACCGGGGGTTTGATTTCGCCCAGGGTTCGCAGCGCGCCTTGCAGCACCTGCAATTCATGCCCTTCGACGTCGATCCAGATCAGACGAAGATCCTGAAGCGATTGCGCCTGGGACGCAAGCAGTGAATCAACGGTGGTCACCTCCACCATGATCGCATTATCCTGCGCCTCTCCGATTTTCGAACCTCCACGGTTCAGTTCACTGGTGACGAAGGGCAACTGCCCGGTTTTGTCAGATGCGCCAACGCGCAGAATGGTCACTTTATCGTTCAGGTCGTTGATCTGAACGTTCCGGCACAGCAATTCGTGGTTTTCGGGGTCGGGTTCGATCGCAACAACCGAGTTGCAGTGCAGATCCCTGAAGAAATAAACTGTGTGTGTACCGATATTTGCACCGACCTCAAGCACGGAACCGCCTTCCGGGGGCTGGCCCGAACGGGTCAGATATTCGGCCAGTTCACGCACCGGTTCGCGACTGAACTCACCGAATTTCGTCAGGTGTTCTCCGATGACGTCATGAGGGTAATAGACTAGGCTGTGATCGTCGAAATTGCGAAAGAACAGAACGTCATCTTTCCACAACTGCCGCAGCAGTTCGCGCCTGATCTTCTTGTGTCCCAGCGCCCAGTTCGAAATCCGATTGGAAATGAGTGTTCTTAGTCCCATTGACCGTTCCCGTAAGCGCTGAATTCTGTTTCGTGTCTGCCCAAGGTATCGCCGGGCATCACCGCAATATCAACCGGGGTGCCGGTCCAAGGGGCAACGGGCCCAGTGCTACGAATCCGTCGCGGAAATTGAGCTGTAGGTCCAGCGCATTCGGATTTCCGCCCAAACCGGCCATAAAGTTCAGCGCCCGCGTGACCGGATCAACCGCCTGATCCGGCAAGGCACCGGCGGCGTTGGCCATGGCGATCATGTCGCGCCAGTTTTCGGCCTTGATGGCGATTTCGCCGGTTGGAATGCCCTGCGCGTCAACATCCAGCTCGCCAGCAGCAAACAGGCGCAACTCACCCCATCTGACTTCCGCCAGCCTCAGATCGATGGCTACCGGCTGTGGCCTGCTTTCCTCAAGCGCAGAACGGTCCCAGGACTTGTCAAAGGTGACGGTCATGTCCATCGCCAGCGTTTCAAATGCCTGCGGCAGCGATGTGGCCGACCGCATGAGGTCGCGCAGATCCATGCCGGGGCGAAAGCCGTCGATCCGGGCGCTGACCTTGTATGCTTCAGGCTGGCCAGACTGCTCCATAAGCAGATCAAGGGTTTCACCACCGGCCACCGCAGCAGCTTCGCCAGCGACAATCCACTTGTCCGCAGTCAGGGCCATCTTTTCCAGAACAAGTGCGACACCCGGCTGCAATTGCAGTTCTGCCTGCAAATCCGTTGCCTGAACGGTCGCCGTCTGGTCGAAATAGGACAGCCGTTGGGGCGTATCCGCAAACCGCAGCACCTGCCGACCGGGCCAGATCGCAGGGCTTTCGAACTCGATCCAGTCGGCGCTCCAGGCGGTGCCGTTGACCGGATCGGCCAGCCCCGGGTTGTTCAGCCGGGTCACGTGATGCGTCGGGTAACCCGCTGTTGCGACTTCGGAAAAATCGGCCTGCCAACCCAGTTCCTGTTGCTTGTCGAACCAGGCGGTGATCGCACTGCGCAGCCCATAACCGGCGATGAACCAATAGGCACTCCAGGCGACGGCAACAAATATGAGTACTCGTATCAGACGGCGCATGACAAATGGCCCTTTTTCCTGCGTCGGATTTGATGTTTATAGGCGCAAACGGGCAAGGACCAGTGTAATGACGATGTGGGTTTTCGGATATGGATCGCTGCTGTGGAATCCTGGGTTTCCGGTGGCGCGCAGCGAACGCGCAACCTTGCACGGATA
The DNA here is from genome assembly GCF_056542605.1 of Ruegeria sp. AB8. NCBI lineage: Bacteria > Pseudomonadati > Pseudomonadota > Alphaproteobacteria > Rhodobacterales > Roseobacteraceae > Ruegeria > Ruegeria sp. AB8. The sequence goes on from NZ_JBQGAB010000007.1 coordinate 95,254, forward strand.
CGCACGCTCTTTCTGCATGAGTTCCATCCACCACCGCGGCACCGAGGACCACCCGGGTCTGGTGCTGGCGCTGGACGAGCAGACCGACGCCCATTGCAAGGGTCTGGCACTGGCGGTCGAAACGGGGCACGAGGAACGCACCCTGCACGAACTGCGCGAGCGCGAGCTGATTTCCTCGGCCTATGTCGAGAAGATGCTGGATGTGCATCTGGACTGCGGTACGGTGGTGAATGCCGTGACCTATGTGATCGACGGGGCCCACGTGCAGTATTGCGGCGGCATGCCCTTGGAAGAACAGGCTCAGATTATCGCCCATGCCGTGGGCGGGCGCGGTCCGAACACCGAATATCTGTACAATACGACCGAACATCTGGCCGAGATCGGTCTGCGCGATCCCGATCTTGAGTGGTTGTCGCAACGGGTGCGCAGCATTACCGCATAAACCCTTGGCGTCACCGGCGGAAGTTCGCTAGTTTCAGCGCAGAGCAGGCAAAAACCGGGAATGACGCGCATGGCGCAGGCACATCAGGGCGCGAGACCCCATTTCTCGCATCCCATCCGACAGATCGTGATGATGTTGATCGCGATTGGCCTGTCAGGGCTGGGTGTGTTCATGGCGCTGCCATACGTGCTGCCGGTGTTTCAGGCGAACCCCTATCTGAACGGGTTCATTCTGCTTGTTTTCGTCATCGGCGTTCTGGCCTGTTTCTATCAGGTGGGGCAGCTGATCGGCTCCGTCCGCTGGATCGAGGCATTTGTCGGCGGTGTCGTGCGCGAGGATGCCCGGACACCGCAGCTGTTGGCACCGCTCGCCTCGCTGCTGCGCGAACGCGGTGCGCGGTCGCAGATCAGTTCCAGTTCAACCCGGTCAATTCTGGATTCCGTCGCCGAACGGGTCGAGGAAGAGCGTGAGATCACACGCTATATCACCAACGTCCTAATTTACCTTGGCCTTCTGGGTACATTCTTTGGCCTTGCCACCACCGTTCCGGCCATTGTCGACACCATCCGCAGCCTGAACCCGCAGGAAGGCGAAGAAGGGCTGGCGGTGTTCAACCGTCTGATGACCGGGCTCGAGGCGCAGTTGCAGGGTATGGGCGTCGCATTTGGATCCTCGCTGCTGGGGTTGGCTGGCTCCTTGATCGTTGGCCTGCTGGAACTCTTTGCCGGGCACGGCCAAAACCGGTTCTACCGCGAGCTTGAGGAATGGCTGTCATCGATCACCCGCGTCGGGTTCGCGGCAAGTGAAGAAGGCGGCGCAGAAATCGCGGTTCTGACGCCGGTTCTGGATGCGATGTCCGAACAGATGAACGCGCTGCAGGATTTGTTTTCCGCGCAGGAAGCTGACCGCGCCGACCTTTCGGCCAAGATGGGTCAGCTGGTTCGAACCATCGGGGACATGAACCAGCGGCAGTCTGAAACCGAAGGTGTGACATCTGCTTTGGAACGCGTGGCCCTTGGTCAGGACGCGCTGCTGGATCACATGCGCGAACATGGCGCCGGCGACGGGATCGACGCCGAAAGCCGGATGCGCCTGCGGTCGATGGACGTACAGCTGCTGCGTATCCTCGAGGAAATCTCGGCTGGCCGTCAGGAAAGCATGAACGAGATGCGCAAGGATATCGAATTGCTTGTCAGGGCGCTGACCCTGCCCAAGGGCGCCGTGCGCAGCACACCGGAAGGCGAGTAAACCATGGCTCTGTCCCGCCGCACAGGTCAACGTTTCCAGGGTTCGGTCTGGCCGGGCTTTGTGGATGCGATGACCGGGCTGCTGATGGTTCTGACTTTCGTTCTGACCATCTTCATGGTGGTGCAATTCGTCCTGCGCGAGACTATTTCGGGGCAGGAGGATGAGCTGACCGCCCTGTCCGACGAAGTCGCCGCTTTGGCGGGCGCACTGGGGCTGGAAGAGCGTGAAAACAGTCGTTTGCAGGCCCGTCTGGGCGCGCTCAACGCGACCTTGACGCAGGCCGAAGATGACTTGTCACAGGCGCAGACCCGGATCACGGATTTCGAGGCTCAGGTCGCGGCTCTGCTGGTCGATCAGGAACAGGCGCGCGGGGCGATTGCTGATCTTCAATCCCAGCGCGAGGAATTGCTGAGCGAACAGGAGGCCCTGAACCTTGCGCTAGCCCAACGCCGGGCCGAAATCGACGCGCAGGCCGACGCTGCCCGTTTGGCTGCCGCCCGCCGTGAAGCGTTGGAAGCGCTCGTTGCTGACCTGGAGGCGAACGAGGCAACCCAAAGCAGCCGGATCGCTGAGCTTGAAGAAACACTGAGCGCGGAAGAGGCTGCGAAATTGGCCGAAGCCGCCGCCGCCGAAAACCTGCGCAACCGTCTTCAGGACGCCGATGCGGAGCTGACGGCGATGACCCTGGCACTTGAGGCGCAGCGCAAGGACGCCGAGGATACTCTGACCCTGCTCGCCGCGGCGCAGGCGGCCAAGGCCGAGCTGGAGCGTCGCTTTGGCGATCTGGATCCGGAAGAATTGAAGGCGCAACTCAAGGCCGCCCTGGCCGCGCAGACCCAGGCGCAAGCGGATGCCGAGGCGCAGAAGACACTGGCAGAAGAGCGGGCAACATTGCTGGCAGTGGCACGCAATACGATTGCGGATGAAAAAGAAATCTCTGCAGAAGCGCAGCGGCAAACGGCGCTTTTGAATCAACAGATGGCTGCACTGCGCGGGCAGCTTGGATCGTTGCAGGCCCTGCTGGATGACTACGAAGAGCGTAACGCATCGGCCAACATTCGCATCCAGACACTGGGGCAGGACCTGAACGCCGCCTTGGCGCGGGCGGCCTCGGAAGAACGCCGTCGCCGCTTGCTGGAAGAGGCCGAGCGGATACGGCTTGAGGCCGAAGCCGAAGCGCTGTCGGGTCAGAACCAGCAGCTGGCGGCGCAGGCCGAAGATCTGCAACGGTACCGGTCCGAGTTTTTCGGGCGCCTGCGCGAGGTTCTTGGGGATCAGGAAGGCGTACGGATCGAAGGCGACCGGTTCGTGTTCTCGTCCGAGGTTCTTTTCGACACCGGCTCGGCCGTCCTTTCCCCGGAAGGGCAATTGGAGGTCGCCAAGGTGGCCAATATCCTGCGCAGCGTGGCGGCGGAAATCCCTGAAGGTTTGAATTGGGTCATTCGGGTGGACGGGCACACCGACAACGTACCGCTGGCCGGGACAGGGCGGTATCAGGACAACTGGGAACTCAGCCAGGGGCGCGCCTTGTCCGTTGTTCGCTACATGGTCGACGCGCTGGGCATCCCGCCAGACCGGCTTGCCGCAAATGGCTTTGGTGAATTCCAGCCCGTCAATCCGTCAGATACGCCCGAAGCCCGCGCCCAGAACCGGCGGATCGAGCTGAAACTGACCGAGCGCTGATCCCTTTACATCACGTCAGCCCATGCACGCGGGCAAACGGATCGCGGGTCTTGTCCTTGTGCCAGGTATACTCACACCAGACCGACACCTTTTCGGCTACATCCGTTCCGTGCATCAGGGCAATGGCGCCCAGAGCCATATCCATTCCGGCGGAAACGCCGGATGAGGTCAGGAATGGCCCGTCTTCAACCCATCTGGCCTGGGGAACCCACTCGACGTCGGGTCCTTGCGCGCAGACCCACGAATAGGCCGCCTTGTTGGTCGTGGCGCGTCGGTTGTCCAATACTCCGGCCCTGGCAAGAAGGGCGCTGCCAGTGCATACGCTCAAGGTGAATTCCGCCTTATCCGAACCGTCCGCAATCCAATCCAACAAGCGTGAGTTGTTGACTTCCTTGCGGGTGCCAGCTCCGCCCGGCACAAAAAGAATGTCATAGCCCTGCGCTGCGTCGATCGTCGTGTCGGCAAAAGCCTTCAGTTTTTGATTGCTTTCAACCGGTCCACTGGTTTCCGCCACAAGCTCCAGGGTGAATTCATCGGAGAGCAAGCCGAACATCTCCATCGGGCCGAACACATCCAGCAACTCAAACCCGGGAAAAATCAAAGCGCCGATTTTGCGCATCCCTGTCTCCTGTCCTTTGAACGAAAATCGCCTGCCAATTTGGGTTGGCAGGCGATGGCTGTCGTTTCATTCTTCGGGTTAATCTGCCGTCAGCAGCGGAGGTTTGTCGCCCGGAATACGCGGCTGATCGGGGCCGAGGATTTCCAGATCCAGCTCGCCGTCCTTGACGGATACGCGGACCACACCGCCCTTGGCGAGTTTTCCGAACAGCAGTTCCTCGGCCAGTGGTTTCTTGATGTGCTCCTGAATAACCCGTCCCAACGGGCGGGCACCCATCTTGTCGTCATAACCCTTGTCGGCCAGCCATTCGGCTGCGTTGGGGGTCAGATCGATCGAGACGCCGCGATCCAAAAGCTGCGCCTCAAGCTGCAGGACGAACTTCTCGACCACCTGCAGGATGACCTCTTTCGGCAGCGGCGCGAACGATATCACCGCGTCCAGACGGTTGCGGAATTCCGGCGTGAACATGCGCTCGATTGCGGCGGTGTCCTCGCCCTCGCGGCGATCACGGGCAAAGCCGATGGCGGCCTTGGCCTGTTCCTGCGCGCCCGCGTTCGAGGTCATGATCAAGACCACGTTGCGGAAGTTCACCGTGCGGCCGTTGTGATCGGTCAGCTCACCGTGGTCCATCACCTGCAACAGGATGTTGAACACGTCCGGGTGCGCTTTCTCGATCTCGTCCAGCAGCAGGACGCAATGTGGATGCTGGTCGACGCCGTCGGTCAACAGACCGCCCTGGTCGAACCCGACATACCCCGGAGGCGCACCGATCAGACGGGAAACCGCGTGTTTCTCCATGTATTCGGACATGTCGAACCGCAGCAGTTCCACACCCAGCGTATCGGCCAGCTGTTTCGCAACCTCGGTTTTACCCACACCGGTCGGGCCGGCGAACAGGTAATTGCCGATTGGCTTTTCAGGCTCACGCAAACCCGCGCGTGCCAGTTTGATCGCGCTGGACAGCGCCTCGATGGCTTCGTCCTGACCAAACACCACCCGTTTCAGCGAAGCTTCCAGGTCTTTGAGAACCTCGGCATCATCCTTGGTGACGTTCTTGGGCGGAATGCGGGCGATCTTGGCGACCACCGCTTCGATCTCTTTCACACCGATGGTCTTGCGGCGTTTGCTTTCCGCGACCAGATGCTGGGCCGCACCGGCCTCGTCGATCACGTCGATCGCCTTGTCGGGCAGTTTGCGGTCATTGATATAGCGCGCCGACAGTTCCACAGCGGTTTTGATCGCATCAGCGGTGTATTTGATCTCGTGATGCTTCTCAAAATAGGGCTTTAGGCCGCGCAGGATTTTCACGCTGTCCTCGACCGAAGGCTCATTCACGTCGATTTTCTGGAACCTGCGGCTCAGCGCGCGGTCCTTTTCGAAATGCTGGCGGAATTCCTTGTACGTGGTCGAGCCCATGGTACGCAGCTTGCCGCCCTGCAGTGCAGGTTTCAGCAGGTTCGACGCGTCCATCGCGCCGCCCGAAGTGGCGCCGGCACCGATCACGGTGTGAATCTCGTCGATGAACAAGACCGCGTCAGGATGGTCTTCCAACTCGGTCACGACAGCCTTGAGACGCTCCTCGAAATCACCGCGGTATCGGGTTCCGGCCAGCAACGCACCCATGTCGAGCGAGTAGATCGTGGTGTTGGCCAGAACATCCGGAGCTTCACCCGCGACGATCTTATGCGCCAGACCCTCGGCGATGGCGGTTTTGCCTACACCCGGATCACCCACCAGCAGCGGGTTGTTCTTGCGACGGCGGCACAGCACCTGGATGCAGCGTTCGACCTCATCTGCGCGCCCGATCAGCGGATCGACATCTCCGGCCCGCGACTTGGCGTTCAGATCGACGCAATACTTGCCCAGCGCGCTTTCTTTTTGTTCGCCTTCACCCGCGCTAGACTGAACCTCTTCCTCAACCTGATCCGCGCCGGAAACGGGACGGTTTTCACCATAGGCAGGATCCTTGGCCACGCCATGTGCGATGAAGTTCACCGCGTCATAGCGGGTCATGTCCTGCTCCTGCAGGAAATAGGCCGCGTTGCTTTCGCGTTCGGCGAAGATGGCGACCAGAACGTTGGCCCCGGTGACTTCGGTCCGGCCAGAGCTTTGAACGTGAATCGCCGCGCGCTGGATGACACGCTGGAAGGCTGCGGTCGGCACCGCCTCGGATCCGTCAATATCCGTTACCAGATTTGACAGATCCTCGTCGATGAACTCGACAAGGGTGCTGCGCAACTCATCCAGATCGACGCTGCACGCCTTCATCACGCGCACCGCATCGGGTTCTTCCAGCAGCGCCAGCAGCAGATGCTCCAGCGTTGCGAATTCATGTCGCCGTTCGTTCGCCGCAGCCAGGGCCGCGTGAATGGCTTGTTCTAATGTGCTCGAGAATGAAGGCACGCGGGTGCTCCTCTGTCTTGGGTCAGAAGGGGGCGCATTAAAGGTCGGATCCCCATCCCAACCATGTCCTCATACTATTAGAGTTTGGTTGATCGTGGCGCGGCTTCAAGGGTTTTCTTGCTCTTGACAGTCACATTTCGTGTGACCGTGACCGAGACGTGGGGCAAATAGGTCCTAAAACCGGTCTTTTCTAGCCCGAATTTCGGCAAATACCGATACAGGATCGGCATTTTCCATCCCCAGTTGAGTCTTGATCCCCGGATCCGTGGCCCGCAGAAACGGATTTGTGGCCTTCTCAAGCGCCAGAGTCGACGGAACGGTTGGCTCGCCGGCAGCCCTTGCGCGGTCGATATCCTGCATGCGCTGCTGCAGCGCCGCGTTGTCCGGATCGACAGTGATCGCGAACTTTGCATTGGATTGTGTGTATTCGTGGCCGGAACAGACGATCGTCTCGTCGGGCAGGGCGGCCAGTTTTCCAAGCGAAGCCCACATTTGCGCAGGTGTGCCTTCGAACAGACGGCCGCAGCCCAAGGCCATCAGGCTGTCTGCGGTGAACACAGCCGTGCTCTCCGGCATGTAAAACGCGATATGTCCGATCGTATGGCCCGAGACGTCCAGCACATGAACGGGTTCGCCGCCGATTTCGAAAGTATCGCCTTCGCGCACCTGCAAATCCAGAGGCGGCAGGCGGTGGGCGTCAGCGGCGGCTCCGATCACTTTGGCAGGGTGATGTTCGAGGATTCCGGCCAGACCATCTACGTGATCCCAGTGGTGATGGGTCAGCAGGACATGAGACAGTTTCCAGCCGCGGGCCTCAAGCGCGGCCAGGATCGGTCCAGATTCAGGCGCGTCGATCAATGCGGTCTGGCCACTGGCCGCATCATGCGCCAGAAAGGCGTAATTGTCGCTGAGGCATGGGATGGTGACGATCTCAAGAGGCATGGCCTTTTGCCCTTTCGTTGCTAGACTGCCGACAGCTAAGCCGATTGACCGGGTGTCCGCAATGCATCTTGATGTGCAGGATCTGAGGAATTTCTACTACCGCAGCACTTTGGGACGTGCCGCGCAGGCGGCGATCCGTGGTCGAATGGTCGAGCTGTGGCCCGAAGCCAAGGGGCAGACTGTTGTCGGGTTTGGATTCGCCGTGCCCTTGTTGCGCCCCTATCTGAAGGATGCGCGGCGTGTGATCGGGCTGATGCCCGGCCCGCAGGGTGTGATGCCCTGGCCCGCAGGAATGCCCAACGTCTCGGTCCTGACCGAAGAGACGCTTTGGCCCATCGAAACCGGTCATGTGGACAAGCTGGTGGTTATGCACGGTCTGGAAACCTCTGAGCGGCCCACCCAGTTGCTGGAGGAATGTTGGCGCGTGTTGGGGCCGGGGGGGCGTATCCTGTTTGTCGTACCCAACAGGGCGGGTCTGTGGTCGCGGTCCGACCGGACGCCGTTTGGATTTGGTCGCCCGTATTCCGCATCGCAGCTGGAATCCCAGCTCAAGGCCCATCATTTCGTTCCGGAAACGCATTGCTCGGCTCTTTACATGCCGCCATCCTATCGACGGTTCTGGTTGAAATCCGGCAATCTGATCGAAAAGACGGGGCAACGTCTGCCGACAATTATGGCGGGCGGCGTTCTCATGGTCGAGGCGACCAAGCTTATCCGGCCGCCAAGTGGCACCGTGACCAAAGATGCGGTCAAACGCCCGATCAAGGCGCTGGACGGCCTGCTCAAGCCGGCCTGACAGAACAGGTGATGGACACCCATGTCTGGTGCCCAAATCTGAGGGAAATAGGCCACAGGAATCGCCAAAAGCTGCAATTTGGTAACATTTTTCACCCCTTCAGACGTGTCCAAAGGGTCGCACTTTGCGTAAGTGCATGAAATAAAACAATTTGTGGATAACATCGTAATCACTATACTATATTGCGAGGTTGGAACACCTCTGCTACATCCCCGGTGATTTTGATCCCCGCCCTACAAGGACGGGGTTTCTTCACGCCCCCGGGGTAGCTGCCGCACGCGAATTCGGGGCCCAAAATATCGGAAGGGTGGACGTGTCCGAACCAGCTTCGATTTCCACAGGCATCGCCGAGCGCTATGCCACCGCAATCTTCGAGATTGCCAAAGAGAATAATGACCTCGCAGGTCTGGAAACCGGCATCAATGATCTGGCAGCAGCTTTGGGCGAAAGCGCCGATTTGCGCGACCTGATCGCCTCGCCTCTGGTTTCACGCGCCGAACAGGAAGGCGCAATTACCGCAATTGCCGCCAAGATGGGGCTGAACTCCATCCTGCAGAACACGCTGGGTCTGATGGCGCAAAAGCGTCGCCTGTTCGTTGTGCCGCAGCTGGTGCAGGTTCTGCGCGACATGCTGGCGGACGAGCGCGGCGAAGTGACCGCCGATGTCGCCTCGGCCAAGGCGCTGACCAAGACGCAAATGGAAAAACTGTCCAAGACGCTGTCCGAGCGTGTGGGCAAGACCGTGACAATCAATGCGACTGTTGATGAAACCCTCATCGGCGGTCTTGTCGTTAAAGTGGGCTCGAAAATGATCGACAGTTCGATCCGTTCGAAGCTGAACTCCCTACAGAATGCAATGAAAGAGGTCGGATAAATGGGAATCCAAGCTGCAGAGATTTCTGCAATCCTGAAGGACCAGATCAAGAATTTTGGTCAGGAAGCCGAAGTGGCCGAGATCGGCCGCGTGCTGAGCGTCGGTGACGGGATTGCCCGTGTATACGGCCTGGACAACGTGCAAGCCGGTGAGATGGTCGAATTCCCCGGTGGCATCATGGGCATGGCGCTGAACCTGGAAAGCGACAACGTTGGTGTCGTTATCTTCGGTTCCGACCGTGACATCAAAGAAGGTGACACCGTCAAGCGCACCAACTCGATCGTGGACGTTCCGATCGGTGACGAACTGCTGGGCCGTGTTGTGGACGGTCTGGGCAACCCGCTGGACGGTAAAGGCCCGATCAACGCTTCCAAGCGCGGCGTTGCAGACGTGAAAGCCCCCGGCATCATCCCGCGTAAATCGGTGCACGAGCCGATGGCAACCGGTCTGAAATCGGTTGACGCGATGATCCCGATCGGCCGCGGCCAGCGTGAGCTGATCATTGGTGACCGTCAGACCGGCAAAACCGCCGTTGCTCTGGACACCATCCTGAACCAGAAAGTCTACAACGACGCAGCAGGCGACGACGAGTCGAAGAAGCTGTATTGCGTTTACGTTGCGATTGGCCAAAAGCGTTCGACCGTTGCGCAGCTGGTGAAGAAACTGGAAGAGTCCGGCGCCATCGAATACTCGATCGTGGTGGCCGCAACAGCGTCCGACCCGGCACCGATGCAGTTCCTGGCGCCTTACGCCGCCACCGCGATGGCCGAGTACTTCCGTGACAACGGCCGTCACGCGCTGATCATCTATGATGACCTGTCGAAACAGGCCGTGTCTTATCGTCAGATGTCGCTGCTGCTGCGCCGTCCGCCCGGACGTGAAGCCTATCCTGGTGACGTTTTCTACCTCCACTCCCGCCTGCTGGAACGTTCGGCGAAGCTGAACGAAGATTTCGGTGCGGGCTCGCTGACCGCTCTGCCGGTTATCGAAACTCAGGGTGGTGACGTTTCGGCGTTTATTCCGACCAACGTGATCTCGATCACCGACGGCCAGATCTTCCTGGAAACCGAATTGTTCTACCAGGGCATCCGTCCTGCCGTGAACACCGGTCTGTCGGTTTCGCGTGTGGGCTCGTCGGCCCAGACCAACGCGATGAAATCGGTTGCCGGTCCGGTTAAGCTGGAACTGGCCCAGTACCGCGAAATGGCTGCGTTCGCGCAGTTCGGTTCCGACCTTGACGCCGCAACTCAGCAGCTGCTGAACCGTGGTGCGCGTCTGACTGAGCTGATGAAACAGCCGCAGTACTCGCCGCTGACCAACGCGGAAATCGTCTGCGTCATCTTCGCAGGCACCAACGGCTACCTCGACAAGATCGACGTATCGGATGTTGGCCGCTACGAGGCCGGTCTTCTGGCGCACCTGCGCGGCAAGCACGCCGACCTGCTGAAGTGGATCACCGACGAAGATCCGAAGGTCAAAGGCGACGCGTCCGACAAGATCAAGGCAGCGATCGACGAATACGCCGCAACCTTCGCTTGATAGGGGGTTCCGATGCCTAGTCTGAAGGACCTTAAAAACCGGATCGAGTCGGTCAAATCGACCCGCAAGATCACCAAGGCCATGCAGATGGTCGCGGCAGCAAAACTGCGCCGCGCCCAGGAATCTGCCGAAGCCTCGCGCCCCTATGCCGAGCGGTTCAATGCCGTGATGGCGGGGCTGGCGGCTTCGGTCGGGGGCAGCGACAGCGCCCCCAAGCTGCTCCGTGGTACGGGCAGTGATGATGTCCATCTGCTGGTTGTGATGACAGCTGAACGCGGCCTGTGTGGCGGCTTCAACTCGAACATCGCCAAGCTGGCCCGTCAAAAGGCGGAAGAGCTGCGCCTGAATGGCAAGACGGTCAAAGTTCTGACCGTCGGCAAGAAAGGCCGCGACGCGCTCAAGCGTGATTTTGGCGATCTGTTCGTTGGACATATCGACCTGAGCGAGGTCAAGCGTCTGGGATATTCCAACGCGCAAGACATCGCCAAGGACGTCCTGTCTCGTTTCGACGGGGGAGAGTTCGACGTTGCCACGATCTTCTACTCGAAGTTCGTCAACGTTGTGACCCAGATCCCGACGGCACAGCAGGTCATTCCCGCCTCGTTCGAGGACGAAGCGGCAGGTGACGACAGCGGTGCCATTTTCGACTACGAGCCCAGCGAAGAGGCCATTCTGGCCGACTTGCTGCCCAAGGGGGTTGCGACCGCGATCTTCTCGGCTCTGCTCGAAAACGGAGCGTCCGAACAGGGTGCACGGATGTCCGCGATGGACAACGCGACACGTAACGCGGGTGAAATGATCGACAAGCTGACGATCCAGTTCAACCGCTCGCGTCAGGCCGTGATCACCAACGAGCTGATTGAAATTATTTCCGGCGCCGAAGCGCTGTAAGAAAACCGGAGACGAAACATGGCGAATGCAAAAGGCAAAGTCACACAGATCATCGGGGCCGTCGTCGACGTGCACTTCGACGATCAGCTGCCTGAAATTCTGAACGCGCTGGAAACCACCAACAACGGCAAGCGCCTGGTGTTGGAAGTTGCTCAGCACCTGGGTGAAAACACTGTCCGCACCATCGCGATGGACGCGACCGAAGGTCTGGTCCGTGGCGAAGAAGTGACCGACACCGGCGCACCGATCTCGGTTCCCGTAGGCAACGCCACTCTGGGCCGCATCCTGAACGTGGTCGGCGAGCCGATCGATGAGAAAGGCCCGGTTGAGGCGACAGAAGCCCGCGCGATCCACCAGCCCGCACCGACCTTTGCCGAACAGTCGACCGAATCCGAAGTTCTGGTCACCGGCATCAAGGTTGTTGACCTGCTGGCCCCCTACGCAAAGGGCGGTAAAATCGGCCTGTTCGGCGGCGCCGGCGTTGGCAAGACCGTTCTGATCATGGAACTGATCAACAACATCGCAAAAGTGCACTCGGGCTTCTCGGTGTTCGCGGGAGTTGGTGAACGGACCCGTGAAGGGAACGACCTGTACCACGAGATGATCGAATCGAACGTGATCAAGCCCGACAACCTGTCGGAAAGCCAAGTGGCCCTGGTTTACGGTCAGATGAACGAACCTCCGGGAGCGCGTGCGCGTGTTGCTCTGACCGGTCTGACCCTGGCCGAGCAGTTCCGCGACCAGTCCGGTACCGACGTTCTGTTCTTCGTCGACAACATCTTCCGCTTTACGCAGGCGGGTTCCGAGGTTTCGGCTCTGCTGGGCCGTATTCCTTCGGCGGTGGGGTATCAGCCGACACTGGCGACCGACATGGGTGCCCTGCAGGAACGCATCACCTCGACCAAAGCTGGTTCGATCACCTCGGTTCAGGCGATCTACGTGCCAGCGGACGACCTTACCGACCCCGCGCCGGCAACTTCGTTTGCGCACCTGGATGCGACCACCGTTCTTAACCGGGCGATCTCGGAAAAGGGTATCTACCCGGCGGTTGACCCGCTCGACTCGACCTCGCGTCTGCTCGACCCGGCCATCGTCGGTGAAGAGCACTACAAGGTTGCGACCGACGTTCAGCAGATTCTCCAGCGCTACAAGTCGCTGCAGGACATCATCGCCATCCTCGGCATGGACGAACTGTCGGAAGAGGACAAACTGACCGTGGCCCGTGCCCGCAAGATCGAGCGCTTCCTGTCGCAGCCGTTCGACGTGGCCGAAGTCTTCACCGGTTCTCCGGGTGTTCAGGTTCCACTTGATGTCACCATCTCGTCGTTCAAGGCCGTTGTGGCCGGCGAATACGATCACCTGCCCGAAGCGGCCTTCCTGATGGTCGGCGGCATCGAAGACGTGATCGCCAAAGCCGAGAAGATGGCTGCAGCGGCTGCCTAAGGAGAAACCCTGATGGCAAACACGATGCAATTCGACCTCGTCAGCCCCGAGCGGAGCCTTGCTTCGCTCGCGGTGACGGCGGTCCAGATTCCCGGCGCGGACGGAGACATGACGGCAATGCCCGATCATGCCCCCACCATCACCACACTGCGCCCCGGTCTGCTGAAGGTTGAGGCGCCCGAAGGGTCCAGTGAATATCTGGTCACCGGCGGGTTTGCCCAGATCAACGGCGACAGCTTGTCGGTTCTGGCCGAAAAGGCCATTCCGGTTTCAGAAGTGACCCGTGCGCATATCGACGATCTGATCGCCGAGGCCCGCGAGTCGCACGAAGCGGCAAAAGGTGGCGACGATCAGACCATCGTCGACGACGCGGCCAAACTGCTGGCCGACATGGAAGCGCTTGGAACGCATATGAGCCTGTAACGCGGGCTTGATCGCTTATGAATTAGAACGGCCTCGCGTTTGCGGGGCCGTTTTTTTGTCGTGCTTTTGCCCGATTGCCGGAATAAGTTGCGGGAATTCAAGAACAACGACGACAGAATGAAAACTTTTCAAACCCATCCGATTGGCATTGATCAAGGCGAGGCCCTGTTGTTTTCCGATTTTGCCAATGGCGGTGAAATGTGGACAGGTGAGGGGGCGCGGGAACGCCGGACGACCGTCGCATTCAGCCAACCGTTTCGCTCGGCGCCGATGGTACAGATCGGCATTTCGCTGTGGGATGTGGACACGTCCTCGGCGCTGCGCGCCGAAATCAAGGCCGAGAACATTACGCCCGAAGGGTTCTGCGCCGTCTTCCGCACCTGGTCGGATACGCGCGTTGCCCGCATCCGCGCCTCGTGGACCGCGATTGGCGAGGTGCCGCACGAGGATGACTGGCATATATCCTGAGCGCACCTTCAGAACGGAAGCCGCGCTCTTGTCGTCAAATGCTCACCTGAAGCCCGTTTCTTACGCGTCGGTGCCTTCGATCATGTCCACGCGTGTTGCGTGGCGGCCACCTTCGAACGCGGCCCCCAAAAACGCGTCCACGATATCCAGCGCCTGACCTTCGCCAATGACGCGCGCGCCCACGGACAGCATGTTGGCATCATTGTGCTGCCGGATCATCCGGGCCGAGAATGTGTCGGAACACACACCGCAGCGGATGCCCGGAACCTTGTTTGCCGCCATCATGATGCCCTGACCGGTGCCACACAACAGGATGCCAAGAGCACAATCGCCCGAGGCGACGCGCTCGGCAGCGGCCTTGCCATGCAGGGGATAATGTGTGCTTTCCGGGGTGGTCGGGCCGATATCCACGACCTCCCACCCGGCGTCCGCGATATGTGCGGCGATTGCCTGGCGCAGTGCGATGGCGGCATGGTCACTGGAAAGGGCGACGCGTTTGTTGTCAGTCATGAAAAGGCTGTCCGTTCTGAGATGCGCGTGTAAGAAAGGCGGGCCCTGTCCAGGCGCCCCTTTCCTGTCAGTTCATCTGATACAGGGATTCGTAGATTGGTGTCAGTGTCTTGTCTTCGAACAGCGAAGAAACACTTGTGCCGTTCCAGATGTTCAGGATCGCCTGGGTAAAGATCGGTGCCGTCGGGACAATCCGGATGTTCTTGGCCTTGGCGATTGCGTCGGTGGGCTGGATCGTGTCGGTCAGAACCAGCGACTTCATGACCGAGTTGGTCACACGTTCGACCGCCGGGCCGCTCATGACGCCGTGGGTGATGTACGAGTGAACCTCTTTCGCGCCGTTATCCAGCAGCACCTGCGCCGCTTTGCAAAGCGTACCGGCAGTGTCGCACATGTCGTCCACGATCAGGCAGATCTTGTCCTTGACGTCGCCGATTACGGTCATCTCGGCCACTTCACCGGCTTTCTCGCGGCGTTTGTCCACGATCGACAGGGGGGCGTTGATCCGTTTGGCCAGTTCGCGCGCACGGGCTACGCCGCCGACGTCGGGCGACACCACCATGATTTCATCCAGGCTGTCCTTGAACTGGTGTTTCACATCCAGGGCAAAGATCGGCGAGGCATAGAGGTTGTCCACCGGAATATCGAAGAAACCCTGAATCTGGGCCGCGTGCAGGTCCATGGTCAGGACCCGCTCGATTCCGGCGCCGGTCAGCATGTTGGCGACCAGCTTGGCAGAGATCGGCGTACGCGCCTTTGTGCGGCGGTCCTGACGGGCATAACCGAAATAGGGGATCACGGCAGTGATCCGCTGGGCCGACGACCGACGCAGGGCGTCAGCGATGATCAGAAGTTCCATCAGGTTGTCATTGGCCGGGTTCGAGGTCGGCTGGATGATGAACATATCCTCGCCGCGCACATTCTCGAACACTTCGACGAAGATCTCGCCATCGTTGAACCGTTCGACCCGCGCATCGACCAGCCCCTGATCGACGCCGCGGTAAAGGCTCATGCGGCGGGCTATGGTTTTGGCAAGCGGAAGGTTGGCGTTCCCAGCGATTAGCTTGGGTTCGTGAAGTGTCGGCATCGGCTGAGGTCCCCGGGCAGCAATGGCAATGTGACAGATTCGTGATGTTGACACCGCTTAGCATGGCCTTACCGTTCCGCAAAGGTAACGCAGCGGAGAAAGTGCACATGACCCAGATTGACTACTATTTTGCGACACTCTCGCCCTATTCCTATCTGGCCGGAACCCGGCTGGAAGAGATCGCGGCAAAGCACGGTGCGACGATCAACTACAAGCCGTTGGACATTATCGCTCTGTTCTCGCGCACTGGTGGGGTTCCGCCGAAGGATCGGCACATCTCTCGCATCGAATACCGGGCTCAGGAATTGCTGCGCCAGTCCAGAAATCTGGGAATGGAATTCAACCTGCAACCCGCGCACTGGCCAACGAATATGGCCCCCTCATCCTACGCCGTGATCGCCGCCGTTCAGGACGGGTCCGGCGATGTCGGGCAGCTTTGCCATTCAATCCTGCGTGCCTGCTGGGCCGAGGAAAAGGACATCGCTCAGGATGATGTGATCCGCGATTGCCTGTCAAAGGCCGGGTTCGATCCCGGACTTGCCGACAGCGGCCTGCTTGTGGGTGCGGAAACCTACGCCGCCAATCTTGAAGAGGCCGTCGATCGCGGCGTGTTCGGCGCGCCGTTCTATATCACCCCGGATGACCAGAGGTTCTGGGGGCAGGACAGGCTGGACGAACTGGACCGGCACCTGGCGACGCTGTAGGCATGACAGGCCGTACTGTGCCGCAAGAAGTCTTTGTGCGAACATTGGGCAAGGGCGCGCATCAGATGCTCGCCCTGCACTGCACCATTGCCCATTCCGGCGCCTGGTCGGGCCTTGCAGCTGCGCTGGGCGGGCAGGCAAGCATGATTGCGCCGGACATGCTGTCACACGGCCGCAGCCCCGATTGGGACGGGCGGGGCGACTTTTTTGACCGGATGACCGAACTGGCGGCCAGCCAGCTGCAAAAACCGATGGATGTGATCGGCCACTCCTTTGGTGCGATGATCGCGTTGCGCCTAGCGGTCGAACACCCCGACCTCGTGCGCCGCGCTATTCTGATTGAGCCGGTCTTTTTTGCCCTGGCAAAGCTGGATGCCCCGGACCTCTACGATCAGCATGAGCGAGATGCAGAACCCTTTGTTTCCGCGCTCGCCACAGGCAACGCATCGCAGGCAGCCCGCCTGTTCAACCGCATGTGGAGCACACAGGACAGCCCCCGCTGGGCGGATCTGCCGGACCGTACCCGCGCCGCAATGATTCGCGGGGTGCATGTAGTCCCGGCCTCCAACAATGCCCTATCCGAGGACGGTGCGGGCCTGTTGCAACCGGAAAAACTGGAACGCGCCCAGATGCCGGTCCGGATCCTCAGCGGATCGCTGACGCACCCGGTCATCCCCGCAATATGCAACAGCCTGCAACGCCGTCTGCCTGCGGCAACCACCGAAATCATCCCGGAGGCAGGGCACATGCTGCCGATTTCCCATCCAAAAGAGACGGCGCGCAGCCTGTCGGAGTTCTTCCGAATTCCGTTGGCTTCTTCCGTTTGAATTTGCTGCGGCGGGGGCGACGCCCCCGACAACCGTCAGAAAAGGGCCAGAAACCGGTCGATCTGTTCCGCACTGATGGACCAGTCGCAGACAAGGCGGCAGGCCAGCATTTCGTCTTCGTCCGCCCCGTCCAGTTCATCACCCCACATGTGATAGACCGCGCCCTTTTCGTGCAATCGACGATGCAGGTGCCTCGGGAAACGGGCGAAAACGATATTGGCTTGCGGCTCGTGCAGGAAATCCGAACCGGCCGCCCGCAATCCTGCCGCCAGCCTTGCGCAATTCGCGTTCGCCTGCCGGGCTGCGCGCAGCCACAGATCATCCCGCAGATAGGCCGCCATCTGCGCGGACAGATAGCGGTGTTTGGAAAACAGATGCGCGCCCCGCTTGCGGCGCAACTCAAATTCCCAGGCTTTGCTTTCGTCAAAGAAAACGACAGCCTCGACACCCATCAGCCCGTTCTTGGTGCCGCCAAAGCTTACGGCGTCCACCCCGGCTTTCCACGTCATTTCGGCAGGGGAACAGTTGAGCGCGACCAGAGCATTGGCGAACCGTGCCCCGTCCAGATGCACCGGCAGGCCGTATTCCCGTGCCACACCGCACAGCCCCTGCAATTCGGCGAGCGAATAGACAGACCCGCGCTCGGTCACCTGAGTGATCGAAACAGGACCGCGCTGCGGACCATGTACGCCGCGGGTCTCCTCGCCCAGAATGCTGCTGCGCAATGCCTCTGGCTGCATCTTGTCGCCGCCGGGCACCAGCGTCAGCTTGGCGCCGCTGTAGAACTCGGGCGCGTTGCACTCATCCTCGTGAATGTGGGCGACGGGCGAGCAAAAGACGGTGTCCCAAGGGTTCGCCAGTGTCGCCAGCGCCAGCGAGTTTGCAGCCGTGCCTGTCGCCACCAGGTATACCGCCGCGCCCGGCGCCTCGAAGACGCCCCGGATCCGGTCGCGCACCTCGTTCATCAGCGTGTCGGCGCCATACGCCATCTGATAGCCATCATTGGCTTCACTCAGCGCGGTCAGCACTTCAGGATGGACTGGTCCGGAATTGTCAGAGGCGAAAAACATCAGACGGGCTCCTCGATAATATGGTCTTCCCACTCTTCCAGAGGGGTCTCGAATTCGGAAACGGTGCGCCCCTGAACGGAAACCCCGGCCGCATGAACGCTGTCCGGCGTCCCCGATATCAAGGGGTGCCAGTCATACAAGGGCTTGCCTTCCCACAGCAGCCGGTAGGCACAGGTCTGCGGCAGCCAATAGGCGTGATCGTCAATATTGTCCGGGGTCATCACGATGCATTCCGGCACGAACTGATGGCGGATGTCGTATTGCGTGCAGCGGCAGCTTTCGTCGTCCAGCAGGCGGCAGGCGACGCAGGTCAGGGCGACCTCGCCCGTGTCTTCATCTTCCAGCTTGTTCAGGCAGCATTTACCGCAGCCATCACACAGGGCCTCCCATTCGCGCTCGTTCAGGCGACGCAGGGGCTTACGCTCCCAAAAGCGATGCGGCAGGCCACCGCGTTCGATCGGGTCTTTTTTCATTGTCCCGCCAGAATCTCGCGGGCACGGGCACAATCCGCATCCATCTGCGCGACCAGCCCGTCCAGCCTCTCAAACGTCATCTCCGGGCGCAGATAGTCCACCAGCCCCACCGACAATGTGGCCCCGTAAAGATCGCCCGAAAAGTCGAACAGAAAGGTCTCAATATTCGGCACTGCGCCATTGAACATCGGGCGCGTCCCAACAGATGCGGCACCGCGATAGCTGCCCTGATTGGGTCCATCCAGAACGTCAACCAGCACCGCGTAGACGCCGAATTTCGGCGGATGCAACCCTTCGATGGACATGTTGGCCGTCGGAAAACCCAGTTCGCGCCCGCGTTGTTCCCCGCCGATGACCTCGCCTTCGATCCGGTGCCAGTGACCCAGCATCGAGGCGGCGTCGAGGGGACGCCCGTCACTCAGCGCCTGTCGGATCGCGGTGGATGAGACCACATGCTCGGACCGTTCTTTCAGCGGCGCGATGGTGACACCAAACCCCATGTCCCGGCCAAACCGGACCATGTCATCGGCTGTGCCGCTGCGTCCCTTGCCAAAACAGAAATCGGCCCCCACCACCACATGTGCCAGACCCAGGCCTTTGCAAATGACATCGCGCGCGAATTCCTCGGGGGTCAGGCCGGCCAGCGCACTGTTGAAGGGCAGCTCATACAACTTCTGCACCCCCAGCTTTTCCAGCCGATGCGCTCTGCTGTTGCCGCGCATCAGCCGAAAGGGGGGGCTGTCCGGCGCGAAAAACTCGCGCGGATGCGGCTCGAACGTCATGACACCCAAGGGCGCATCCGGCGCGGCTTTGCGCGCCAGTTCGATGACCGACTGATGGCCGATATGAACGCCGTCAAAATTCCCGATCGCCACGCTGGCGCCCCGGTCCTGAGGCTCGACAAACTGAAAATCCCGGATGATGCGCATGGCGTCTGCCTAGCGGGACTGAGAGGCGGGTTCAAGACCTGCCGATAGCAGATCAGACAGAGTTCGCCTCAGTCGAATTTCCGCGAGGGGGCCAGAACCATGGCTTCGCCAACCAAAACCTTTTTGCCTTCGACAGAACAATGGCAGTCCAGCTTGACGCGCCGCTTCGAGAAGTCGATGTCGATGACCTTGACCTCGGCATAAACCATGTCGCCGGGGCGGACCGGAGCCAGAAACTTCAGCGACTGGCCCATGTATACGGTACCGTGACCGGGCAGCTGCTCACCGATTACCGCCGAAATCAGGCCGGCCGTCAGCATCCCATGCGCGATGCGCCCTTCGAAAATCGTGTCGCGGGCATAATCGTCGTCCAGATGAACCGGGTTCCGGTCGGTCGACACCTGGGCAAACATCTCGATGTCCTCGTCCGTCACCACTTTGCGCAGGTGGCGGCTCATGCCCATTTCAATGTCTTCGATACAGATCGTTCCGCGCGGAAGATTGTCCAACATGTTGCCCTCACTTGCAGTTGGCGGAGAAATAAAAAACCGCCCGTAGCCATCGATTGGCAACTTTATTACTTCGCAAGTGCAGAAAATCAAGCCCTATTTACTACCTCAGACGGCCGATCGAATAGGTTGGATTTATTTTTTCTTTTTCAATATAGCTGTTTAGCGCATCCGGGTCAGGCTGGTATGATGTTTTTGTCTCGGATGCAGCCAGACCGCCGGATATGAACAGGGAATCAATCCCTTCCCCCATACCGCCGGCGATGTCCGTATGTGGACCGTCACCGATTGCCAGAATATCGGCATCGGCAATGTCTGCGCCCAGTTCCTGCAGCCTGCGCCGGGCCAGATCATAAATCGGCGGATGAGGCTTGCCAAAATAAAGGCTCTCACCGCCCATTTCGGTGTAAAGGCGGGCCAGAGCCCCTGCACACCATTCCCGTACTTCACCACGATCAACGACTATGTCGGGGTTTGCGCAGAGCAGCTTCAGCCCTTTTTGTTTGGCGTACAGAAAATCGGCCCGGTTGACCGCCGGGTCCGCCATGGGGTCGAACGGGCCGCAGCAAACAATTCCTTCGGCTTCATCCAGCGGCACCCGTTCGATCTGGATTGGGTGATGCAACAGCTTGAGTGGTTCAAAGAACCCTTCGTCACGCTCCCATTCGCCCATGAAATAGACTTTCTGGCCAACCGTGCCCCGGAACATGGCTGACCGGGCCGAGTCGCCACTGGTGGCGATAGTGTCATAGGCGTCGGCCGGTACGTTGAACTGCGTCAGTTGCACTGCCACACCGGCACGGGGTTTTGGTGAGTTTGTGACCAGAACCACCAAACCACCCGACGCGCGGTAAGATTGCAGCGCAGCAACTGCTTCGGGGAAGGCTGTAATGCCATTGTGCACGCAGCCCCACAGGTCGACGAACAGAGCTTTGTAGCGGTCGGAAACCTCGTCAAGCGATTGGATGATCTGTGTCATGTCAGGCCCCTGTTGACGCGGTGGGAAAGTCATCAAAGCCTATGGCAGAGGAATACCGGTTTGGCCAGTAGGGGCTTTGCCCCCGCCGCCTTTCGGGCGTCTCCCCCAGGATACTTTCAGCCAGATGAAGCAGGGGATCCAAACTTCATCTGGCCAAAAATATCCCGGAGCGCGAGGCAGAGCCTCGCAAAAAAAAGGTGCCCGATAGGGGTGCCTAACTTTCTGTAAAGAGTTCGGTGTTAGACCTTGAGGTTCGGGATGATCTGTTTCTTGCGGCTCATGATGCCGGGCAAAACCACGGCATCGCCGTCGACCGAGGCGCCAAAGCTTTTTTCGGCAACGGATTTGACCAGATCGTTCGGAACCAACAGGGTGGCTTCTTCGTTCAGGATGTCCACAACGAACAGCAGAACCTGATCCACACCATCTTCCCTGGCGACATCCGCCATCGAGCCTGCCAGGCTGTCCTTGCGGTCCAGAACAACACCGGGCGCGGTGGTTTCTAGAACCGAGACGCGGAATTTGGTGCCGTCGACTTCGTATTCCTTGCTGTCCATGCGGATCAGTTCCGCGTCGGAAAAGGACGAAACGTCCGACTTCGCGGCGAACATGTCGGCAGCGTATTCCGCAATATCCAACTCAAGTTCTGCGGCGAGCTTTTCCGCGACCGCACGATCGCGCGGGGTCGTGGTCGGCGAGCGGAACTCCAGCGTATCGGACAGGATGCAAGTCAGCGCCGCGCCTTTGATGGCGTCAGGCATCCTGGCCGCGTCATCCCCGATCAGGTCGATCATGATGGTTGCGGTACAGGCCAGCGGGCGGACGGTAATGTCGATCGGGCCTTTGGTTTCCAGGCCGCCGACCAGCTTGTGGTGGTCGATGATGGCGCGGATATCGGCGCCGTTGATACCGGCAGGCAGCTCGGCGGGGTTGTTGGTGTCGACGATGACGACCGGAGCGCCCTCACTCACGTCATCGATGATCCGCGGTTTCGGCAGATCCCAGTGGCGCAGCATGAAGGCGGCTTCGGTATTAGGCTCACCCAGCAGCACAGGCTCAGCTTTCTCGCCCTGGATTTCGTTCAGATACCAGGCCCACAGAATGGGCGAGCCGGTCGAGTCAGTGTCGGGGGACTTGTGGCCGAAAACCTGGATTGTCATGTCAGTGTCCTGCAGAAATGGGATTTTGCGGGCCTTATAGGGTGGACAGACAGGCTTGTCACCCGGCTGTGCGCCAGATGCGACTGTTCGTCAAACCTGACTGTCAGATCAGAAGGGCGCGCGGGTCAGCGTGAAACCTGCAAGCTGTAATTGATGCAACAACCCCTGCTTACCGGCCAGATGCCCCGCACCCACGGCGATGACGGCCGTTTGGTTCTTCAGTTCCAGAATGTGCTTCAGCCAGTTGTCGTTGCGCTGGATCAGCAATTGCTGCTCGAACGCCTTCCATTCGGCATCAAATTCTTCCTGCGTCAGATCTGATGCGTCGAACCCCTGCAGCAAGGAAAGCTGGATGATTTCGGCATGTTTTTCTTCCAGATAGGCGTTGGTCATCGTGGCCAGCTGGTCTTCGCTGGCCTCCAGCGCGCCGGCAAGCCGGGCCAGTGACTGGGCCTGTTCTTCGATCGGATGGCTTTCGAACATCGCAATGACATCTTCGACCTGTTCCAGCGAATGCTGCGGGATACCGTGAGTATCGGCGAGTTCGGACAGGCGTGCATCCATGCCGCGGTCTCCGTCCGGGGTCTGTGCCACGCAGGATGGCACGCCCAATGTCAGGCTCAAAAACCAGGGGCGCAACTTGGCGGCGGTCCAGGCGGGAATGCCGCGTTTGGCCAAGGTGGCTGACAGGGCGGCCCAATCCTCGGCCGGCATCAGATCAATCAGAGTCGGCCCCGATGTGATCAGCAAAGGGCTGGGGTCCTTGGCCAGAGCCTGCTCGAACGCTTTCATCTCGGCCTGCGAGGTTTCAAAGAAAAAGGCGTCGGCGTCTTTCAGGAGTGGTTCCAGCCGCTCGACCACGGCGGACATGCGCGGGTCATTGACGTGCAGGGTTCCGATCAGATGCAACACCGTGTCGCCCCTGACAGCAACCCAGTGGTTGCCTTCGGGAAAGAGGATGCCGTCCAAGGCGTGTTCAAGGCGGGTCGCCATCTCGGGTGTCATGTCCGCCCTCAGGTCGCGGCCTTCGCAAGCGGCGTGAAGGCTGGCAGGCAAGATCAGGCACAACAGAAATATCAGAAGGCGCATCGTTTTCCCCGGTTTGACGGCTATCCTATCGGGCGCGACATTGCCTTTCCTTTCGGCGGGGCGCAAGCTGAAGGGGCTGGCAACGTCTGGCAATCCCGGCCGAATAGCCTAGCATGGTGAGATGAAGCGCGAACAGGACCTTTACCCGCCGATCAAGGCGTTGCTTGAGCGTCAGGGATACACCGTCAAGGGCGAGGTCGGCGCAGCCGATATCGTTGCCGCGCGCGACGGCGATGATCCGGTCATTGTCGAACTGAAGCTGGGGTTTTCGCTGGCCCTGTTTCATCAGGCGATCACGCGCCTGAAAGTGACCGATCAGGTCTATGTCGGCGTGCGTAAACCCAAGGGCCGGACCGCAAGGCGGGCGCTGAGGGATAACCTGTCCTTGTGCCGTAGGCTGGGTTTGGGCCTGATCACCGTCCGGGAAGACGGCCGGGCCGAGGTGCATTGCGACCCGGGGCCTTACGCGCCCCGCAAGAACAAGGTAAGGGCCGCGCGGTTGTTGCGGGAATTCGACCGGCTGCAGGGCGACCCGAATGCGGGCGGGGCCACGCGGCATGGAATCGTGACCGGGTACCGCCAAGACGCCCTGAAATGTGCAGCATATCTGGCGGAATGCGGCGCGACCAAGGGATCTGACGTGGCCAGCGCAACCGGAGTTACCGGGGCGACGCGCATCATGCGCGACAATCACTATGGCTGGTTCGAAAAAGTCGAAAAGGGGGTCTACCAATTGTCGGCCTGTGGATCCGAGGGGCTGAAGCACTGGGCCTACAGCTGGGAACAGCAGGACTGAAGCCCGAAACGGCCCCGCTGGAATCCCGGACGCAAAAAGTTTCTCACATCTTGTTGACTCGGCCTTTCCAACTCCCTAGCTATGCGTCGTTATCACTCGGATGACCCGAGTGCTAACGCCTCGCCGTTAGGTGAGGGGAGGATAAACAAACTTTGAGCCCAAGGAGCTGCAAAGATGGCATTGAAACCGCTTCATGACCGTGTGCTGGTCCGTCGCGTTGAAAGCGACGAGAAAACAGCAGGCGGCCTGATCATTCCTGACAGCGCAAAAGAAAAGCCCAGCGAAGGCGAAGTCGTTGCAACCGGCGAAGGCGCACGCAAGGACAGCGGCGAACTGATCGCAATGGCCGTAAAAGCCGGCGACAAGATCCTGTTCGGCAAATGGTCGGGCACCGAGGTCAACGTCGGCGGCGAAGAGCTGCTGATGATGAAAGAAAGCGACATCATGGGGATCATCGAGTAAGCCTGCGCGCTTTCTCTGATCTTCATTTCCAACATATTTCTCAAGGAGAAACGACATGGCTGCAAAGGACGTCAAGTTCGACACCGATGCCCGCAACCGTATGCTGAAGGGTGTGAACATCCTGGCTGACGCGGTTAAAGTGACCCTGGGCCCCAAAGGCCGCAACGTGGTTCTGGACAAATCCTTCGGCGCGCCGCGCATCACCAAAGACGGTGTTTCGGTTGCCAAGGAAATCGAACTGGAAGACAAGTTCGAAAACATGGGCGCGCAGATGGTGAAAGAAGTCGCCAGCCGCACCAATGACGAAGCCGGCGACGGCACCACCACCGCAACCGTTCTGGCACAGGCCATCGTCAAAGAAGGTCTGAAGCAGGTTGCAGCAGGCCTGAACCCGATGGACCTGAAGCGCGGCATCGACCTGGCAACCGCCAAGGTTGTTGAAGGCATCAAGGCCGCTTCGCGCGAAGTCAAGGACTCGGCAGAAGTTGCTCAGGTTGGCACCATCTCGGCCAACGGCGAAGCCGAAATCGGTCAGCAGATCGCAGACGCGATGCAGAAGGTTGGCAACGAAGGCGTTATCACCGTCGAAGAAAACAAAGGTCTGGAAACCGAAACCGACGTTGTCGAAGGTATGCAGTTCGACCGTGGCTACCTGTCGCCCTACTTCGTCACCAACGCAGACAAGATGATCGCAGAGCTCGACGACTGCATGATCCTGCTGCACGAAAAGAAACTGTCCTCGCTGCAGCCGATGGTTCCGCTGCTCGAGCAGGTGATCCAGTCGCAAAAGCCGCTGCTGATCATTGCCGAGGATGTTGAAGGCGAAGCGCTGGCAACTCTGGTTGTCAACAAACTGCGCGGCGGCCTGAAAATTGCTGCTGTCAAAGCACCGGGCTTCGGCGATCGCCGCAAAGCCATGCTGCAGGACATCGCAATCCTGACCGGCGGTCAGGTCATCAGCGAAGATCTGGGCATGAAGCTCGAGTCCGTGACCATGGACATGCTGGGCACCGCCAAGAAGATCGAAATCACCAAAGACGAAACCACCATCGTCGACGGTGCTGGCGAGAAAGCCGAGATCGAAGCACGTGTTGCCCAGATCCGCACCCAGATCGAAGAAACCTCGTCGGACTACGACCGTGAGAAGCTGCAAGAGCGTGTTGCCAAACTGGCAGGCGGTGTTGCTGTTATCCGCGTCGGCGGCATGACCGAAGTTGAAGTGAAAGAGCGTAAGGACCGTGTGGACGATGCTCTAAACGCAACACGCGCTGCCGTTCAGGAAGGCGTCGTTGTGGGCGGTGGTGTTGCTCTGGTTCAGGCCGGTAAAGCACTGGAAGCTCTGAAGGGTGCAAACGCTGATCAGGACGCAGGCATCAACATCGTTCGTAAGGCTATCGAAGCGCCGCTGCGCCAGATCGCCGAGAACGCAGGTGTCGACGGTGCGGTTGTTGCAGGCAAAGTTCGCGAATCCTCGGATGCTGCCTTCGGCTTCAACGCGCAGACCGAAGAATATGGCGACATGTTCTCGTTCGGCGTGATCGACCCGGCCAAAGTTGTCCGTACCGCTCTGGAAGACGCGGCATCGGTTGCCGGTCTGCTGGTCACCACCGAAGCGATGGTTGCAGACAAGCCGCAGAAAGACGCACCTGCCGCCGGCGGCATGCCCGACATGGGCGGCATGGGCGGCATGATGTAAGACGTCGAATTCGCTCCGGCGAATTCTGACGGCCCCGACAGGCGCCAGACCCCATGGCCAGGCTGCTTCACGGGGACGCACAGTGCAAAGGAACGGGGTCGTCTTCGGGCGGCCCCGTTTCGGTTTCGATGGCCGCGATGCGGCCATGCCTCCGGCGGGAGTATTTGGGAAAAGATGAAGCGCCGGGTGTTTGCGGAAAGGACTGTCCAGTTCGCGGCGAACCGGCTATGCGGTTGATATGAGACTGTTCCTGCTGACCACCCTGACCATGTGCGCCTTCGCGGCGAACTCGATCCTGAACCGGCTGGCAATCGACAGCGGGGCCGCCGATCCGGCGGGATTTGCCGTGGTGCGGGTTCTGTCTGGGGCCTTGATGCTGGTCGTGTTGGTCCGGCAACAAGGCGAGCATCTGCCGGTATTTCACAAGCGCAGGGTTATCGGGGCCGGGTCACTGTCCATTTATATGATCGGGTTTTCGATGGCGTACCTGACGCTTGATGCGGGATTGGGGGCGTTGATCCTGTTCGGGGTTGTACAGATTTCCATGTTTGCCTTTGGCGCCGTGTCAGGTTCGGGTCCCACCGCGCGCCAGGTGGCCGGAGCGGGGATTGCGCTTGCCGGACTTGGGTATGTGTTGTGGCCATCTGGTGCTGTTCAGGTCGACTTGTCCGGCGCCGCGCTGATGACAGCGGCGGGTGTGGGCTGGGCCGCTTATTCGCTGGCAGGCCGGTCCGAGCCCGACGCGTTGCAAGGGACAGCTGCCAATTTCGTGGTTGCCCTGCCGGTCACGGCCGTTGCGCTGTTTTTGTTGGGCGGAGTTTGGCAGATGGAACCCACTGGGTATGCGCTGGCGATTTTGTCCGGCGCCGTGACTTCGGGGCTGGGTTATGCGCTGTGGTATCGGGTTCTGCCGAAGCTTTTGCCTGCGACTGCGGCCGTGGTGCAACTGAGCGTTCCGATCATCGCCATCGCGGCTGGCATTGCCCTGCTGGGGGAAACGGCAGGTCTGCGTCTGGCTGTTGGAACCGTCGCGGTTCTGGGCGGCATTGCGATGGCCGTATCGCGACGGAAGACCGGCTAGGGGTTTTCACGATCCACGATAAGCCTTATCTGGCGGCTATGAGATTTCTGGTCGTATTGCTTCTTTGCCTCGCTCCATCTTTTGCCAGCGCGAAATGCGTTGTTTTGCTGCATGGGCTTGCGCGAACCAAGGCTTCGTTTTCGGTGATGGAGCAATTGTTTAGCGCCCACGGCTACAAAGTCGTGCGTCCGGATTACCCGTCAACGGATCTGCCCATACCCGAACTGGCCCGGCAGACCGTGCCGGGCGCCCTTGCCGCCTGCGGGGACGAGACCGCGAATGTCGTGGCCCATTCGATGGGCGGGATTCTTCTGCGGTACTGGCTGCAAGACAATACACCGGACAACCTGGGCCGCGTTGTCATGCTGGGTCCGCCAAACCAGGGCAGCCAACTGGTTGACGAGCTTGGCTCATGGGAGGTTTTCGGTATGCTCAACGGTCCTGCCGGGTTGGCGCTGGGAACGGGACCGGAGGGTATTCCGGGCCAGTTGCCGCCGGTCGAATTCGATCTTGGCGTAATCGCGGGAGAGAACTCGCTGAACCCTTTGTTTTCGTCGATGATCGAGGGGCGGGATGATGGAAAGGTGTCAGTGCGAACCACCCGTGTCGCGGGCATGGCCGATCACATCGTATTGCCGGTGACCCATACCTTCATGATGAACAACCCCCGGGTCATGGCGCAGGCGCTGCATTTCATCGAGTTTGGCCGCTTTGATCCGCAGATCACCTGGCTCGACGGTGTCATGGATGTCATTGACGAGATCTGTATCGGAGAGGACTGTTCAGAACCTCCGTCGGAGCCGACGCGATGACCGCACTTGAACTGACCTTCACCCGGGCGGATGTTCTTGTGTCGGGTCACGAAGTGACGCGAACCGAACTGGCTGTGGCAGACGGGATCATTCAGTCCTCGGGGACCGGACGGCAGATCGATCTGTCGGGATACACCATCCTGCCCGGGATCGTCGATCTGCACGGGGACGGGTTTGAGCGTCATCTTGCGCCGCGTCGCGGAGCGATGAAGCAAATGGCCGAAGGTCTGGTGTCGGCCGAGGCGGAACTGGCCGCCAATGGTATTACCACAGCCGTGCTGGCCCAGTTCCACAGTTGGGAGGGCGGCGTGCGTGGCCCGGGATTTGCGGGCCAGGTCTTTGATGCGATTGCCGGGGTCAGGGATACCATCGTGACGGATCTGTTACCCCAGTTGCGGTTTGAAACCCACATGCTGGACGACTATGCGGACCTGCCCGAGCGTATTGCCCGGTGGCAGGTGCCTTATGTGGTGTTCAATGACCATCTGCCGCATGACCGCTTGGCGCAAGGACGCACACCGCCGCGTCTGACCGGGCAGGCGCTCAAGGCCGGGCGCAGCCCCGAAGCGCATCTTGAAATGCTGCAAGAAATGCATGCCCGGTCAGGGGAAGTACCGGCAGCGCTGGAACGGCTATGCGACACGCTGTCCGATCGCGGTGTCCGGTTGGGCAGTCATGACGACGCCACGGCCCGGGCCCGGGCAGACTGGCGCGCGCGTGGGGCCCGGATATCAGAATTTCCCGAAACGCTGGAAGCGGCCGAGGCGGCCCGTGCTGCCGGTGATCACGTCATACTGGGGTCTCCGAACGTGGTGCGGGGCGGCTCGCACAAAGGCAATGCCAGCGCGCTTGACCTGATCACGATGGGCCTGTGCGACGCGCTGGCGTCGGATTACCATTACCCCAGCCCGCGCCGCGCGGCCCTGATGCTGGCCAAAAGCGGTCTGCTGGATCTGGCCGGGGCCTGGGCGCTGGTCTCGTCAGGGCCTGCGCAGGTGCTGGGTCTGACGGATCGCGGCACGCTTGCACCGGGCAAACGGGCCGATCTGGTGATCCTGGAAACCGCCACCAACCGTGTCGCGGCCACTCTGGCGGGTGGGCGCGTCAGCTACATGTCCGGGGATATCGCGGCGCGCCTGGTGGCATAAGCGCGCTGCGTTTTCTATTGTTCAGGAATAGCTTCGACTGAGGCATCGCACGCAGGCTCGATAACCTTCAGCGGATGACCCGGTTGAAATGGCCCATCTTGCGGCCTGCCTTGACGTCGGCCTTGCCGTAGAGATGCAGCGCCACATCCCGTTCGCGGGCCAGATCGGGCACACGGTCCATATCGGCGCCGATCAGGTTCTCCATGACCACGTCGGAATGCCGCTGGCCATCCCCCAGAGGCCACCCTGCGACAGCGCGGACATGCTGTTCGAACTGATCCACGGCGCATCCATTCTGGGTCCAATGTCCCGAGTTGTGAACACGCGGGGCGATCTCGTTGACGATAAGACCCTCGGCCGTGACAAACAGTTCAACGCCCATCACCCCGACATAATCCAGCGCGTTCAGAATATTGGCCGCCAGCAGCACGGCATCCGTTCGCTGCGACGGCGACAGCCGCGCCGGTACGGTCGTTGTATGCAGGATACCGTCACGGTGGACGTTTTCACCGGGATCGAAACAGGCAACCTGACCGTCCAGACCTCGGGCGGCGATGACGGACACCTCGTGCGAGAAATCCACGAAGCCTTCCAAAATAGCAGGCGCGCCCGCCATATCGGCCAGTGCGGATTCGGCGTCGCCGGGCGCGCGCAGCCGGGCCTGACCTTTGCCGTCATAACCGAACCGGCGGGTCTTCAGAATGGCGGGTGTGCCAATCTCATCAATCGCTGCGCGCAGGCTGTCCAGATCTGTGATGTCGGCGAAGGGTGCCGTTTTAAGGCCCAGTCCCTGCAGAAAGCTCTTCTCGGTCAGCCGGTCCTGACTGACCCGCAGGGCTTCGCGGCCCGGGCGAATGGGGCGATGCGCTTCCAGCAGATCCAGTGCCTCGGTCGGGATGTTCTCGAACTCATAGGTGATGACATCCACGTCTTCGGCAAAGGCACGCAGGGCGTCGGCATTGTCATAGGCGGCAGTGGTCACGCGGTCGGCAACGTGGCCAGCAGGCGGGTTAGCGCCCGGCTCATAAACATGGGTGACAAACCCCAGTCGGGCCGCCGCGACCGACAGCATCCGGCCCAGCTGGCCACCGCCCAGAATTCCAATCCGAGCCCCGGTTTGCAATGCTTCAGTCATCGGCAGGCTCCTCGGGGATAGAGGCCGACAGGGCCTCACGCCAGGCATCCAGCCGTCCGGCCAGTTCGGCATCCTGCAGGGCCAGGATACCAGCAGCCATCAACCCGGCATTGGCACCACCCGCCGATCCGATGGCCATGGTCGCCACCGGAAACCCTTTCGGCATCTGTACGATGGAATAGAGGGAATCGACACCCGACAGGGCCCGCGTCTGAACCGGCACCCCGATCACCGGAACCCGTGTTTTCGAAGCCATCATGCCCGGAAGATGCGCGGCCCCGCCAGCACCCGCAATGATCACCTGCAAGCCGCGCGACACAGCGGTTTTTCCATAGTCCCACAGGCGATCCGGCGTGCGGTGGGCCGACACGATGCGCGCCTCGTAGGCAACACCCAGTTCGTCCAGAATATCCGCGGCTTCCTTCATCGTGGGCCAGTCCGACTGGCTGCCCATGATGATGCCTACCTTGATCTCACCCATCCGCATTTTCCCCGGCTTTTCAAAGAGCGCGCACTATAGCCAAATCCACCTGTCTGGCAATGCGTCAGGCGATGATGTCGGGGGTCAGGCGGTCCTCGATCAGCCGGATGATGTCCTTCAGCCGCAGTTTCTGCTTTTTCAGACGTTTGATGGTCAGCTGGTCCGAGGTACCCGTTGCCTGCAGCGCCTCGATCGCTTCGTCCAGATCGCGGTGCTGACGTCGGAACACCTCAAGTTCAACCCGCAAAACCTCATCAGTTTTCATGGAAAGATCGGTAGGCGCATTCATAGGCGACTCAGTCGTAGTTGTGGTGCTTTCCACACAAGATAGTGTGTCAGGGTTTATCGGGCCAGACCTTGTGGACATCCCTGCATATTCCCATATTCTATAACACGCGGTTGCCGCAACGGGGCCGCACCACCCGTCGCTTTGACATAAAAGGACGAGAAAACGTGTCAAAACTTACTCTTGGCTCATACCCGCATCTTTTGGGGTTCGAGCAGTTGGAACGCCTTCTGGAACGGTCTGCAAAGGCTGGCAACGAAGGATACCCGCCCTACAATATCGAACAGACATCGGATTTTTCGTATCGCATCACCCTGGCCGTGGCCGGGTTCGCGGAAGAAGATCTGTCGATCACCATCGAGGATCGCCAGCTGGTGATCCGGGGCCGTCAACGCGACGACAGCGAGGGGCGCATCTTTTTGCACCGTGGCATCGCGGCGCGTCAGTTTCAGCGCATGTTTGTGCTGGCTGATGGGGTCGAGGTTGGCGAAGCGATCATGGAAAACGGTCTGCTGCACGTGGACCTGACCCGCGCCGTGCCGGAAACCGTGGTGCAGACGATCAACATAAGGAAGGGGTAAGAGCAATGAATACACCGATTGAGATTAACACCGAAGGCGACCGGATCGTGTATGTCAAAGCGGTCGATGTTGCCGATCTTCCCTTGGAAGTGCGAGAGCAGGCCGGTGATCTGGATCAGCTTTACGCGGTTCACGATTCCGACGGACAGCAATTGGCGCTGGTCGCCGACCGGAAACTGGCCTTTGTCCTGGCCCGTGAACATGACTTTTCACCGGTGGCCGTTCACTGAACGGCCCCGCCTCCGGCTGTTTTTAGCGTGACAATGACCGCCATAGCGGCGACACATGCGAACCGGAAGGGCCGGATGCGCCCGTAATTCATATCGTTCGGGGAAAGTGACGCATGAGCTGGTTCGATTTTGACTGGGTAGACGCTTTCAGCGACCGGGCATTTGGCGGAAACGGGTGTGCCGTGGTCCACGGTGGTGCTGTGCTGTCGCAGGAAGTGTGCATGGCCTATGTCTGCGAAACCTCGCTTGTGGAATGCACCTTCACCGGCCCTTCGGAAGTCGCTGATGTGCATGTGCGTTACTTCCTGGCCAGCCGCGAAATCCCATTTGCCGGGCATCCCACCATCGCCACCGTAGCAGCCATGCGGTCGCGCGGGTTGTTCGAAGGTAACAGCCTGACGCTGGAAACCGGGGCAGGGATCGTATCGGTCCGCCTGAGCGGCGATGAAATTGAGATGACGCAGGTTGCCCCCCAATTTGGCCAGCACGTGCCGGCGGAACTTGTTGCCGCCGCGATCGGCCTGCCTGAAAGCGCCATCATCTCCCCGCCCCAGTTCGTGTCGACCGGATTGCCGTTCTGCATCACCGTGCTAGGCGATCATGATGCCCTGCGCGCCGCAAAACTGTCCGAAGAGCCTCTGCGCAAGGTGGCCGAGAAGGCAGGTTTTTCGGGCTCAGATATGGCCGAACCCTTCCTGGTGACGCTGAAGGGTGCAACGTCTGTCGGTGACACATTCTCGCGCCTGCTGCTGGCGCCACCCAGCCCGCCAGAGGATCCGTTCACCGGCTCGGCCACGGGCGCCATGGCGGCTTACCTGTGGAAATACGGCCTGATGCCGAAGGACACCTTTGTGGCAGAGCAGGGGCACGACATGGGCCGCCCCGGACAGGCAACCGTCACGCGAGTCGGCCCCCCGGACGCGATGACCGGGATCAGGGTTGCCGGTCGCGGCCATGTCCTGATGCGTGGTCAGGTCGACCTGCCAGAGACTTTGCAATGACCCGTCCCGCGATTGCCGTTTTGCCATATGGCCACCGTCTTGGGCCGAAACTGGGGGCAGTTCCCCTGTCCGATCTCATCTGGCCCGAGGGCTGCCCGGAGCGCCTGATCGGCAAGACCATCGGCGATCTCGAGCGCACCGATCACCTGATCATGTACCCCAACTCTACCGTACATCTGCGGCTGCGTCGGGGCACACGCGCGCGCATTTCGTTGATGATGGGGGAACCTTCGGCCATTCACGCCAAGCACGACCGGATGCTGCGTTGGACCCATCGCCGTTTTTTCCGGGTGTTCACCTTTCACGACATCCTTCTGCAGACCATCCCAAACGCCGTGTTCCTGCCCTACGGCGATACGCAGGTGTCGGACTGGCAGGATCTGAAAATTGAAAAAAACCGCTCCTGTTCCCTCATCGCGTCGGCCAAACGAGATCAGGTTGGGCATGAATTGCGGCACGAACTGATTGACTGGGTCCGGGAAAGTGGCGCGGATGTCGATGTAATGGGCCGGGGTTACAAACCGTTTGAAAACAAGTCCGATGGTCTGGCCCCATACCGGTACTCGGTGGTTATCGAGAACGTCCGGGAACGGAACTACTTCTCGGAAAAGCTGATCGATGCGATCCTGTGTTCGACCGTGCCGATCTACTGGGGATGCCCGAATATCGACGACTTTATGGACACTTCGGGCATGATCCTGTGCGAATCCAAGGCTGAAATTCAGCAGGCGATTGCGGATGCATCGCCAGAGGATTTCACCGCCCGTCTGCCGCATGTGCAGGCCACTCAGGCCAAAGCCGCCGAATTTGGCGCCTTCGAGCGCCGCGCAGTCGAGGCGCTTCGCGCGGAACTGAATTCCGGAAGTTGAGAGAAGATAACCCCCGGCATAGACCGGGGGCTTCCGTGTTCAGGTTCTGAAACCGGCTCAGGTCGCGGCAATCAGGCCCATGCTTTCCAGTTTCAGCAGTACCTGGTGGGCGCAGTTGTCGACCTCGACATTTTCGGTTTCGACGCGCAGTTCCGGGTTCTGCGGTACATCGTAAGGGTCCGAGATGCCGGTGAATTCCTTGATCTTGCCTTCCCGCGCCAGCTTGTACAGGCCCTTTCGGTCGCGGCGCTCGCATTCCTCAATCGTGGTGGCCACGTGAACCTCGCAGAACGCGCCGAACTGTTCGATCTCTTCGCGAACCGCGCGGCGGGTTGTGGCATAAGGCGCGATCGGCGCGCAGATGGCGATGCCACCGTTCTTGGTGATTTCAGACGCCACATAGCCGATGCGGCGGATGTTCAGATCCCGGTGTTCCTTCGAGAAGCCCAGTTCCGATGACAGGTTCTTACGCACAATGTCACCGTCCAGCAAAGTCACAGGGCGGCCGCCCATTTCCATCAGCTTGACCATAAGCGCGTTGGCGATGGTGGATTTGCCCGAGCCCGAGAAACCGGTGAAGAACACCGTAAAGCCCTGCTGGCTGCGCGGCGGCTTGGTCTTGCGCAGTTCTGCAACGACTTCGGGGAAGCTGAACCATTCGGGGATTTCCAGACCTTCGGCCAGACGGCGGCGCAGTTCGGTGCCCGAGATGTTCAGGAT
Source organism: Ruegeria sp. AB8 (assembly GCF_056542605.1). Taxonomy (NCBI): domain Bacteria; kingdom Pseudomonadati; phylum Pseudomonadota; class Alphaproteobacteria; order Rhodobacterales; family Roseobacteraceae; genus Ruegeria; species Ruegeria sp. AB8. The sequence continues at coordinate 129,660 of NZ_JBQGAB010000007.1, forward strand.
CGTGACCTTGTCCTTGTCCAGGATCTCGTCATTCGGCTCGTACTGAGCACGCTCCTGCACATAGACCATGTGTTTGAAGTCGACCATCTCGACGCCGATTTCGTCCTGAAACTGGCGGAACAGATCCTGCGCGTCGTAGGGGCCATAGAAATCCTCGCCCTGGCTGTTCTTGCCGGGGCCGGCATGGTCGCGGCCCACGATGAAATGGGTGCAGCCGTGGTTGGCGCGGATCAGGCCGTGCCAGACCGCCTCGCGCGGGCCGGCCATGCGCATCGCCAGGTTCAGCAGCGACATCGATGTGGTGGATGCGGGATACTTGTCCAGTACCGCCTCATAGCAGCGCACGCGGGTAAAGTGATCGACATCACCCGGCTTGGTCATGCCGACAACCGGATGGATCAGCAGGTTGGCCTGCGCCTCCTTGGCGGCGCGGAAGGTCAGTTCCTGATGCGCTCGGTGCAGCGGGTTACGGGTCTGGAACGCCACGATGCGGCGCCAGCCCAGCTTGCGGAAATAGGCGCGCAGCTCGTTCGGGGTGTCGCGGCGGGCGCGGAAATCGTAGTGGACCGGTTGCTGAATGCCGACCACGGGGCCGCCCAGATATACCTTGCCGGCCACGTTGTGCAGATAGTTCACGGCCGGGTGCGCGTCGTCGTCCGCGCCAAAGACTTTCTCGGCCTCACGCGCCTTGTCCGGCGTCCAGCGGTCGGTCACGGTCATGGTGCCCAGAATGACGCCTTCCTGGTCGCGCAGGGCAATGTCCTGACCCAGTTCGATATTCTCGGCAAAATCTTCGCTGACATCCAGCGTAATCGGCATCGGCCACAGGGTGCCGTCAGCCAGGCGCATGTTTTCCACGACGTTGTCGTAGTCGGCCTCGGACAGGAAACCCTTGAGCGGGTTGAACCCGCCATTCATCAGCAGCTCCAGATCGCAGATCTGGCGCGGGCTCAGGTCCCAGCTTGTCAGATCGGCGGCTTCGACCTTCAGTTTCTGGGCCGAGTCATAGGATACGTACAGTTCAGGGATCGGTGCCAGATTGCTTAACATCGTCATCAGAATACTCTTATTACAGTGTGGTGTTGCCTGTCGTCGCGGCGCATGTGCCCCGATGCAGGCCCGGAGTCCATATACCTTCATGAAACAAAGGACGATATGCGTCGAATTCTCCCGGATTGGAAGGATTTTCCATGTTTGGAATGCAATTGCGATCGAGGTTCTTCAAATTGGCAACAATTCCGCCGCTTTCAGCGAATGTGTTCCTATGCAGCGACGCTCAGCTCAAGTTCCGATGCACGTTTGACGGTCAGGGCCGGCACCGGGTGGCTCACACCGCGCAGCTCGAAAAAGTGGATGTCTGAAACGCTGTAATCAAACTCCGCAGCCTGCAAAAGCGTCTCGGACACCAGCAGTTCCGCACCCAGTGCCTTGGTTTCGGCTTCCAACCGGCTGGCCACGTTCACGGCATCCCCGATAATGGTGCGCGAAGCCGAACCGGCAGCGCCGATCTCGCCCAGTACCAGATCGCCCAGATGCAACCCCATGCCGATCCGAACACCCGGTGCGCCTTCGCCCTCAAGCTGACGGTTGAACTGCTGCAGCGCCTGGCTGATCTCGGCTGCCGCCTTCAGCCCGGCCCGGGCCGAGCTTGCGGTATCCGGCGTTTCAAACACGGCCAGCAGCCCGTCGCCCATGTACTTGTCGACAACACCGCCCTGGGCAGTGATGGGCGGCACGATCGCGTCAAAGAACCGGTTCAGAAGGAACACGATGTCATACGGCAATTGGCCGGTCGTGCGCGCGGTGAACCCCCGCATGTCCAGAAACAGCACGGCAAGCTGGCGTTCTTTTCCCTGACTGGCATGCGCGCGCCCGCGGCGGCCTTCAGGGCGGAACATGCGGAACACGGTTGCGGATTCGGTCGGGCGAATCTGACAGGCCAGGCGTGCGCCCTGCGGGGCGTTCACCGCGCTCAGACTGCGTGCCTCGACTGCACTGGGGGACGGAAGATCGTCCGCGCCTTTCTCGACAATTACACGGCAGGTGGTGCAACGCCCCTTGCCGCCGCACAATGCAGTGTGCGGGATGCCGTTGGCCTGAGAAATCTCAAGCAGGGTCATGCCTTTCTCTGCCACTACCTCGGGGCCGTCCACATACCGGACACGCACCGAATGCCTGCGCCGCCACATCTTGCGCCCGTAATAGATCAGCAGCGTCGCCCCAAGGGCCACCCAAAACACCAGTAGCGAGGTATTTTTGACACCGAACATGGTCTGAAAAGCTTCGGGGGAGGGCCAGTTGTAGTGCTCGATATACTGCTCGCGCAGGTCATCATCGGCGAAATCCAACCACAGCCGCCGTCCCTCTGTGAGCAGCCCCGCAAGCGCAAAGGTTGGGATGAAAACGGCCAATCCAATCAGATAAGGCACGGCCCGAGACCACCAACGGGTCAGGCGTAGCCACATATGCAGGCCGATGCAGCCATGTATCCAGACCAACAACAGCAACAGGCTTTGCATCCAGATCGCGATGCTGGGCCACATCAGGATGATGATATAGCCCATCTCGTCATTCACATCGAAAATCTCGTGCGCATACCGTGTATGAACAATGTGAGAGATCAGCTGCAGCGGGATCAGCAACCCCAGAACAACCTGCAATCCTGTGCTGAACGGCATGCGCAGGGTTCTGCGCTGGGCAATGGAATAAAGTGCCAGACCGGCATGGGTGAACAGCGCCGCATACAGAAGGATTGCCCCGGCATCGTGCCGGGTGACAGCCTGACGCCCATCCTGCATGCCATGCAGGTAGTCTGTGTGAAACAGGCCCAGGCCAATGTTGATGAAATGAAAGAAGGCAAAGGTAAACAGGACAAGGCCGCTGCCGATCCGAAGACGGGTAGCCCATCCGCCGCGCCACAGAACGTTACTCAAAGATGCCACCCATATCCGGCCTTTCGTGCCCCCAAAGTCTGATACGGGGTAGGGCGGCGGTCAAGACGGCCATCGGGCGAAGGACTGAATTCACCGTGCGGCGCTGGTGAATTCAGCCAATTGCTTATTCCTGTTCGGCCAGGAAACGCTCGGCGTCCAGGGCAGCCATGCAGCCCATACCGGCGCTGGTGACGGCCTGGCGATAGATATGGTCCGTCAGGTCACCCGCAGCGAAAACACCGGGAACCGAGGTTTCACTGGACCCCGGCTTGGTCACGACATAGCCACCCATATGGGTTTCCAGCGTTTCCTTGACCAGTTCGTTGGCCGGAGCGTGGCCGATGGCCACGAACACGCCCTTGCATGGAATTTCTGTGATCTCGCCAGTTTTCACGTTCTTCACGCGCACGCCTTCCACGCCCAGCGGAGCATCGGTTCCGATCACCTCGTCCAGTTCATGGAACCACAGCGCCTCGATCTTTTCGTTTTTGAACAGGCGATCCTGCAGGATCTTTTCTGCCCGCAATTCATTCCGGCGGTGAATCAGCGTGACCTTGCTGGCAAAATTGGTCAGGAACAGCGCCTCTTCGACGGCGGTATTGCCGCCACCGATCACCACGATTTCCTGTCCACGATAGAAGAACCCGTCGCAGGTGGCGCAGGCAGACACGCCAAAGCCCTTGAACTTGTCTTCCGAGGGCAGGCCAAGCCATTTGGCGCGGGCGCCAGTGGCAAGAATGACCGCGTCTGCCGTATAAACCGTGCCGCTGTCACCCTTCGCGGTGAACGGGCGCTTACTGATATCCAGATCGCTGATGATGTCTCCGATGATCTCGCAGCCCATCGCCGCTGCGTGTTCCTGCATCTTGATCATCAGGTCGGGGCCCTGCACCTCGGTAAAACCGGGGTAGTTCTCGACATCGGTTGTGGTGGTCAGCTGGCCGCCGGGCTCAATCCCCTGTACCAGGATCGGCTCCAGCATTGCGCGGCTCGCATAAACGCCTGCCGTGTATCCGGCCGGTCCCGACCCGATGATCAGAACCTTGGTGTGTTTTGTGTCGGCCATGGTACCCCCAACTCGATCTGCCTGATGTGGGCGCTCGGCCCGTTGAGGATGGATATAGCGACCGCTTGATCGGGCTTAAAGCCCTTTCCTGACGGTTCCTGTACGGCAGGCGGGGCAGGCGTTGTCGATGAAATTTGCATTACAAATAAACAATATTGCGCGGCGGTGAAATAATATTGCGCATTAGCCGGGCGCTGATATAACAACTGAAAATTCAGGAGCATTCCATGGTCGCTACACGGCTGGATGAGATTGACCGCAAAATTCTGGCGGAATTGCAGGCAGACGGTCGCATGACCAATGTAGAACTGGCCAAACGCGTGGGAATATCAGCCCCACCGTGTCTGCGCCGGGTGCGCACGCTCGAGGAATCAGGCCTGATCCACGGCTACCACGCCGACGTCAACGCCCGCGAACTTGGGTTCGAAGTGCAGGTCTTTGCCATGGTCGGCCTCGAAAGCCAGGCCGAATCCGAACTCAGCGCGTTCGAAAATCGGTGCCGGGAATGGCCACTGGTCCGCGAATGCCACATGCTGAACGGCGAAGTCGATTTCATCCTGAAATGCGTTGCGCCAGATCTCAGCAGCTTTCAGCAGTTTCTGACAGGCGACTTGCTGACCACGCCGAACGTGGCCAGCGTCAAGACGTCGCTTGTCATCCGCGGCGCAAAAGACGAGCCCGGCGTGCCCTTCGACGTTCTGGAAGAACGAATGAACCGGACGGCGTAACCCCCGCGCGTTTTGGATGTGCCGTAACCGGCGGCAGCATTGCGGCGACCGCCAAAGATAAGATCCAACTGAGTATTAGCTGCATTATGCCCCCACTATGCAGTAATCGTTAACATTTCACGCTGATATCGCGTCCACCTCTCCATCTCCGGCGCGCGGCATCAGCAGCGGGCCAAAATCGTTGAGCGACTCGATATGAGCAAACAGGTTCAAATAGATCGACCGCAAAGAGTGGCTGATCATCCGAACAGCATTAACACCTGGATGATAAGACTCAAAAGATAACCCATCAACACTTATCACCGAATGCCGTTTGAGGCAGATATGAAACAGTTCGACCGGAGTGGGCGGCAATGTTTCGATAACGCCCATTCCGTCCTGGAACTCCCGAACCGGTGCCAGAATCGGCGCGCCGCCATGCAGGTGGCGCAAATGGGCCGGGCAGCCCAGCAGCCGGGCCGCTGGTCCGGCGATGACACCGGACATCGGTTTCTGCATTCCGAACGTGTCGGCCATGATCCGGGTCAATGGCCGCGTCCGGCCGCGAGAATCTTCGCGTCCTGGAATCAGCGTGACGGATCCTTTCCACAGCACGGTTTCCGAGGTGCCATCCTGTGTCAGGACCGTATCCCCCGGCATCAGATCTTCGATTGCAATCGGTCCGTGTTCGGTATCGACCAGCGAACCGCGCGTGAAGGCGCAGAACGCATCCTCGAACATGGGCAGCGCCGGTGCGATATGGCGGGTTTGCGAAACTTCACCGTTTTTCAGCAACGTGCTCACCTCGTAGCGCCGCAGCTGCGCCTTTGCCTTTACTGGCGGTTGTTGGGCTTCGCGCAGCATCGCCGACGTTTCGACGGCATTTCTGGCGGCGCGTGCCAATGAATTTGGAATAGTCATATTTATTCCGTCCCCTCTAAATACCGGTCATGCAGGCCGAACCCTAGGGCAGACCCACCAGATCGGTGTTGTTCTTTGTCTTGAATGAAACGAGAGACCACAGGACGGCAGTCGGAATTCCCGCGCGTCGCGACGCAATATCGCATAACTTTGGTCAACACATTGACCCCCCAGACAAACTCACACAAACGCAAACTGAAATTGTTCACGCACACACGCCCCGTATCAGCGCCACGCAGTATGGTCGTGGCAGCTCGTGCATCGGGCCGGAGCACCCTCCCGTTGCACGTATTAGCCCTTGGAACCGGCAGCATGGTTCCGCGGGCCTTCATGATCAGCGCCGCGCCGTCAGACGGCGTGCAACTCTGACAGATCTGCTGGAAACTCGCTTCCATGGCATGTCAGGGTTTTGATCCCTGATCGCCGCGAAAACAGCGCATAGAAAACGTGATCTCGTCTTCATAACTTTGTCCTGCTCAATTATTGGGGCTTAGGCCCGTTTTCCCTTGTGTGAACCATTTGTGACGCTGATTTGCGGCACCGATAAGGCTGATCCGGGATCAATTGAGGACAAATTGAAGGTAAGCGGCTCCCTTTTGTTAACATTGCCGCGCCAATCAAAGGTCAAAACGTATAACTGTTTGACAGCGGACAATAATTTCCGTTCGATTCTGATTAGAATAAACACCACAAATGTGGCGGAAAAGCGGCAAAATTGCCTTAATCTTGCCTAAAACTACAATCTGATCGCGGAGATCAGGCGCCCGTAGTCCGCCTCTTTGGCGTGTGTCGACCGGCGGTAGGAATAGAACCTTTCGGGGTCGGAATAGGTGCAATGCCGTGTCCATTCCGCCTGCCCGATACCCGCCGCCCGCAGCCGGTGCAGGCCAAAGGCGGGCAGATCGAAATGAAGCCGATCGCCTTGCCCATTTGCGAAAAACCGCATGTTATCGGGCGAGTCCGCGGCAAAGTCATCCAAAAACTCCGGCCCGACCTCATATGCGCGTTGCGAGATCGTGGGGCCGATCACCGCAATGGTGTCTTCGCGGCGCGCGCCCAGGGCCACCATGGCCTCCAACGTGGCTTCCAGCACACCATCCAGGGCACCGCGCCACCCGGCATGTGCGGCCCCGATCACATTTGCGTTTGGATCAGCAAACAGCACTGGCTGGCAGTCGGCCGTCAGGATCGTCAGGGCCAGCCCGGGCGTTGCGGTCACAACCGCGTCCGCCTTTGGCTTCTCTCCGGTAATCGGGGCATCGACCGTCAGGACGGTCGGGGAATGCACCTGATGCACACCGATCAGCGCGTCGGGGGCAACTGCCATCGCATCGGCCACCCGGCTGCGGTTCACGGTTACAACGTCGGTCTGGTCAGACGACCCGTACCCGCAGTTCAGCCCCGAGAAGATTCCGGATGACGCCCCGCCGCGGCGGCTGAAAAACCCATGTCGGACAGGGGACAGAAGATCAGATGTCAGAATCTCGAGCGTCATGGTTCCAGTCCCGGTGGTGGAGAAGCGTTTGCCGGATAGAGGCCCAGCACTTTGAACAGGTTTCCCATTTCCTCGGGATGCGTCAACCGGCGATGTGCCGAGACCAGCGAATCCAGTGCCGGACCGGTTAACGATTGAGCTAGTCTTTGCGCGCGTGCCGTTATCCCCAGCCGCTCAAGGAAAACGCCCTGTGGGGTCAGGCGCGTGTGGGCACAGCCCGCTGTCCGGCTGGCCGCTGCAAGGGGTTCGAAATCAACATGGGCCGTCAGGTCGGCCTGGCCCGGATCCGTCAGCACGTCTGACCGCTGATGCCCGCGCAGTGCCTGCAACGTGTCGCCCAGCGATCGCCAGTCGCCGTAATCCACGATCAGGCCAACTCCTCCATACGCCGCTATGCGACCGGCAGTTTCGGTGAGATAAGGCGCCGCAGCTGCGCAAAGCTCGACCAAATCGCCATCCATTGTATCCTCAAGCCGGTCTTGCAGGGCAATTTGCGACCCCAATGGCCCCAGACCAAAATGCAGCGCACCCTGATCCGCGCCGATCAGACGCTCGCGCCAACCCTCGCCGTCACGCAGGAATTGCCGGATGGGCAGGGCATCAAAGAACTCATTAGCTACAAGATAAGTGGGAAGGCTTGGCAATTCATCGATCGCGTCGATCCAAACGGGTGCGTAGTCCTTCAGAGTCTCCGCCTGCATGGCGCGCAGTGTGGGTGATGCCTCCAGCAACAGCACCCGCGCCGCGTCATGAAAGCCGGGAACCTCCCGCGTCGCGCGCAGGATATCGGCCATCAGGGTTCCGCGACCGGGACCGAGTTCAACCAATGCAATCCGCGACGGACTTCCCTGATCCAGCCAGCTTTGCGCCAGGCACAAGCCGAGCATTTCTCCGAACATCTGGCTTATTTCGGGTGCGGTAATGAAATCGCCCTGCACGCCCAGCGGGTCGCGGGTTGTGTAGTATCCCAAATCAGGATGCAGCAGGCATTCGCTCATGTAATCGGCAATGGTCATCGGGCCGTCCTGCCCGATCCGTGCCAGCAGGTGATCGGTCAGGGTCATTGCGCCGCCCGGGCACGCAGGGCAAACCAAAGACCAAGAGCGATCATCGGCAAAGACAACAACTGTCCCATCGTCAGCCCATAGCCGTCCACATGCCACGCAAGACCCAACGGGTTGCCGGGAGAAACAAACTGCGCATCCGGCTGGCGGAAGAACTCGACGATAAAGCGGGATGCGCCGTATCCGGTCAGAAACACGCCCGTAATCAGGCCGGGTTTGCGGAACGCCCCGCGCCGATAGGCCAGCCACAGCAAAAGCGCGCCAAGCAGGATGCCTTCAAGTGCAGCCTCATACAATTGTGAAGGGTGGCGCGCGCACATGCCCGTCACAACGCCGGGGCAGTCCTGCGCGGCCATGCCTGGAAAGATCACAGCCCATGGCGCATCGCTTGGCCGCCCCCAGAGTTCCGCATTGATGAAATTGGCCAGTCGCCCAAGCAACAATCCCGGCGGTACGGTGTGGGCGATCAGATCGGCCAGAGACAGCGCCGGTATATTATGCCGCCTTGCATAAAGATATGCGGCGACAACCACGCCCAGCAATCCGCCGTGAAAGGCCATGCCGCCTTGCCAGACTTTCAGGATATCCAGCGGATGCGACAGGTAGTATCCGGGCTGATAAAACAGCACGAACCCCAGCCGTCCGCCCAGAATGACGCCAAGGATGATCCACGTGACCAGATCCTCCAGCTGTTCCTTGCGCAGAGGCGGCACCTCGCCGGGCCACAGGGCAGGGCGACGCAATGCGGACAGCGCCATCCGCCACGCGATCAGAATGCCGGCGATGTAAGCCAGTGCGTACCATCGCAGCGCGAACTCCATCCCGAACAGCGAGATCGAGAACAATTCGGGCGACAGATCGGGAAATTTCAGAACAGCCTGCATGTGCGTCTCATTGCCCGGGCTTTGCAGGGCAAGTCAACCTTGAGTCCGGCTCATTCTTTACCCATATAGGGACCAACCGCGAAACCGGAGTTAGAGACATGCAAACCCGCAACAAAATCCTGGACGACGTATCCCAGCTGATGACCAACGCGATGGGCGTGGCACAGGGCGCGCGGGAAGAGGCCGAAAACGCGATGAAGTCGATGATCGACCGCTGGCTGGCCGACCGTGATTTCGTCACCCGCGAAGAATTTGATGCCGTCCGTGCCATGGCCCAGAAAGCGCGCGAAGAAAATGCGGCGCTCGAAGCGCGAATTGCAGCGCTTGAGGCGAAACTGGACAAGTAACGTTCCATTCGCGCCGCGTTGACCAAGTTTTCAGGACAAAATTTTCTGCCGCGCAATCCGAATTAACGGGTTGTGCGATGCGGTGTATTTTGACGCGTCGCAGAATTTAATCAAGAAAAAGCTGGGCAAAGTGCCAATATTTTGGATGCCGTTGCAGGCTGTCCACAACTTATTGCTGTTATCCCCAAGAATGGGGGTTGTCAGAATATCAACCACATCGCACCATATTTAGTACAGGCCCAAGGGGGAAGCCCGGCTTGTAGAGCAGGCAACTAGCAATGGGGCGCTGCCAGCCCCGAAATGCTAGAGAAGGAGCGAGGTGGCATTATGGCCCTTTCCGAACAGTTTCTAGAAGAAGACCTTCATCCGATTGATATTGTTGAACATCTGGCCGAACACCACGACTGGGACTTTGACCGCATCGGCGATGACCAGATTGCCATGGCCGTCGAAGGCCAGTGGCGGACCTATTCGATCACGCTGGCCTGGTCCAACTATGACGAAACACTGCGGATGGTCTGTTCGTTTGAAATGGAACCGCCGGCCGAACGGGAAATGCAGCTTTACGAGCTGCTCAACAAGATGAACGATCAGTGCTGGGCTGGGGCCTTTACCTACTGGGCCAACCAGAAACTGATGGTCTACCGCTATGGTCTGGTGCTGGCGGGCGGCCAGATGGCCAGCGCCGAGCAGATCGATACGATGATCAACGCCGCCGTTCTCAGCGCCGAGCGGTATTACCCGGCGATACAACTGGTCACATGGGGCAACCGTACCCCGGAAGAGGCCATTCAGGTCGCCATTGCAGAGGCCTACGGCCGCGCGTAAAGCTTTGCCCTGAATCGTTACGTTACGAGAGGGGCAATCATGGATATGTCACGCGTCGCCGATCAGGGGCTTGTGCTTTTGGGATGTGGCAAGATGGGGTCCGCCATGCTCGCCGGATGGCTTGAGCATGGTCTTCTCGCATCTTCGGTCTGGGTTATCGACCCTTACCCTTCCGACTGGCTCAAGGCGCAGGGCGTGAACATCAACACACCGTTGCCCGAAGCGCCCGCCGTGGTGCTTGTTGCCGTCAAACCGCAGATGATGGGCGACGCGCTGCCCGCGATCAAGGCGCTGGGCGGTGGCACCAGCCTGTTCATCTCTGTTGCAGCCGGAACTTCGCTGGCCACGTTCGAGGACGTTCTGGGGCAGGGTACCCCGATCATCCGCGCCATGCCAAACACGCCCGCCGCGATCCGCCAGGGCATTACCGCGCTGATCGGCAACGCCAACGCCACAGACGCCGATGCGGATCTGGCCGAATCCCTGCTCTCGGCCATCGGACAGACGGTCCGGCTGGAGAATGAGGACCAGATGGATGCCGTAACCGGCCTCAGCGGTTCGGGTCCAGCTTATGTTTTTCACCTGATCGAAGCGCTCGCCAAGGCGGGCGAGGCGCATGGCCTGCCGCACGAACTGGCGATGAAGCTGGCCAAATCCACCGTGGCTGGGGCCGGTGCGCTGGCCATGGCAGCCGAGGAAGACCCCGCACAACTGCGCATCAATGTCACCTCGCCCAACGGGACAACGCAGGCCGCGCTTGAGGTTCTGATGCACGAGGAAACCGGGTTCCCGGATCTTCTGCACCGCGCCGTCGGCGCTGCAACCAACCGGTCAAGGGAGCTGTCGCGTGAGTGAAATTTCCTTCGACGATTTTCTCAAGGTCGATATCCGCGTGGGTCAGGTGGTGCGCGCGGAACCATATCCCGAGGCCCGCAAACCCGCGATCAAGATGTGGATCGACTTCGGCGACGAGATCGGCGAGCGCAAAACCTCGGCTCAGGTCACGGCCCATTACGACCCGGCGGGGCTAGTCGGCAAACAGGTGATGGCCGTGATCAACTTTCCGCCGCGTCAGATTGGACGTTTCATGTCCGAAGTTCTGTTGCTGGGGCTGCCGGACGAAAACGGCGAAATCGTTCTTATCGGCCCTGACGGCAAGGTCCCGCTGGGCGGGCGGATGCACTGATGAAGCTCTGGATCACCCGACCGATGACACCCGCCGTCGAAGCCCGCGCCCGTGCCGAGTTCGACGTCCAGATCAGGTCTGAAACCACGCCGCTTGACCACGCTGAAATGCATCGTGCCTTGACCGAGTTCGATCTGGTGGTTCCGACGTTGGGCGATCAGTTCTCGGCGCAGATCATCGGTGAGGTGCCCGCACCGCGATGCAAGCTGCTGGCCAATTTCGGCGTGGGTTACAACCATATCGACGTGGATGCGGCACGGTCGGCAGGTATCGCCGTTACCAACACGCCTGGCGCTGTCACGGACGCCACCGCTGACATCGCCATGACCCTTCTGCTGTCCACTGCTCGCCGTGCGGGCGAGGGTGAGCGGCTGGTCCGTTCGGCTGGCTGGCGGGGGTGGCACCCGACCCAGATGCTGGGCCACCACGTGACCGGCAAGCGGGTCGGCATCGTGGGCATGGGCCGTATCGGGCAGGCCATCGCACGGCGCTGTCATTTCGGGTTCGGTATGCAGGTTGCCTATCAGTCCCGCAGCCCAAAGGACGTCGATTTTCCCGCGGACTACATCCCCAAACTGACCGACCTTGCTGCGTCTGTCGATTTCCTGTTGCTTGCCGTCCCCGGCGGCGCGCAAACGAGGCATCTGGTCAACACGCAGGTTCTTGAGGCGATGAAGCCGTCCGGCCTGCTGATCAATATCGCGCGGGGCGAGGTCGTGGACGAGGCGGCCCTGATCGCGGCCCTGCAAGACGGCCGAATCGCGGGCGCGGGTCTGGACGTATACGAATTCGAACCGATCGTCCCTCAGGCCCTTCGTGATATGGAAAACGTGACATTGTTGCCGCATCTGGGCACGGCCACCGAAGAGGTGCGTACCGATATGGGGCAGATGGCGCTGGACAATGTCGCGGCCTTTGTTGCGGGGCGTCCGTTGCTCAACCCGGTTTAGACGCCCACCGCCTGGCGCCAGTGTTTGCGGCACAGCGAAACATAGGTTTCGTTGCCGCCGATCTGCACCTGTGCGCCTTCGGTGATGGCCTGGCCGTTTTCGTCCTGCCGGATCACCATGGTCGCCTTACGTCCGCATCTGCAGATGGTGCGCACCTCGCGCATCTCGTCGGCCAGCGCCAGCAGGGCGGCCGAGCCCGGGAACAGCTTTCCCAGAAAATCGACCCGCAACCCATATGCCAGCACGGGAACATCCAGATCGTCCACCGCGCGGGCCAGTTGCCATACCTGATCCTCGGTCAGAAACTGCGCCTCATCGACGAAGACGCAGGCGATTTTGCCTTTGTTCCGGCGATCTTGGATCATCTGAAAAACGTCGTCTTCCGTTGCGAACACATCCGCTTCGGCGGATATGCCGATGCGAGAGGCGATGCGACCGACGCCGGCCCGTCCGTCCAGCGCGGCGGTCATCAGATAGGTATCCATGCCCCGCTCGCGATAGTTGTGCGACGCCTGCAGCAACACGGTCGATTTGCCCGCGTTCATGGTGGAATAGTTGAAATACAGTTTTGCCATGGGCCGGGTCTAAATCGGGTGAACCAAGTGGGCAAGTCATCAATGGCATTGAGGAAGCGACGTCGCCGTTGCGGTTGCATGGGCCGAGCAGATGCTCTCTGGGGATGGAACCCGCGCGCCCACAACAACGACGCCGTCGGCCAACATATGGCCTAAACAGAGCGGAGCCAAAAATCAGCTCCGCGATCACTCATTACCGGCTTGAAATGCCGCCACTCACTCACAAAATCCCCGCATATCTGAGGGATAGCCAATATATGACATTTCAATTATGAATCGAATATGGGAAATTTCCCCACCCTTTCCCCCAAATGCGGTCGGCTGAAGGGTGATTACAGGTAACAAAGGTAAAACAATGGCAGATATCGGGGCCTATCTGAAAAAGCATACCGAAGCACTGGTCAAAGATGTGGGAATCGAATCTGCCTGTAAGATAACGGGCAAGTCCAAAGCGACACTTGGGCGGTACTATTCAGACAACGCCGAACACAGTGACCGGTTCATGCCGGTGGACGCCGTAGCGCGGCTTGAGACGGTGGCAGGCTTTCCCCACGTTACCTCTGCGCTGGCCGATCTCAATAACATCACATTGTCGTATGACGGCCGGAATTCCGACACACCGCGCACCGGTGGCGTGAACTCGGATGTCATCGCCTTAAGTCAGCGTTTTGCGATGCTGATGACCGAATACCAGGCTGCCATCGAAGACGGTATCATCACCGTGAACGAGGCAAAGCGGCTGCTGAGAGAAACCAGCCTGTTGCAGCAGGTGCTGATCGAAATGAAGCTGCATCTGGAAGAAGAAAGCGTCAGCTGAACCGCCGGAACTCGGGTCCGAGATGCGATTTTCGTGAACAGACGCTTGCCCGAATGATTGTGAACTCAGCCTCTCCGCTTCACGATGACAGACCCGACCGAATAGCCGGCCCCGAAGGAACAGATCAGGCCGATCTGGCCATCTTCCAAATCGTCCGAGTATTTCGAGAATGCAATGATCGACCCGGCGGATGAGGTGTTAGCGTAATCTTGCAGGATATTGGGCTGCTCACCCGGATCGGGCACGCGGCCCAGAACCTTTTTGCCGATGAAATCGTTCATGGTCTTGTTGGCCTGATGCAGCCACAGCCGTTTCAGATCGTCATTGCCTAGCCCCTCGGCCTCCATGTGATCGGTGATGTGCTGGCTGACCATTGGCAGCACCTCCTTGAACACCTTGCGCCCGTTCTGCATGAACTGCATGTCGCGCCGATCTTCCATCCCGGCCGGTCGGGCGCGGCGCAAAAAGCCGTTGTTGTTGCGGATGTTGTTGGAAAATGCCGTGGCGCAGCGGGTCGAGAGAATCTCAAAATGGGCGCCCGTGGCATCCTCCTGCCGCTCGATCAGCGTGGCGGTTGCAACATCGCCGAAAATGAAGTGGCAATCGCGGTCGCGCCATTCCAGATGGCCCGAGCAGATCTCGGGGTTGACCACCAGCGCCGCCCGGACAGACCCCGACCGGACCATATCCGCAGCCGCCTGAATCCCGAACGTGGCCGAGGAACAGGCGACATTCATGTCAAACCCGAAGCCCGAGATACCAAGCGCCTGCTGTATCTCGATCGCAATGGCAGGATAAGCGCGCTCGTGGTTCGAGGCAGCGCAGATCACCAGATCAATGTCATCCGCCGTGCGACCGGCCTGCGTCATGGCCTTTTTGCAGGCATCCACCGCCATTTCGGTCATGATCCCCGGCTCATCATCGCCGCGCTGCCGTAGAAGCGGGTGCATCACGTCCGGATCCAGAACGCCGGATTTGTCCATCACATAACGGTTTTCGATCCCTGACGCCTTCAGGATGAACTCTTCCGACGAATGCTGCATCGCCTCCATGCGCCCGTCCGCGATGGCCTGCGCGTTCGCGGCGTTCTGTTTGTCGGCATAGGCGTTGAACGCTTCGACAAGCTCGGCATTGGTGATGACATTTTCGGGTGTGAAAACCCCGGAGCCGGTGATGGCAGGCGTATACATGGTCGGTCCTGATTGGTCTGGATCAGCACAAAATGCCGATGCAAGGCGGGCAGATCAAGGTTGGGTGACCTAAGGGAATGCGCGGGAACACGCCGGGTGATGTAACCTCCGGCGTGATTGCTTTTGCTTACCCGACTATGTGAACAACCTTCCCGAGCCAGAAAAAGCCCCCGGAATGCTCCGAGGGTTTCGAGTAACATTCAAATGGCGCTGAACCGTGTCAGCCCTGCAGCGACCTGACCTCGACATCACCCTCGGCCTGCGCCTTGATCGCCAGAGCGGCAGCATGGCTGGCAGCGGCTGTGGTGAAATACGGGATCTTGTCATAAAGCGCGATCGAGCGGATGGCCTTACTGTCCTCGACCGCCTGCGCGCCTTCGGTGGTGTTCATCAGCAACTGAACCTGACCGTCTTTCAGCATGTCGACCACGTCCGGGCGGCCTTCATAAACCTTGTTGACCACGTCGCAGGGCACGCCCTGTTCAGCCAGCCAGCTTTGCGTGCCCCGGGTCGCGACAAGTGTAAAGCCCTGCGCCACCAGCACCTGCGCCGCTTCAAGCATCGTCCGGCCCTTGTCCGCATCCTTGATCGAGATGAACGCGCGCCCCGAAGACGGCAGGACCATCCCGGCGCCCATCTGCGCCTTCAGGAAGGCGCGCGGGAAGCTGCGGTCCCAGCCCATCACTTCCCCGGTCGAGCGCATTTCGGGGCCTAGGATTGTGTCGACGCCGGGGAAGCGGGCAAAGGGCAGCACCGCCTCTTTAACCGAAAACCACGGCATGTCCGGGTCGGCCAGTGTCATCTGATCGGCGATCTTGGTGTCGTCCACGGTCTTGTAGGCTGGACGCATCGGAAAGTTCGACAGTTTCTCTCCGGCCATCACCCGCGCGGCAATCGAGGCAATCGCACTGTCGGTCGCCTTGGCCACGAAGGGCACGGTGCGCGAGGCGCGCGGGTTGACCTCGATCAGGAAAATCTCGTCGTCCTTGATCGCGAACTGCACGTTCATCAGGCCGACGACGTTCAGCGCCTTGGCCAGTTTGAACGCCTGTTCCTTGATCTGGCCGATGATCTCTTTCGACAACGAATAAGGCGGCAGCGAACAGGCCGAGTCGCCCGAATGCACACCTGCTTCCTCGATATGCTGCATGATGCCGGCCACATGCACGTCAGTGCCGTCGCACAGGGCATCCACGTCCAGTTCGACCGCACCGGCCAGATAGCTGTCCAGCAGAACCGGGCTGTCGCCTGAAACCACCACGGCCTCGTTGATATAGCGTTTCAGCTGATCCATATCGCGCACGATTTCCATCGCGCGGCCACCCAACACGTAGGACGGGCGGATCACCAGCGGGAAACCGATCTTTTCGGCGATCTCAAGCGCCTGTTCGCCGGTCGAGGCGATACCGTTCTTGGGCTGCTTAAGACCCAGATCGTTGACCAGCGCCTGGAACCGTTCGCGGTCTTCGGCCAGATCGATGGCGTCCGGTGTGGTGCCAAGGATCGGGATACCTTCGGCCTCCAGCGCGTTGGCCAGTTTCAGCGGGGTCTGACCGCCGAACTGAACGATGACACCGTGCAGCGTGCCGTTTTCCTGTTCCTTCGTCAGGATTTCCATGACGTGTTCAAAGGTCAGCGGCTCGAAATACAGGCGGTCCGAGGTGTCATAGTCGGTCGAGACCGTCTCGGGGTTGCAGTTGACCATGATGGTCTCATACCCAGCCTCGGTCAGCGCGAAACAGGCGTGACAGCAGCAATAGTCGAATTCGATCCCCTGACCGATCCGGTTCGGGCCACCACCGAGGATGACAACCTTCTTGCGGTCCGACGGACGTGCCTCGCATTCAACCTCACCCATCATCGGGGCTTCGTAGGTCGAGTACATATAGGGCGTCTGCGCTTCGAACTCGGCGGCACAGGTGTCGATGCGTTTGAACACGGCATTCACACCCAGGTTGCGGCGGGCGCGGCGGACGTTTGCTTCGTCGCGGCCAGACAGATTGCCCAGACGCGCATCGGTGAAGCCAAGCATTTTCAGCTTGCGGATGCCGTCCTCGGTTACCGGCAGGCCGTCTTTGCGGACCGTGCGCTCGGCCTCGATGATCTCGCGGATGCGTGCCAGGAACCACGGGTCAAACTTGGTGACGCCGAAAATCTCGTCATCGGTCAGGCCGTGGCGCATGGCCTGCGCGATGGTGCGAAGGCGGTCGGGCGTCTGCTGACTGATCGCCTTGATGACGTGCGCCTTGTCGTCGCCGCTTTCGACCTCGTCCCACAGGCCGATGCTCAACCCCGGAATTTCGATCTCGTCAAATCCGGTCAGGCCCGATTCCATCGACGCCAGCGCCTTCTGCATCGATTCGTGGATCGTGCGGCCGATGGACATCGCCTCACCCACCGACTTCATCGCGGTGGTCAGGTAGGGTTCCGAGCCCGGGAATTTCTCGAAGGCGAATTTCGGGATCTTGGTGACGACATAGTCGATGGTTGGCTCGAACGACGCGGGCGTGACCTTGGTGATGTCGTTGTCCAGTTCGTCCAGTGTATAGCCCACAGCAAGCTTGGCGGCGATCTTGGCAATCGGGAAACCGGTCGCTTTCGAGGCCAGCGCCGAGGAGCGCGACACGCGCGGGTTCATCTCGATCACGACCATGCGGCCATCTTCGGGGTTGATCGCCCACTGCACGTTCGACCCACCTGTTTCGACGCCAATCTCACGCAGAACGGCGATCGAGCCGTTGCGCATGATCTGGTATTCCTTGTCGGTCAGCGTCAGGGCAGGGGCCACGGTGATCGAGTCGCCGGTGTGCACGCCCATCGGGTCCACGTTTTCGATGGAACAGACGATGATGGCGTTGTCGGCGGTGTCGCGCACCACCTCCATCTCGTATTCCTTCCAGCCCAGCAGGCTTTCATCGACGAGGATCTGGTTCACCGGCGAGGCATCCATGCCCGAGCGGCAAAAATGGATATAATCCTCGCGGTTATAAGCAACACCACCGCCGGTTCCGCCCAGTGTAAAGGCGGGGCGGATGATCGCAGGCAGGCCGATTTCTTCCAGCTCATCCAACGCCATTTGTACGCCGGCATCCAGATCGGTGGAGCCGTTCTCGCGCTTGGGTGCGGTCACGATGGTTGCCTTGGGGTTCTCAAGACCCAGCCGGTCCATCGCCTCGCGGAACAGGGCGCGGTCCTCGGCCATTTCGATGGCATTGCGCTTGGCGCCAATCATCTCAACCCCGAACTTCTCGAGCACACCCATCTCTTCCAAAGCCAGCGAGGTGTTCAGACCGGTCTGCCCGCCCATCGTGGGCAGCAGGGCGTCGGGGCGCTCTTTCTCGATGATCTTGGCAACCACTTCGGGCGTGATCGGTTCGATATAGGTGGCATCCGCAAGACCGGGGTCGGTCATGATCGTGGCGGGGTTCGAGTTCACCAGAATGACCCGGTACCCTTCTTCCCGCAGCGCTTTGCAGGCCTGTGCGCCCGAATAGTCGAATTCGCAGGCCTGTCCGATGACAATGGGGCCGGCCCCGATGATCATGATCGACTGGATGTCGGTTCTTCTGGGCATGGCCTGGTTCCTTCGATTGTCCGCGAGTCAGGGCACCCTCCGAGTGCCCAAATTGTCCTGCGTTATAGGGACCGCGCCAAAAGGTTCAAGGGGGATCGGAAACAGGGATGAAATTGCCGCTTTCCCCTCTTTCCCTTACCGCCGTATTCTCTATACCGCGCAGCACGGTAAATTGAGGATGCACGTGCGAATTCGTTTCGATCAGGGGCCAGCCGGACCCGGAACCAGTTTCGACCGGCCAGCCAGAGTGATCCGCGCGGACAGGGCGGAGGACGTGCCCCAGGCGATGGCGGCGCTGGATTCGGCGCGCGCTGACGGTGCATGGCTGGCAGGCTACGCCAGTTACGAGCTTGGCTATGTTTTAGAGCCGCGCCTGAACGACCACCTGCCGGAAGATCGCCGCCTGCCGCTTCTGTGTTTTGGCGTTTATGACGCGCCCACAACGCGTGATCTTCCCCCTGCCACCGGCGGGGTGACCGGTTTTCAGCCACGCTGGGATGAGGCCCGGTATACCCGCGCCTTTCGGCAGGTTCATGACGCGATCGGGGCCGGGGACATTTATCAGGCCAATCTGACCTTTCCGATCGATCTGACGGTCGAAGGCGACAGCGCCGCGCTATACGCGGCCCTTGCTGCAGGCCAGCCTGTCGGCCATGGCGCGTTGATCGAGCAGGATGATCTGCCCGATCTGCTCAGCCGCTCGCCCGAGCTGTTTTTCCGCACCGACGCCGACCGCGGGATCGAAACCCGCCCGATGAAAGGCACTCAGCCGCGCAGCGAGGACATGGCGGAAGACGCCCGCCGCCGCGCATTCCTGTCGACCGACGACAAGAACCGCGCCGAGAACCTGATGATCGTTGATCTGCTGCGCAACGATATCAGCCGCGTCGCCTTGCCCGGATCGGTCCGGGTGCCCGAACTGTTCAAGGTGGAAACCTACGCCACCGTGCATCAGATGGTCTCGCTGGTGCAGGCGCAACTTCATATGGGCGCGGAATTGTCCGATATCCTCACGGCACTTTTTCCCTGTGGCTCCATCACCGGCGCGCCCAAAATCCGCGCGATGGAGATTTTGTCCGACCTCGAACTCTGGCCGCGCGACATTTATTGCGGCACAATCGGCTGGGCAGCGCCGGACGGACGGTCGGAATTCAACGTGGCGATCCGTACCCTGATGGTGGAAAACGGCGCGGCCACGCTGAATGTCGGCGGCGGTGTCGTCTGGGACAGCACCGCCCCGTCCGAATATGAGGAAGCGCTATGGAAAGCCCGCTTTGCCCGCCAGCCGAGACTGACTTCCGCCTGATTGAAACACTGGCCTACCAGCCGGGCCAGGGGATGATCCGGCTGGATCTTCATCTGAACCGGATGCAGCGCACCGCAAACGCCCTGCACCTACCGTTTTCCCCGGACGACGCACAATCGGCGCTGGAGACCATAACGGGCGATACCCCGCTGCGGTGTCGTCTGACGATGGACGTGTCGGGTCGTTTCGAGGTGACCACCGGTGTGTTGGCCGACAATCCTGCGGTCTGGCGGATTGCCGTGGCCGAAACACGGCTGTCTTCGTCGGATATCTGGTTGCGGCACAAGACCACGCAACGCGAAACCTATGACACCGCCCGGGCCTCGTTGCCTGCCGGAACGGATGAGCTGATTTTCCTGAACGAACTGGACGAGCTGTGCGAGGGCACCATAACGAACCTGTTCATCGAAACCTCGCGGGGCCAGCACCTGACACCGGCACTGACCTGCGGTCTTCTGCCGGGCATTCTGCGGCAACAGCTTCTGGAAACAGGAAAAACCACTCAGGCGGTCCTTACCCTGGCCGATCTGCGCAACGCCCGGAACCTCTGGGTCGGCAATTCCCTGCGCGGCCTGATCCCGGCTGAACTGGTGCAGCATTGAGCGCGTTTGGCGAATGGGCCCTTCCGCCGACAACCCGTGTCCGGCTCTGGCTGGAGTTCGGATTGTTCTTCTTCGCGGTCCCGGTCCTGATTGCCGTCCTTTTCCCGCCGAACTGGATGTTTCCGATGCTATTCATCTTCACGGCAATCGGGATCGTTCTGTTGCACAACACGCCCGGCTTTTCATGGGCCGAGCTGCGCTGGAACTGGCGCAACTGGTCCTGGGCCGAACTGTTGGTGTTCATCTTCGCCATGGCCCTGTTCTGCTCGATCCTGGTGTTGTGGACACGGCAGGACGCAGCGTTTTACCTGCTGCTCCACCGGCCCGAGTTTCTGGCCATCATCTGGCTCGGGTATCCGCTGGCCTCGGCCCTGCCTCAGGAGTTGCTTTTCCGGCCCCTGTTCTTCCGCCGCTACCACGTGATCCTGCCGGAGAGCCGAGCGGCCTATCTTCTCAATGCCGCGCTGTTTTCACTAGCGCACCTGATGTATTGGAGCTGGATTGTCGCCCTTATGACCTTCGGCGGCGGGTTGCTGTTCACCTGGGCCTACCGCAAGCGCGGGTCGTTTTTCTACGCGGTGCTGCTGCACGCGATTGCGGGCAATATCATCTTCGCGGCCGGGCTGGGCGTCTATTTCTACTCGGGCAACGTGCAAAGGCCGTTTTGACGGCGCGACCTGCCTTGACTTTCCAAGCCCGACGGGGTGTATCGGCGCGACGAATTCTGCGCCCGAAGGGATATGATCCATGCACGCCTACCGCAGCCACACCTGCGCCGCTCTGACCGCCGCCAATGTCGGTGAAACCGTCCGCCTGTCCGGCTGGGTGCATCGGGTCCGAGATCACGGCGGCGTGCTGTTCATCGATCTGCGCGACCATTTCGGCGTAACCCAGGTGCTGTGCGACGGCGACAGCGCCGCCTTTGCTGCCCTGGAAAAGGTGCGGTCCGAGTGGTGCATCCGCATCGACGGCACTGTCAAGGCGCGTGATGCCGAACTGGTGAACCCGAAATTGCCGACCGGCGAGATCGAGGTGTATGTCCGCGAACTCGAAGTGCTGGGCGCCGCCGAAGAATTGCCGCTGATGGTCTTTGGCGATCAGGAATACCCCGAGGAAACCCGCCTGCGCTATCGCTATCTGGACCTGCGCCGCGAGGCCATGCAGCAGAACATGACCCTGCGCTCGGACGTTGTCGCATCGATGCGCAAGCGTATGTGGGATCAGGGCTTCCGCGAGTATCAGACGCCGATCATCACCGCCTCGTCGCCCGAGGGCGCGCGCGACTTCCTGGTGCCTTCGCGCCTGCATCCGGGCAAGTTCTACGCCCTGCCGCAGGCCCCGCAGCAGTTCAAGCAGCTGATCATGGTGTCGGGCTTCGACAAGTATTTCCAGATCGCGCCGTGCTTTCGCGACGAAGACCCTCGCGCCGACCGCTCGCCTACCGATTTCTACCAGCTCGACCTCGAGATGTCGTTTGTCGAGCAGCAGGATGTGTTCGATACCATCCAACCCGTTCTGACCGGCGTGTTCGAAGAATTCGGCGGTGGTCGCAAGGTCGATCAGGACTGGCCGCAGATTTCCTACAAGGACTCGGCCCTGTGGTACGGCACCGACAAGCCCGACCTGCGCAATCCTATCAAAATGCAAGTGGTCTCCGACCACTTCCGCGGGTCTGGCTTCGCGATTTTCGCGAAGCTGCTCGAGCAGGAAGGCACCGAAATCCGCGCCATCCCTGCGCCGACTGGTGGCAGCCGAAAGTTCTGTGACCGTATGAACGCCTTTGCCCAGAAAGAAGGTCTGCCCGGTATGGGCTACATCTTCTGGCGCGATCAGGGCGAAGGCATGGAGGCCGCTGGCCCGCTGGCCAAGAACATCGGCCCCGAGCGGACCGAGGCGATCCGTCAGCAGTTGGGTCTGGGTGTCGGCGATGCGGCTTTCTTCCTGGGCGGCAAGCCGAAAGCCTTTGAAAAGGTTGCAGGCAAAGCGCGCGACGTGATCGGCGAAGAACTGAATCTGACCGAGAAGGACCGCTTCGCCTTTGCCTGGATCGTGGATTTCCCAATCTACGAGCAGGACGAGGAAACCGGTGCGATCGATTTTGAGCACAACCCATTCTCGATGCCGCAAGGCGGGATGGAGGCGCTGAACGGCAATCCGCTGGACGTGCGCGGCTATCAGTATGATCTGGCCTGCAACGGGTACGAACTTGTTTCGGGCGCAATCCGGAATCACAAGCCCGAAATCATGCTGAAGGCCTTTGAACTGGCTGGGTATGGCGAGGACGAAGTCAAGTCCCGCTTCGGCGCCTTGTTCAACGCCTTCCACTATGGCGCGCCGCCGCACGGCGGCTGTGCTGCCGGTATCGACCGGATCGTTATGCTGCTGGCGGATGAGGCGAACATCCGCGAAGTCATGATGTTCCCGATGAACCAGCGCGCCGAGGATCTGATGATGGACGCCCCGTCCGATCCGACCTCGGATCAGTTGATGGAACTGGGCTTGCGCCTCATTCCGCAGGAGTGATCCGGTAACGCCCGCCTTGCGCGGGCGGTTGCCCTGACAGGCCGTTTCCGGGATCGCGCCATAGGTTCCGGGCATCGATATGCGCTGACCGGTGATGCAATCCCTTAATCCACACGAACCCGCCTCATTCTGCGCGGGGCGTTAAGGCCTTTCCACTCGGCATCCTGACCTCACCACTCACGCAGGGGTCCGACCGGACAACGATCAGCGGATCAGTCCAGCGGGTTTTCCAGATGCTGCCGGTTGTTCCGAATGCTGCGCGCCGCCGTGCGCGTCTGCCGGTAGGCCCATAGAAACAGCAGCGTGGCCGTGATGAAATACGCCGTGACCATGTCAGATCGCCTCCCGCTGTTGTAAGCGGGACTGAACGATACCGGCCACCTGCGCCGCCCGCGCGGTGACAGGCGCACCCGCAGCCCGGGACGCGGCCAGTTTTTGCGCGGCATCTGCCAGCACCGTGTCTTCCGCATCGCGGGCCACGCCGGTCAGGAATTGCGCGGCATAGTCCAGCGTCCGGTGGTCGTTTGGCCCGGCCAGAACGTCGGCGATATGGGCCATGTCGTCCTGATAGGCCATCGGATCGGGGCGTATAACCTCATCCTGGATGGCATGCAGTCCGCCGGGGCGGCCATCTTCGGGCAGCAACTCCAGAATGGTGCGCTGAAAACAGGCCAGAGAGTTCAGGGGCTTGTTCAGAAAACCGTCTGCACCAGCCTGCATTGCCAGTTTCTCGGCACAGTCATCGCCGGACAGGCCCAGAATGACGCCGATCCGGGGCGAGGCCTCGTTAAGCTCGGCAATCAGGTCCGCCCCGGGCCCGTCGGGCAACCCTATGTCAACCAGAATGACCGATGGGCGATAGATCTTCAGATGACGCCGCGCAGATGTCAGACAGTCCGCCCGCCGGATCCGCGCGCCGCTGTGCAGACACATCAGCCGGATCGCATCGCAGGCATAACGGCTGTCCTCGACAACCAGAATGGTTTGCCCCAAAAGCGGGCGCGTGGCGGTGGGCAAAGGGCGTGTGGCCTCGAAAGGGTTCGAATCGTCCATGGCAGACCTCCTGATCAGCAGATGCCTCACGCTACGATCTCCTGGCTAACACAGGGTTAATTTTGCACTGCACGCCAGAGGCAAACACTGGCCGTTTCCCGTCGGCCCGTGCTACCAAACCTTCTGACCCGCCAACGGCAGGAGGGCCGTCATGAACATCGTCATTGCCGGAGCCGGCAGCATCGGGTGCTATTGCGGCGCGTTACTGGCCGATGCGGGGCATCAGGTCACCTTGCTGGGTCGCGCCCGAATTCTGGACCCGATCCGGGGGCAGGGCTTGACGGTGACCGATTTCTCGGGTCTGCATCGTCACATCGTGCCGGACAGATTGACCCTGAGCGAAGACCCGGCCTGCCTGTCCCGGGCCGGGATCGTGATTGTGTCGGTCAAAACGGGCGCCACAGCGGATGTGGCGGCGGATATAGCCCGCTTCACCCCGACAAGCGCACCGATTGTGTCGTGGCAAAATGGTATGGAAAACGCACGCATCCTGCGCGCAGCCTTGCCGGGGCGCGATGTGCGCGCCGGAATGGTGCCATTCAACGTTGTGCCGACAGAACCCGCCTGTTTCCACCGGGCAACATCAGGCGATATCGTTATCGAAAGCGGAACGGGCGCATTGGGCCAGACGCTGGGCAGCGCGGATTTGCCGGTGTCTGAAAGTGACGATATTCAGGCGGTGCAATGGGGCAAACTGGTCATAAATCTTAACAACGCCCTGAATGCCCTGTCCGGCCTGACCCTGCGCGAACAGCTCATGAACCGGGCGTGGCGGTGTTTGATGGCCGATCAGATGGGTGAGGCACTGCGCGTGCTGAAGGCCGCCGGTCATCCCGTGGCCTCGACCACGCCGCTTCCGGCGTGGATGACGCCATATGTTTTGCGTCTGCCAACACCGCTTTTTACCCGGATTGCATCCCGGATGCTGACCATTGACCCCAGCGCACGCACGTCCATGGCCTATGATCTGGCGGCAGGCCGGCCGACGGAAATCGACAGTTTGCAGGGGGAGATCGTTCGCATCGCCAGTGAAGCCGGCACTTCGGCGCCACTATGCGAAAAGGTGCGGGCCCTGATCGAAAGGGCCCCCGCCGAGCCTTTGACTCCGGACCGGATTCGGGCTTGAGACAGCTCAGGAAAACGCCGTCAGCACCCAGAAAATCACCGCAGACATTGCCGCTGCCGCAGGCACGGTAATGACCCATGCCGCCACAATGGTCATGAAATGTGACCGGCGTACCAGCTTGCGGCGTTGGTACTCTTCAGGTGCCAGCTGCAACTCGGACGAGCGCCGGCGGTTGGTAACTTTCCGTCGGCGGTCCGAGTGCCACTCGCGGTAGAAGCCAACCCCGAAAACCGCGCCCACAGCGATGTGGGTCGAGCTGACGGGCAGGCCCAGCCAACTGGCGAAGATCACCGTAATGGCTGCCGACAGGGCCACGCAGAATGCGCGCATCGGGTTCAGTTTGGTGATCTGGCTTCCGACCATACGGATCAGCTTGGGGCCGAACAGGAACAGGCCAAACGAAATGCCGAAGGCTCCGATGACCATCACCCATGTGGGAATGGACACCTTGGCCGAGAAATCTCCGAATTCTGCCGCGTGCACAATCGCAGCAAGCGGGCCAACCGCGTTGGCGACGTCATTGGCACCGTGGGCAAAACTCAGAAACGTGGCCGAAATCACCAGAGGCAACCCGAACAGGGTTTTCAGCGACCGGGTGCGGTTTTCAAGACCTTCGGACTTTCGACGCACCCAAGGCACGGTAACCGCACAGACCAGCAGGGCTGCGGCCAGACCGATCAGCAGGGCGTATTCCAGATCGATCTTCACGATCCGCTTCAGGCCCTTGACGGACAGATAGGTGGCAAATGCCCCCGCCATGACCGCGACGAGGATCGGAACCCAAAAGCGGGCAGCGGCAATCTTGTCGTCCTGATACTGGATCCTGGCCTTGATCAGCGCAAGGAAACAGGCGGCGATTGCGCCGCCCAGCACCGGCGAAATGACCCAGCTGGCGGCAATTGCACCCATGGTGCCCCAGCTCACCGCGCTCAGCCCGGCCGCCGCAATTCCGGCGCCCATGACGCCGCCGACCACCGAATGGGTCGTGGACACCGGCGCGCCGATCCAGGTGGCCAGGTTGACCCACATAGCCGATGAAATCAGCGCAGCCATCATCGCCCATATGAAGACGTTGTTGTTTTGCACCGACATCGGATCGATGATGCCTTTCGAGATGGTCGAAACCACATCGCCGCCGGCCAACAAAGCTCCGGCGCTTTCGGCCACGGCGGCGATCAGGATCGCACCGCCCATGGTCAGAGCGTTGGCACCTACCGCAGGGCCCATATTGTTGGCCACGTCATTGGCGCCGATATTGATCGCCATATAGGCCCCGAACCCTGCGGCCGCGACCACGATCAGACTGCCATCGGCCTGACCGAACAGTACCGCTGCGGACAAACCGGCCAGCGCGATGAAGGCCAGCGCGATCCCCGGGGCCAGCAACGGCCGCGCCACATGCGCATTCGCATGCTCGAGCCGTGAAATACGGTGAAGGTCGCTGTCCAGTGCGCGCCAGCGGGATTTGGTCTGCGATTCTGACATCTGTTTGGGCCGTTAGGGATTTGGATGCAGGCCGCTAACGGTTTTCGGCAGGTTGGGCAACCGACATGTCATCAATTTTACGTTTTACTGTTACAAATGCAGCAGCAAATCGCGCAATTCCGGCTCGTTCACACGTTCCGCGGCCACTTTGGGCGACACCCAGCACCGCTGACGCTCATGCGCCTCGGGGTATTGATCCGACAGTTCCGTCACCGGTATGCGGTAGACATTTGTCCGGACCGCCTGGGATGTGCCGTCCTTCAGGATCTTGTCATAGGTGAAATGCCCGATCGGTGTTTTGTCGAAAGAAGTGGCCCGCACGCCGGCCTCTTCCCACGCTTCCTGCAAAGCGGTCTCGGCCCCGTCGAGGCCGTCAATCGGCCAGCCCTTGGGAATGACCCACCTTTTGGTTTCGCGGCTGGTGATCAGCAGAACATCCTCACCGGTTTCGGTTCTGCGTGTGCAAAGCGCGGCAAACTGCACCCGTTCCGGGCGCTGAAACAGAGGTTTGCCGACCTCGTTCCAGAGCTTTTGTAGCTTGTTTTTCATGTGTTCGCGTCAGTTTCCATAACCTACATTAGGCAGATATCATTTAGGAACCTAACGGAGTGTTTTCAACGAGCTTTCATTTCCGGAAAGTGTTGCCGCTCCGACTCTACCACGTGCTCACGAACACCCGGTGGCGGTCACGAAAATTCACTGAAAATCCCGCGCGGGGAGCTGTCTTCACTTGTGGCGCCTGTTGGCGCGAAGGGTCGGGTCGGCCTGAGTCGGATCTTCCGGCCAGGGGTGTTTGGGATATTGCGCCCGCATATCCTTGCGCACATCCGCATAGGACCCCGCCCAGAAACCCGGCAAATCGCGCGTGATCTGGATCGGACGCTGTGCCGGCGACAGCAGGGTGATCTTCAACGGTTCATCCCCGATGACCGGGTGGCGCGTCACTCCGAACATTTCCTGCAACCGGACCGAGATTTCGGGCACCGCCCCGCCATAGTCGATCGGAATTTTCCGACCCAGCGGCGTCTCGAACGATCCTGGTGCGCGGCGGTCCAGCTCCTGCGTCTGCGTCCAGTCCAGTCGCCCCCGCAGGGCAGGCAACAGATCGAAGCGTTTCCAGTCTTCTGCATTGCGCACGCCCGCCAACATCGGCAGCAACCAGCTTTCCAGATCCGCCATCAGCCCTTCGACCGAGAAATCCGGCAGGTCCACCCCTCCGGCCCGGACCAGTTCCACCCGGGCGGCAAGCCGGGCGGCGGCCCCGTCCAGGCGCAACCCCAGATCGCGTACACCGTCCAACATGGCGCGCGCCACCTGTTCTGCGGGCACGTCCTTCCAGGTCCTGTCGTCCAGAGCGATCGCCCCGAACCTTTCCTGCTGGCGGGCCACGACCCTGCGTTCGCGCCTGGACCAGTCGCAACTGTCGATCCATGCGATCTGATCGATGAACAGGTCGCGGATGTCCCGCTCGGTGATCTGCACCGCCATTCGTACGCGGGCCTCACGCGGGTTTCCGTCCGTATCGATCACCACCAGATAGGGTGCGGCGGCCAGCGTGTCGCCATTGTCCAGCACAACACCCTTGCCGCCTGAAAGGACATATCGTGGTACGTCCCCCTTGCGCCGCTGACCGACGCGGTCGGGATAGGCCAGCGCCGCCATGGCCGCAGGGGACAATTCACCGGCCCCGCCGGACCGCGCCTGCAACCGCCTGGTTTCACCCTTGATGCGCTCCACGACACTCATGTTCACAGGCCAGACCCGATTGCGCTGGAAAGCGCGTGGGTCTCGTAATGCCTCAAGTCGAAGGGACAGATCGGCTGGCGCGCCCTTCAACGGATCCCGTTCGGCCATCAACGCCGCCAGCGGCGCGGCGTCAGCACCCGCGTGCACCAGCATGTGCCCCAACCGAGGGTGCAGGGGCAGCGCCGCAAGCGCCCGCCCGTGATCAGTGATCCGCCCACGGGCATCCAGCGCACCCAGCATCGCCAACAGTGCCCGAGCTTCTGACATGGCCCCCTCGGGTGGTGGCGTCAGAAATGCCAGATCGCCCGGTTCGGCCCCCCACAATGCAAGCTCCAGCGCCAGTCCGGTCAGATCCGCCGCTTCGATCTCGGCGGGTGGGTAGGCGGCCATGGCGCCATCCTCGCCTTTCGACCACAGCCGATAGCACAGGCCTTCGGCGACACGACCGGCTCGGCCCGCGCGCTGAATGGCCTCGGCCCGCGTGACCCGTTCGGTCACCAGCCGGGACATGCCCGATCCGGCATCGAACCGCGCCCGTCGCGCCTGTCCCATGTCGACCACCACCCGTATGTCGGGGATGGTCAGAGAGGTTTCGGCAATCGAGGTTGCCAGCACCACCTTGCGCCCCTGATCAACTGGCGCAATTGCGGCGCGCTGGGCGGCAAAGGGCATAGCCCCGAACAAGGGCCGTACCACGCAGTCGCCGGGCAACCGCCCCGACAAGGCCGCCTCGGTCCGCCGGATTTCACCCTCGCCCGGCAGAAACACCAGCATCCCGCCGCCTGCCGCGCGGCTGTCACGCTCGGCCCGCACGACCAGATCGACCAGCGCATCCAGCCGTCGTGCCTGCGCGCTCAAAGGCCGGTCCAGCCAGCGTGTTTCAACCGGGTAGCTGCGCCCTTCTGACGTCACCAGGGGGGCATCCATCAGCTGCCCCACCGGTTCTGCATCCAGTGTCGCCGACATCGCCAGCAAGATCAGGTCGTCCCGCAACGCACCCGTGACCTCAAGACACAGGGCCAGACCCAGATCGGCATTCAAGGACCGTTCGTGAAATTCATCGAAAATCACCGCGCCAATACCCGGCAGGTCGGGTTCGGACTGCAGCATCCGGGTCAGAATACCTTCGGTCACAACCTCGATCCGGGTCGTTTTCGAGACTTTGACATCGCCGCGCACACGGTACCCTACGGTCTGTCCCGCGCGCTCTCCCAGGGTTTCGGCCATGCGCTCGGCCGCCGCCCGCGCAGCCAGACGCCGGGGTTCCAGCATCACGATCCGGCCATCGCACAGGCCGGCCTCGAGCATCGCCAGAGGCACCCGGGTGGTCTTGCCTGCGCCGGGCGGGGCCTGCAACACGGCACGGCCCCGCGCCTTCAGCGCTGAGATCAGATCGGGCAGGGCATCATCTATCGGCAGTCGGGTCATGCCGCCTTATCCCCAATGGCACCGCCAAGGTCCAGAACGCGTGCGCCGAAACCTTGCCGCGGGCACTGGACAAACCCGGGTCCACTCCGTCATCTAGGGCAAATTTCGACGAGGGACCCATCCATGAACACCGCCGAGCTTGGGGACAGAATTCTGCAGGGCGACCGCCGCGCGCTGGCACGCGCCATCACGTTGGTCGAAAGCCGCCGCGCCGATCACCGGGCGCAGGCCGCCGAATTGCTGTCCCATCTGGCAACAGCGGATCGGCAATCGCTGCGGATCGGCCTTTCGGGGACGCCGGGTGTCGGCAAATCCACCTTCATCGAAAGCTTTGGCATGATGCTGACGGGGCAAGGGCTGCGCGTCGCGGTTCTGGCGGTCGACCCCAGCTCGGCCCGCTCGGGCGGCTCGATTCTGGGCGACAAGACCCGGATGGAACGGCTGAGCCGCGAGAAGAACGCTTTTATTCGCCCGTCCCCCAGCCAAAGCCACCTGGGCGGTGTTGCCCGCCGCACGCGCGAGGCGATTGCCCTGTGCGAAGCGGCCGGCTTTGACGTGGTGCTGATCGAAACCGTGGGCGTCGGCCAGTCCGAGACGGTGGTTTCGGAAATGTCCGATCTGTTCCTGTTGCTGCTTGCGCCCGCGGGTGGCGACGAATTGCAGGGCGTCAAGCGCGGCATCATGGAAATGGCCGACATGATTCTGGTCAACAAGGCCGACGGCGACCTGAAGGCCACTGCCACCCGCACCTGCGCTGACTATGCCGGTGCACTGCGGCTGCTGCGCAAACGTCCGCAGGACCCCGAAGGTTTTCCGAAGGCGATGACCGTCTCGGCGGTCGAGGAACATGGGCTGGAACAGGCCTGGGACGAGATGCAATCCCTCACACAATGGCGCCGCGACAACGGTCATTGGCACGCGAACCGGGCTGCGCAGGCCCGCTTCTGGTTCGATCAGGAGGTGCGCCATGCCCTTCTGGCGCAGCTTGACGCACCCGAAATCCGCGCCGAGATGGAGCGGCTGAGCGCCGAGGTCGGATCAGGCGACATCAGCCCCACCGCAGCGGCGGATCGTATGCTCGGCACCCTATCCGGGCAGTAGGTTCGGGCCGGAATTCCGGCAAAGGTGGTGCGATTCCATCTGATGTTGTATTATATATGAATACTTAACGGGATCCGGGCGCTCGGGCGCTCGTCCTTCAAGGTGGCACATGTTGATGCCGCAGGGCAGGAGCCAGACTGAACAGATCAACGGGAACTGTCGATCATGCCCAATATCAATGGCACCAACGGTGCCGACAACATCGACGTCACCAACAACAACGGCACCCTGAACGGTACGCCGCAAGGGTCGCCGATAGACAATATCCGTGGGCGGCAGGGCAATGACGTCATCAACGTCTCGAACAGCACGGTCGTGGGCGATGTGCGAGGCAATGCCGGAAGCGATGACATCACCATCACGGGCAGCACCATCGGCGGCACGCTGGCGGCCGGCAGCGCAGGCGACACGGTCACCGTCCGAGGGTCGGACGTTTCCAACATCCGCCTGGGCGGCGGCAATGATACGCTCGATTTCCAAAGCACCAATGTGTCCGGCGATATACGCGGTGGCGGTGGAACCGATACGCTGAACCTGCCTGCGGGCACGGTCATCACCGACAACACATTTGGCGCCATCACGGTTGTGGCCGGGACAGGTTATTCGTTGTCCAGTGGCACGTTCACCCTGCCATCGGGCAGCACCGTGACCTATTCCACCTTCGAAAACGGAGCCGGTGTTCCCTGCTTTACCCGCGACACGGAAATTCAGACCGAACACGGACCCGTGCCCATCCAGAACCTGCGCACGGGCGACAGACTTCCCACCGGCGGCCACGGGCTGCAGCCCATTCGCTGGATCGGTCGCCGCCGCATGGGCGCAAAGATTCTTGCCGCCAACCCCAAACTCCGGCCCGTCCGGATCCACGCCGGAGCCCTGGGCGGCGGGTTGCCGCAGCAGGATCTGTTGGTCTCCCGGCAGCACCGCATGGTGGTGCGGTCGAAAATCGCCATGCGCATGTTCGGCGCGCCCGAGGTGCTGATCCCCGCGATCAAGCTGACGCAACTGCCGGGTATCCATGTTGATGACACGCTGGCTGAGGTTGAGTATTTTCACCTGCTCTTTGACCGGCACGAGATCATCTTCGCCGAAGACGCCCCCACCGAAAGCCTTTTCACCGGACCCGAAGCGCTCAAGACCCTCAGCGATGCGGCGCGCGAGGAGATTTTCGCCATTTTCCCGGAACTGGCGGACGTGACACATGAGACGGATCCCGCCCGTTTCATTCCGCGCGGGCCGCAACAGGCCCGGCTGGTCGCGCGCCACTTGCGCAACAACAAGCCCCTGCTTCTGAACCCGTGATCCGGGCAGCAAGGATTGCGATTATTGCCCGAAACGGATGTCCCGGTCGGACATCGCGGATTACCTCCGAAGGTGCTGGAAAGAATTCGCAGCATCCGTCTTGACCCTTCCGCCGATTCCCACTACACGCATCCAACCAGTTTTCGGGCGCGACTTCGGGTTGCGCCCCTTGTGATTTGGCCGCAGGCAGTAGCCCGGCCTCCAGAAACAAAGGAAGAAACCATGTCGCGCCGTTGCGAACTGACCGGAAAAGGCCCGATGACTGGCAACAATGTCAGCCACGCCAACAACAAAACCAAGCGTCGCTTTCTGCCGAACCTGAACGACGTTACTCTGCAGTCCGAAACACTGGGCCGTGGCGTCAAGCTGCGCATCTCGGCTGCTGCTCTGCGTTCGGTTGACCACCGCGGTGGTCTGGACGCGTTCCTGGCCAAGGCCAAAGACGATGAGCTGTCGGCAAACGCGCTGAAAGTGAAAAAGGAAATCGCCAAGGCACAAGCCTCGGCCTGATCTTTCTCACAGCGGGAATTTCGGCCCTGCACCGGTCCGGTGCGGGGCCTTTTTCATGGCCCGATTGCAAACTGTTCCCCAAAGGGAAATAGTTTTATTCTCTTTCGTGAAATTGTTCACAGACGCCCATCGGTGACAGGTCTATTGTCTGACTCGCAATTCCGGTGGAGATTGTGGATATGTCGTTAAAATCGTTTTACTTTTTCTCTCTGTTGGCTACCGTTTGCGCCAAAACCTTTGCGGCCTGCACGCGGATGCAGAGACGGGTGAACCATCTTCACACCAGCCTGACCAAAAGCCAAGTCCGTCGTAACGGCGTGGATACCTGACGCGGAGAAAAGGACGCAGGCGAATGCCCTTGTGACGCGCGCGAAAGCGGGCGTATATCGCGGATAAGATGAGATCCGTATTCAAGCAAAATCTGGCTCTGGCCATTTCCCTGCTCGTCATTCTGACCGGGCAGGGGGTGGCTGTATCGCGGGGGATGGACCGCGCCGTTGGTCAGATGGTGCTGTGCACCGGAACCGGCCCGGTTGTCGTCTACATGGACGAAGACGGCCAGCCCACCAAAGCCCCGCATTACTGCCCTGACTACGCCCTGAGCCTTCTGGGGGCGTTGGCGGCGGCGCAACCCGAGTTGCCTGCTGCTCCGCGCCTTTCGCAACCGGCCCCATTGCCGTTGGCCGAAAACCTCGTCGCCCGGACGCTGCCGCGCAAACCGGCCCGCGCGCCTCCTTTTCTGATCTGATTCCAAACCAGTTTTCAGATCCAATCAAAGGAGAGGCACAATGTCCTTCAAATCCACCCTGTTCGCCACCATCGCCACCGTAGCCATGGCCACTACCGCATTTGCCCAGGACCTGATCCTGGTCGAAGACGCCTATGCCAGATCCTCGGGCAAATCGGCCAAGGCCGGCGCAGCTTTCATGATGATCCGGAATGACAGCGGTCAGGATGACCGCCTGGTCGGTGTGACGTCGGATGTGGCGGCACGGGTCGAGCTTCATACCCACAAGGTAGACGAAAACGGCGTCGCCAAGATGATTCATGTCGAGGAAGGCTTTGCCATCCCGGCGGGCGAGGTTCACATGCTGAAACGCGGCGGCGATCACGTGATGTTCATGGGCCTGAAGCAGCCGTTCGAGCAGGGCGCGACCGTTCCTGTCACCCTGATCTTCGAGCAGGCCGGTGAAGTCACGGTCGAGGTCCCGGTCGATCTCGAGCGTCAGGATCAGGGCGGCCACGGCTCGCATTCCAACTGAACCAACGCCTGTCTTCAGGCCGCTCTGCGGCCGTCATCCATGCGTCAGGCCGGGTTTAGCCCGGCCTGTTGCCCTTTGGCGGTCCGGGTATGTTTGCTATCTGTTGACGACACGCAGGGCGATCCGGTCATGGGCCCGTTTGAACCGGGCCGTCAGCCAGAACATTACGGCGGCAAATGCCAGCGCAGAAAACGCAATAGCCCATCCCAGCGCAACCAACCCGCTGCCGGGCCAGAACATCAGAACCAAACCGATCAGAATGGCGATGATTCCGGAATTGCGCAGGGTCGGCCCTGCCGGGTCCATCTGGTGCATCTGCCGCCATGTCATGACGGATCCGATCCCCACAATCAGCGCCCAGGCCCCAAGCAGGAAGAAGGCAAGCCGGGCGGTTCCTTCGGGCCAGATCAGCAGGATCATTCCAATCAGCACGGCGCCGATGCCAAACCCGCCAATCAGCCCGCGCCGCCCGAACCCCAGCAACGTCAGCCCGCCATCGAGAATCAGCAAAAGACCGACCAGTTGCAACAGAACCGTGATGCTGCCGGTCGGCCAGAACAGGGCCGCAAGCCCAAGTGCGGCGGCCATCAGCCCACGCAGCAGGAATGTCCACCAAAGATTGGCGAGCTTGTCACCAAGCGCGTCCCGCCCTGCAAATGTGCCGTCTTCCAGAACTTCACCGCTCCGGGTCTGATGTTCCTCCATCTGGGTCTCCTGTTTTCGGGTCTTATTCCAATACGCGTGAACCCGATTGTAACGGATGGCATCAGGTCCGATCCAGCAGCCGATCCACCCACCCGGGCACGATCTGTGTGGCCGGGCCAAATACCGTCTCATCAAAATGGGACGCTCCGGAGGACGGTTCAAGGTTCAGCTCGATCGTCCGCGCCCCGGCGGCCTGCGCCTCGTGCACAAAAGCCGCCGCAGGATAGACCTGACCCGATGTGCCGATGGCGGCAAAGATCGCGGCTTCGGCCAGGTGATCATAGATGTCGTCCATGAAATAGGGCATCTCGCCAAACCACACGACATCGGGGCGGGCGGTTGGATGGTCACATGCGGGACAACGCTCGCCCACCGCCATTTCCGTCGGGGCCTGCCAGCGATGATTGCAGGCTGAACACAATGCGCCGGCCAGAGTGCCATGCATATGGATGACCCCTTTGGCCCCGCCCGCCTCATGCAAGCCGTCGACATTCTGGGTCACGATGACCACGTCTCCGTGCCAATCCCGCTGCAGCCGCGCCAAGGCTTCATGCGCCGCGTTTGGCTGCACCTGCGCGGCCTGTTTTCTGCGGGCATTGTAGAACCCGTGGACCAGCGCCGGATCGCGGGCAAAACCTTCGGGCGTGGCCACGTCTTCGATGCGGTGTTGCGCCCATAATCCGCCTTCATCGCGAAACGTGCTCAAGCCGCTTTCGGCTGAAATTCCGGCTCCGGTCAGAATGACGATCTTTCCCATGTCTCCTCCGCGCGCTACACCTTGGACTATGACCCACCGTATCCTGTTTGTCTGTCTCGGCAACATCTGCCGCTCACCCGCGGCCGAGGGCGTGTTCCGCGCCCGTGCCCCGCAGCACGAAACCGACAGCGCCGGCACCATGGGCTGGCACACCGGCAATCCGCCCTATGGCCCGATGCAGACCGCCGCCCGCACCCGGGGCATCGACCTGAGCGACCTGCGCGCGCGGCAGTTCCTGGCGGCCGATTTCAACCGGTTCGACCTGATCATCGGGATGGACGCCAGCAACATCGCAGACATCGAGGCCTTGCGCCCACCGGGCAACCAAACCTCTGTCCGCCTGCTGACGGACTTCGCGCCCCAGACCGGGGCCGATCATGTGCCCGATCCGTACTATACCCGTGATTTTGACGGTGCGCTTGACCTGATCGAAGCGGCGGTCGAAGGGCTTGACGCCCACCTGAGGGATTAGCCGATCACCTTCAGCCGGTCGCTGAGCCACGGCACCTGCTCGATCGCGGGGTCAAGGATATGGCTCCGCATCAGCCTTTGAATCATGCCCGCAATCTCGCGCGGAACCTCGTCGGGCCAGTCCGTGCGGGTGAACAGTGAGATGGTGCGCGAAAACTCTCCGAACGGGGCCGGGTAGACTTCAAGCCCGTCATGAAACCGCGCCGCCCGCATATAGCCCAGCGGTGTGGTGATCGCCCAGCCCAAGCCCCGCGCCACCATCGCCATCAGCGCCAGGTGCGAGCCGATCTCGAACCGTTCCTCGAACTCGACCTGCTGCCGCGCCAACTGGCTCTCGATCTGGCGGCTGATCAACTGTTCGCGGGCATACCGCAGGAACGGCAAGTCCCGCAGCGAGGCCTCCACACCTCCGGCGCCCTTGGGGGCCACCAGTATGAACGGATCGCGGACCAGGGGATACTCGACCACCCCCTCCAGCACCTCGCCGCTATGGGCCGAGACCGCCAGATGCAACCGCTGCTCCTCAAGCGCCTGAAACAGGTCAAGGCTGGACAGCGTGATCAGCTTGAATTTCGACCGGGTCAGGCTGTCGGCCAGCAACGTTGCCAGGCGTGGGGTCAGTTCGTTGTCGAAATCGTCGATCAGACCGATGGACAGCGTGGCCAGATGCCCCAGGTCCATCACGGAAAGCTCGCTCTGCGCCATCTGCAATTCGGCCAGCACGGCCCTGGTCCGGGCCAGAAAGCTGCGCCCGGCCTGCGTCAGCCGCATCGGTCGCCGCCCGTGATCCACCAGTTCAGCCCCCAGCGCGTTTTCCAGATTGCGCAACTGCTGGCTGACCGACGGCTGGCTGAGCCCGGTGATCTCGGCCGCCTGCGCTACCGATCCCGTCCGCGCCAGCGCCTCGAACACTTCGAGGCCGCGCAAGCTCAGCCCTTTCATAACCATGCAAAATCCTCTCGCTGCGCCTTTTCTGAGGGGCAGCGGGCGTCAGGTCAAGGATTGCGTCCGGCTTAGCTGCAGATCGCCTGCGCCATCTGGCCGAAGTTCTGATACCGATCCCACAGCGCGTCATCGCGCGCAGTTTTCGACATCTTCAACTCCTGCGCCTTGTGTGGGTCGGTAAACCACTTGGCGACGGTCTTCTGGTCGCTGCGCGTCAATGCCTGATTGGCCACATGCTGAATGCAGCTGCACCGATCCCGCGTCGCCGCCGCCCGGTCGGACGCCAGACATGCCTGTTTGATCTTGGCCGCATAGGAAGGGGCCGGAGCCACCGCCGTCAGCGACGCCGCACAGAATGCGATTAAGAGGAACTGTTTCATACTCGAGCCTCGTTTTTTTGCCTGCCCGGACGGGTCTTGTGCCCCTCTCGGTCTGCGGCGGAGTATGAATTAATCGGGGGTTCGGATCAATCATGCGTTGCGAAAAAGTGATTACCGTGGTCACCCCCGCCACACCCGTAGGCCGGGCTTCAACCCCGGCACCGTTCAAGGCAGGAACGCCAACCACTCTTGAACAGCTTCAATTGACCCTTCGATTGTCTGGAATACTCGGCAGTATGCACTGGCCCCGGCGACCGGAATGTTCCATCGAATGACCCCTTCTTCGGCAGGATCAGCTCTGCGCGCACCAGACCTGCAGGTCTTCCAATCCAACCTTCAGCATCGTCCCTCAGGCAAGACACGATTGCCGATGCAGGTGACGGCAGTTTCACTGCAACCCACCGCAGAGCACAGTATTGTCGGCATTCGTTTGCCAAGCTCCAATTCTTTCTTGGCTCAGGTTCCGATTGCAGTCGTTCTCCACCTTGACCGCCTTAAAAAACCCGCTAATACGCGGAACATGACAGACCTCGCTCATATCCGCAATTTCTCCATCGTCGCCCATATCGACCATGGCAAATCCACCCTTGCCGACCGGCTCATCCAGGAGACCGGAACGGTGCAGGATCGCGACATGAAGGAACAGCTGCTCGACAGCATGGACATCGAGCGCGAACGGGGCATCACCATCAAGGCCAACACGGTCCGCATCGACTATACCGCCGACAACGGCGAGCAATACGTCTTGAACCTGATCGACACCCCCGGCCACGTCGACTTCGCCTATGAGGTCTCGCGGTCCATGCGCGCGGTCGAAGGCTCGCTGCTGGTCGTGGACTCGACCCAAGGGGTCGAGGCGCAGACGCTTGCGAACGTGTATCAGGCCATCGACGCCGATCATGAGATCGTTCCGGTACTGAACAAGATCGATCTGCCCGCGTCCGACTGTGACCGCGTGGCCGAGCAGATCGAGGACGTGATCGGCATCGACGCGACCGACGCCATTCAGGTTTCGGCAAAAACCGGGCAGGGCATCCATGAGACGCTGGAAGCCATCGTGCGTCAACTGCCCGCGCCGAAGGGCACTCTGGACGCGCCGCTCAAGGCGATGCTGGTCGACTCGTGGTACGACGCCTATCTGGGTGTGATCGTTCTGGTCCGCATCATGGACGGCACGTTGAAAAAGGGTATGCGGGTCAAGTTCATGTCGAACGGCACCCTGCACCATGTCGACCGCGTCGGGGTGTTCCGGCCCGAAATGCAGATGATCGACAGCCTTGGCCCCGGCGAGATCGGCTTTCTCACCGCCTCCATCAAGCAGGTCCGTGACACCCGCGTCGGTGACACCATCACCAATGACCGCAATGGCACCGAGGTCGCCCTGCCGGGCTTCAAACCCGCGCAGCCGGTGGTCTTCTGCGGTCTCTTTCCCGTGGACTCGGCCGAATTCGAGGACCTGCGCGACGCGATCGACAAACTAGCGCTGAACGATGCCAGTTTCAGCTTTGAAATGGAAACCTCGGCCGCGCTGGGCTTTGGCTTCCGCTGCGGTTTCCTGGGCCTCTTGCACCTCGAGGTCATCCGCGACCGCATCGAACGCGAATATGATATCGACCTCATCACCACGGCGCCGTCGGTGATCTACCACGTCTACATGAAAGACGGTGAGATGATCGAGCTGCACAACCCCGCCGACATGCCGGACCTGTCCAAGGTCGACCACCTGGAAGAACCGCGCATCAAGGCGACCATTCTGGTGCCCGACGAATACCTCGGCGACGTGCTGAAGCTGTGTCAGGATCGCCGTGGCATCCAGCTGGACCTGACCTATGCGGGCAGCCGCGCCATGGTCGTCTATGACCTGCCGCTGAACGAGGTCGTCTTCGACTTCTACGACCGCCTGAAATCGGTGACCAAGGGCTATGCCAGCTTCGACTACCAGATGACCGGCTACCGGGAGGACGCGCTGGTCAAGATGTCGATCCTTGTGAATGACGAACCGGTCGACGCGCTGTCGACCATGGTTCACCGCGACCGGGCCGAGATGCGAGGTCGGGCGATGTGCGAAAAGCTCAAGGACCTGATCCCGCGCCACATGTTCAAAATCCCGATCCAGGCCGCCATCGGAGGCAAGGTGATCGCCCGCGAGACCCTCTCGGCCCTACGCAAGGACGTGACCGCCAAATGCTACGGAGGCGACGCCACGCGGAAACGCAAACTGTTGGACAAGCAGAAGGCGGGTAAGAAGAAGATGCGTCAGTTCGGGAAGGTCGATATCCCGCAGGAGGCGTTTATTAGCGCCTTAAAAATGGACAGCTAAAAGCTGGCCAGTTTTACGGCGGGTGGGCGAAAGCGGTTGGCGCAGCCAACTGCGTGCCCGCTGTTTGGGGTGGATGGAAAACAAAAAACCTGATCGCTAATCATCATCGTGTCCCAAGCGAAATCGTAACTCGCCTTTTGGGTACTTCCAGACTGCGCTAATTGGAGTTTTTCTCCAAATGGCGACAATCACGACTAGCAATAGCGCCGCAATACCAAGTAGCGCGATAACTCCATAGTCCATTTCACTGCTCCTACCATTCGTTCACTACTTTTTTTGTTGAATGATAGCCTTCGCTCGGTGGTAGTCCTTGGCGAGCATCGCGGCTAGGTACGCTACCTTATGCGAAACTGCATAAGTTTCAGCGATTTGTTCGATAGAGAGGTTTCCGTCGAGATGTGACACGGGAACTTGTAAAGCTATGCCGAAGAAATCGGCCTCTTCTTCTAGGTCTAAGTTTCGATGACGGATGGCGTGTTTTGCTTCGGTGGTAACCGAAGTATCTTTGGCTGCACGTTTGCTTGTGTTGAAACCTGAATTCCTGGCTCTGGCCGATAGCTTACGTTTGTGGCTTTTCAGAAATATGTGCCCAAACTCATGGCCAATGACTTCGTCGACCGCTTGTCTCCGCTCGTTGGTAGATTGATCCTCGAACAAATCCAACCAGACATATTCCCGAAGATACAGAATAGTTCCTCCACTGTAGTCGCAGAACGCAGGTATGCTCTTGAACAGTGACCCATTGGCATGAAAAGCTTCGTCGTAAGGCATGTAGAATACACCTTCGGGAAGGTTTTCTTTGAGCATATTCAACATACAAATTGGCTCCATCACACCTGCCCCACAAAGGCGCAGTTGACTGGCTTTCTCAACGATCTCAAATAGACGCTCGATCGACATGATCCTCTTTGGTCTGGGATCGCGGAGGTTCGAATAAGGTGATGTTGGAAAGGGAATTGGCATCAAGCTTACTCCGGAAGATAATCTGGGCCGCGCAGTTCGCGGAAAAAGGCAAGGATTTTGGTGGCTTCGTTTGTATCTCTTGGCCTAAGGGAGAGCTTTTCTTGGCTGATTGCCGCGAGGTATCTTAGGTTCTCGGCTTCCTCTGGTGATAGCTCAAAAACTTTGACGCAACTGTCCACGAAGCTGGTTGTCGGTGGGCGGGAGCCATTTAGAACGCGCGCGAGTAGAGCTGGTGAAACCTCCATTTCGGCAGCGATTGCCTTGTAGTTCTTTGCGCAAACTCGTGCCAGGTTTTGGAACTCCTGACTGAATGGTGAAATTGTCATGTTCTGCTCTCCTGCATAGGCAGGAGTATTTGACAATTTACGTAAATTGTCAATTATTTCCTATGGAGACATACAATTTATTGTATTTTGGGTGTTAGGTGGTACGAGATTTGGTCGGCGGGGCGCAGCGTATGTTGCTACTATTAATGTGCTCAATTCAACCCACCCGCCCGGTAGCACCGCCGGGCCGCGCCGACCTGCCCCCGTCAAACCGAAGGTTTGCCTCCGGCAAAACGGGCGGCGCGTTTGCGCCCCGGGGTTCCGCCCGTTCGCGGCTGAATTCGTCCACTGGACGAATTCCGGGACGCCGCTCACCCCCTCGGGCCAACCGCTGCTCTCACTTTCACCGACCACCCGCTACGCCATACGCGCAATTTAGACCCAACCATCTGATCAGAATGTGGTATTGTCTCTCCGGGGGACCGAGTTCAGGTGGACGCATTTCTTGTCCGGAAACTTGCAACGCCCAGGCCTCAGAAACGAGAGGGTATAATGCAAAAGTTCTTTCAGACGACCGCAATCTCTGTCCTTGCCATCGGACTGTTCGCTGCCTCGGCATCCGGGGAAACCTATGATTCCGCAGGCAAGGGGATGGGTATGAATGCCAACGAAGTCTACGGCATTTCTGACGGCCACGCGGTGGTGAAAACGCAGACCAACTACGACAGTTTCGAGGTCCCGTCCGGCCATCCGCTGGAAGGGGCGACAGGGGCCTGTTTTGGCGCGTTGCTGATCAATGCGGGCGCGGCCTCGGGCACCGGCAACTGCGTGTTCGACACCGCGTCAGGGGACAAGGCGGTGCTGAGCTGGGTCGCCAAGGGCCTCGGCGCGGATGGCGCGCTGACCGGGGACTGGACCGTGTCGGGTGGCACCGGCGGATGGGGCACCGCGTCGGGGAGCGGCACGTTTTCGTCGCTGACCGATCCGGAAACCAAGACGTTTGTGAACACGATAACCGGCAGTATCACGATGAACTGACTAAAAAGTTTAAAGCCATGGTATCGGGCGCGCGGGCAGGGGTTCGCGCGCCCGATCCGCGTGGGCATCGCCTGAGCGTTAGATGAACCGATCATGAAGTTTCCCTTAGGTAAGTTGTAACCCGCTTTCACCCTCCCAATCTGTTTGGCAGAGAGAAGGAGAGAGCCCATGACCAGATACATGACCGCCGGAGCCGCCGCTCTGGCCACCACACTCGCCCTTGGAACCGCCGCGCTGGCAGATGCCACACCGGATCTGCGCGGCACCTGGGCCGGCAGCTACACCACGGTATCGCCCTCGCGTACCGCCACCGGTGACGTGCCGCGCTTTAACAATGCCGAATGGGTGCTGCATATCGAAAAGCAGCAGGACAACGTGTTCTGGGGACCCAGCAAATGGCGGCGTGCGGCCAGCGAGG
Source organism: Ruegeria sp. AB8 (assembly GCF_056542605.1). Classification (NCBI taxonomy): domain Bacteria; kingdom Pseudomonadati; phylum Pseudomonadota; class Alphaproteobacteria; order Rhodobacterales; family Roseobacteraceae; genus Ruegeria; species Ruegeria sp. AB8. The sequence continues at coordinate 171,904 of NZ_JBQGAB010000007.1, forward strand.
ACTGGACTGTCTATGACGCCACAGGCTCGGTCAGTCTGGACGGGTCGGGCAAGATCGGCATCGTCGAAAGCTCGGCCGATCCGACGATTGGCGTGAATGCCCTGATCGATGCCCGCTATGAGGATGGCAAGATCTATGCGGATTTCCGTAGCCTGCGGAACGGAACGACCTACAGCACTGTTCTGGAACGTCAGGTGAACTGAAGTGTTTCCGGCCCGGTCGGGCTGTAGGGGGTACTGGCTGTCGTTGGCAGCGCGTAATAGGTAATCCCGCCCGGGCCGGAACGCTTCTCAAAAACGGAATCAGCGTCTCCGCCAGGAGGGGACGGGCCGGGCGGCAAGCTCGCCGCCCGCGACAGGATCCAGACCGCCCCGCGCAAGAATGCGGCGTTCCTCGGCGCGGGTCATCTGGATTTCGCGAACCTTCAGCGCGGCCCCGCGCGCGGTGACGTAGATGCCGTCCGGCTCCGGTTCCATCCCCGGACTGTTCCGCCCCCGCGACCACACTCCGCGGATGCCGCTCAGAAGATGTTTCCACCCGACCTTGTCATCGTCCTGCAGGTGCCAGATCCGGCTGGCCTCGGTGATCGAGATCAACGCAGCCTGCGGTTTGCCGTGGCGGGTCAGGATGATCACTGCGCGGGAATCCTGGGCACGGGTGACCAGATCACCCAGATGGGCGCGGGCGTTGGAAATGGTGCAGCGTATCGGCGAATCTCCGTATGTACGATTCGAAAGATCGGGGGGCCGATGGATGTACAAACCCTGCAATTTCGGCCTAGGGCACTGCGCGGGGCCTTCGCACCTGCAGAAATCGTCCAAAATTGGGCCGCTGTTTCATGTCCGGACTTATCCACCCTCAACCCCACGCGGCATCGCGGATTTCAGAGTTGTCCACAACTCTTTCCCGGCGGATACCAACAGGTTATCCCCGTCTAATTTTCATGCTGCAGTGCTATTTTCTTGTCGGTTGATGGTGTGAATGTAACAGTCTGATCACCGCAACGGTTCTTAGGAACCCAAGCGGGACGCAAGGGCCAAGGGGGCCGCGGTGATGAAAGCGGATCTTAGGATTTAGTTTTGATCACAATGGCTTACCGGTGGAGGATCGGTTGAGTTGGGCTTTATGTCCGGATCAGATGATCAGCCTCTCAGACGGTTCGTGCGTGCTGCGCCGCGACATTGAGCGTGACGTAGCGGCTTTGGTCCTTTCGGGGGCCGGGCAACTGGATCGTGATGTCTTTCGGGACGGATCGGACAGGCAAGGCGTCAGGGGTGTCCGCAAGGATACATGCAAAGACCGCGTCTGCGCACCTGACGCCTTTTCCTTTTTCGAACCCCGGGTTCATACAGGCTGCCACTACTCACCTGCCAACGAGAGCGGGGTTCTTTTGCTTGAGCAAAAGAACCCCGCATTTGTATCAGGATATGCAATGCCGCGTCTATGCACCTGTGGGTAACATCCTACATGACCTTTTTGAGGTGCGCAACTATATATAGGGTACACTGCTGCCGCCGACGCAATATGCGGAGGGTCTTCGGCGGTTGTTCAGTATGTGACCATTGAGTTATTCGGTCTGTCCGTTGTCCGTAGTGGAACAGTTGTCAGGCGTGTTTCCCGGCGCAGAATAGCTCGTAAACCACTTCCAGTATCCGGCGCGGGCGATCATCTGCCAGGCGATAATAAATGGCTTTGCCTTCCCGGCGGGGCGTCACAAGGCCTTCCAACCGCAAACGGGAAAGTTGTTGCGACACAGCGGCCTGACGGGCAGACAGCAACGTCTCCAGCTCGGTCACAGATTTCTCTCCAGATACCAGATGGCACAGGATCATGAGGCGACCCTCGTGACTGATAGCTTTTAGAAAGTTGGACGCTTCTGTCGCGCTGGTCACCATACGGTCCAGGTCTTCAGGGTTCATGTCCTGTGCGAGCTGAGGCAGTGCCATTGTTCCGATCCTTCTTGGCCCGATAAAAGGGCAGGTGTTAACCAATTACAGACGCTCAATATGGGCTGTGTAGATACAGTTATTGATCATGCATCACAATATGCACGCATCAAAATACCGTGATGAAAGACATACGCCACCGAAGCCAAACCGCATTTCGATGATTTTCCGGACACCGATCCGAACCACGGGCGCCCTCAAATGCCACTCGACAATTCCAAAAGCAAGAATACCTGACCGATGTCAGCCGACCCCTTGCAGCCCCTCTGTGCCGATACTAAGACTCGTGTAACTTTTCTTCGGGTAGTGTCCCGATCCATAGCAAAGCAGGCAGGTTCCGAATGTTCGATCCCGTAGACACATATATGAACACTCTTGTCCCGATGGTCGTCGAACAGACCAGCCGGGGCGAGCGCGCATACGACATCTTCTCGCGCCTCCTGAAAGAGCGGATCATTTTCATCAACGGTCCGATACACGATGGCATGAGCCACCTGATCGTGGCGCAACTGCTGCACCTTGAGGCGGAAAACCCGAACAAGGAAATCTCGATCTACATCAACTCGCCCGGCGGCGTCGTCACCAGCGGTTTGTCGATTTACGACACAATGCAGTACATCAAGCCGAAATGTTCGACATTGGTGATCGGTCAGGCGGCCTCGATGGGTTCGGTTCTGCTGGCTGGGGGCGAGAAAGGCATGCGCTTTTCGCTGCCCAACAGCCGGATCATGGTGCACCAGCCCAGCGGTGGCTATCAGGGTCAGGCCAGCGACATCATGATCCATGCTGCCGAGACGCAAAAGCTCAAGGATCGCCTGTATGATATCTACGTGCGTCATACCGGACAGACCAAAAAGGCGGTTGAAAAAGCGCTGGATCGTGACAATTTCATGAGCCCGGAAGAAGCCAAGGACTGGGGCCATATCGACGAGATCGTCGAAAACCGCGCCAAGATGGGCGGAGAAGAGGCCTGAGTTCAAAACCTCGCGCGCACTGCGCGAGGTGCGATTTTGAGATTGTAGCGGCCCCGGCGCTGGCCTAAGCTGCGTCAAAAGGCGGCAAGCGCGGCTCGATGGGGTCGCTGGGATGGAGCCCGAAAGGTAGAACATGGCGACGAATTCAGGCGGTGACGGCAAGAACACGCTCTACTGCAGTTTCTGCGGCAAGAGCCAGCATGAGGTGCGCAAACTGATTGCCGGCCCGACCGTGTTCATTTGCGACGAATGCGTCGAGCTGTGCATGGATATCATTCGCGAGGAAACCAAGGCCAGCGGCCTGAAGTCTTCAGATGGCGTGCCAACGCCTAAGGATATCTGTGAGGTGCTGGACGATTATGTCATCGGTCAGGCCACTGCCAAACGGGTTCTGTCGGTTGCCGTGCACAACCACTACAAGCGCCTGAATCATGCCCAGAAGGCGGGCAATGATATCGAACTGGCGAAATCGAACATCCTGCTGATCGGCCCCACCGGTTGCGGCAAAACCCTGCTGGCGCAAACGCTGGCACGGATTCTGGATGTGCCATTTACCATGGCGGATGCGACGACGCTGACCGAGGCCGGATATGTGGGTGAGGATGTCGAAAACATCATCCTCAAGCTGCTTCAGGCCAGCGAATACAATGTCGAGCGTGCGCAGCGCGGCATTGTCTATATCGACGAAGTCGACAAGATCACGCGTAAGTCAGAAAACCCATCGATCACCCGCGATGTCTCGGGCGAAGGCGTCCAGCAAGCGCTGCTGAAACTGATGGAAGGCACCGTGGCCAGTGTTCCGCCGCAAGGTGGCCGCAAGCATCCGCAGCAGGAGTTCCTGCAGGTGGATACCACGAATATCCTGTTCATCTGCGGCGGTGCGTTTGCCGGGCTCGACAAGATCATCGCGCAGCGCGGCAAGGGTTCGGCCATGGGTTTCGGCGCAGACGTCCGAGAGAATGACGAGCGCGGTGTCGGCGAGATTTTCAAGGATCTTGAGCCGGAAGACCTGCTGAAATTCGGCCTGATCCCGGAATTTGTCGGCCGTCTTCCGGTTCTGGCCACGCTGGAAGATCTGGATGAGGACGCTTTGGTCACCATCCTGACCAAGCCCAAGAACGCCTTGGTCAAGCAGTATCAGCGTCTGTTCGAGCTGGAAGATGCCGAGTTGGCCTTTACCGATGACGCATTGCAGGCAATCGCCAAGAAGGCCATCGAACGCAAGACCGGCGCGCGTGGTTTGCGCTCGATCCTCGAAGACATCCTGCTGGATACCATGTTCGACCTGCCGGGGATGAAAAACGTGACCGAAGTGGTGGTCAATGAAGAGGCCGTGATGTCAGACGCTCAGCCTCTGTTCATCTATGCCGATGCCGGACAGGAATCCGCCTCTGCGGGTTGATCGGACGCGGTTTCAAAAAATCGGTTGGTTTCGGCCTTTCGAGGGGGGGGGCTGCCCCCATCGCGGCAGGCCGCGATTCCCCCGGGATATTTTTAGCCAGATGAATAAAGGATCCCTTGTTCATCTGGCCGCAAATATCCCGGAGCGCGAGGCAGAGCCTCGCAAAAGCACCGCGGTGCAGACCCCGGATGAACCTTCTTAAGGAGAGCAGTGTGATCAAACGTATTTCCTCGGGCGGCGAGTTTGAGGCCAAGGTTGGATATTGCCGCGCGGTTGTGGCCGGTGGGTTTGTTCATGTCGCGGGCACGGTCGGGCAGGGCGATACGGTGGTTGAACAATGCCGGTCCGCGTTGGGCATCATCGAAAAGGCACTGGCCGAGGCCGGGGTGGGTTTTGCCGACGTGGTTCGGGTCACATATATGCTGCCGGACCGGATGGAATTTGCACCGTGCTGGCCAATCCTGGCCGAAGTTTTCGGAAAGCACCCTCCGGCAGCGACGATGATCGAGTGTGGCCTGATCGACCCAAAATACAGGATCGAAATAGAAGTAACCGCGGTTTTGCCGGAATGACGCAGATGCGTTGCGTGGTACTGGACCTTGCCCGGCCTTTGGTCCATACCTTCCTTGACTTAAATGCCGGAGGCAACCGATGGGAATCCTGAACACTCTATTGCGGGCGGTGACCTGGTGGAATGGGGCGACCCTGAACACACGGATTTTCACCTCGCGCAATGGCATCAAGGTTGGCGAAGACAACGAAGGCAATATTTTTTACCGCAATGCCGATGATAGCAAGCGCTGGGTCATCTTCAATGGCGAGGTCGAGGCCAGCCGGATTGATCCGGACTGGCACGGTTGGCTGCACCGTACCTGGGATGAGCCGCCCACCGACAAGCCGCTTGCGCACAAGTCCTGGGAAAAACCACATCAGGAAAACCTGACGGGAACAGCTTTGGCATACATGCCTGCTGGATCGTTGCGCCGGGCCGAACCGGTCGAGCGATCCGACTATGAGGCCTGGAGCCCGGAATAGGCGAGGCGAGCGATGTCTACCCATAACATGACCGAAGTTCTGGTCGGCGGTGTTGTACTGGCATGCGCCGTCGCATTTGGCGTTTATGCCAGCCAATCCACCGGCCTGTCGCAAAACCGCACGGGCTATGAACTGGGCGCATCCTTCCGATCCCTGGAAGGTGTGGGGGTCGGAACAGACGTGCGCTTGGCGGGGGTGAAGATCGGGACTGTGACGGGTGTCGAACTGAACGCCGATACCTATCGTGCCGATACAACCTTCACGATTGCGGATGGTGTCTTGGTACCGGATGACAGTGCCATCGTGATCTCTTCCGAGGGGTTGCTCGGCGGGAACTTTGTTGAAGTCATGCCCGGCGGTTCGCCCTTCTTTTTTGAACCCGGAGACGTGGTCGAGGATACGCAGGGTGCCGTCAGCCTGATCTCACTGCTGGTCAAGTTTGTGGCCGGAGACGGCAGCGAATGATGCGCGCAGCGCTTTTGGCGCTTATCCTGTCCGCAACCGGTGCAATGGCCCAGCAAAAAGTAGCGTCGGGGCCGGGTGCCATGCTGCGTGGTCTGGACAAGGTCAGTGGCCAGACCGTCGATGTCGAGTTGAAAAGCGGCGAGACACAGACCATCTTTGGGCTGGATGTCGCTCTGGGCGATTGTAGGTATCCGATTGAAAACCCCACCGGCGATGCGTTTGCCTTCCTGACAATCTGGGAACAGGGCAAGACCGAGCAACTGTTTGACGGCTGGATGATTGCAACCTCGCCCGCGCTGAATGCGCTGGACCATTCCCGTTATGACGTTTGGGTAATCCGCTGTATGACCCCCTGAGGGGTTTGAGAGATTTCGGCGGAAAAATGAGCGCTGGCATTGACCGCCCTTTCCAGAGCCTGCTGGTAGCGCGCGCGCGGGATTTCAATTGCGCCAAGCGAGGCTAGATGCGCGGTCAGAAACTGCGTGTCGAACAATTGAAATCCGGTCTGACTTAATCGGTCCACCAAATAGGCAAGGGCGATCTTCGACGCATCGGTTCGGTAAGAGAACATGCTTTCGCCAAAAAACGCGGCACCGAGGGCCACGCCATAGACGCCTCCGACCAATCTGCCTTGGGCGTATATTTCCAGCGAATGGGCATGGCCCGAGCGATGAAGCTGCAGATATAGATCGCGTAGTTCGGCGTTTATCCAGGTGTCCGCGCGGTCTGCGCATCCATCGACAACCCCGGCGAAATCACGATCGATTGAAACAGAATAGTCCGCGTTTCGTATGCGACGGGCCAGGCTTCGGGAAATGTGAAACCCATCCAGCGGAAACACTCCGCGCAGTTTGGGATCAACCCAGAACAGTTCAGCCGCGTCCCGGTGCTCGGCCATCGGAAAGATACCGATGGAATACCCGTGCAGCAGAAGTTCAGGAGACAGGCTCATGATTTTTGGCCGGGCATTGGGTGGGTGTGACCACCCAATGCCGCTGTCTTACTGGGCCATGTTTTGCGCAAGCCAACGCTCCAGCCAGTGAATGTTGTAGTCACCGCTGTGAATGTCGGATTCCTGCAAAAGCGCGTGGAACAGGGGAACCGTGGTGTCGATACCGTCGACGATCAATTCACCCAGCGCTCGTTCCAGCCGCGCCAGCGCTTCGGCCCGGTCACGGCCTTGCACGATCAGCTTGGCAATCAGAGAGTCGTAATAGGGCGGGATCGAATACCCGTCGTAAAGCGCCGAATCCATCCGGACGCCCAGTCCGCCCGGCGCGTGATACGCTGTGATCTTGCCCGGGCAGGGCGAGAAGTTGGGCAGTTTTTCAGCGTTGATCCGAACTTCGATGGCGTGACCGTTGATCTCCAGATCGTCCTGGCCGAAGGACATCGGCTCACCTGCGGCGACGCGGATTTGCTCGCGCACCAGATCGACGCCAAAGATACCTTCGGTGACGGGATGTTCTACCTGCAGGCGGGTGTTCATCTCGATGAAATAGAACTCGCCTTTCTCATAGAGAAACTCGATGGTCCCGGCGCCGATGTAGTTAATCTTGGCCACCGCATCTGCGCAGACCTTGCCGATCTTGGCGCGTTCTTCCGGGGTGATGCAAGGGCCGGGGGCCTCTTCAAACACCTTCTGGTGGCGACGCTGCAGCGAACAATCGCGCTCGCCCAGATGTACGGCCTTGCCTTTGCCATCGCCGAACACCTGAATCTCGATGTGGCGCGGCGTGGTCAGGTATTTCTCGATATAGACCTCGTCGTTGCCAAAGGCGGCCTTGCCCTCGGCGCGCGCGGTCATGAATGCGCTTTCCATCTCGTCGGCATTCATCGCGACTTTCATGCCGCGCCCGCCGCCACCGGCGGTGGCCTTGATGATGACGGGATAGCCGAATTCCTCGCCGATCTGCTTGGCTGTGGCCAGATCAGGCACTCCGCCATCCGATCCCGGAACGCAGGGCACGCCCAGGGCTTTCATCGTATCCTTGGCGGTGATCTTGTCGCCCATGATGCGGATATGTTCTGCAGTGGGGCCGATGAAGGTAATGCCGTGGTCCTCGACGATCTGCACGAACTCGGCATTCTCGGACAGGAAGCCATAGCCGGGGTGAATGGCCTGCGCTCCGGTGATTTCACAGGCCGATATGATCGCAGGCATCGACAGGTAGCTTTGCGGGCTGGGCGGAGGGCCTATACACACCGATTCGTCCGCCATACGCACATGCATGGCGTCGCTGTCAGCGGTAGAATGCACGGCGACCGTCTTAATCCCCATCTCGCGCGCGGCACGGATCACGCGCAGGGCGATCTCGCCTCGGTTGGCAATCAGGATCTTGTCGAACATGGGCCCGCCTTACTCGATGATGACCAGAGGGGTGCCGAATTCCACAGCGTCGCCATCGCCGACCAGAATACGTTTGACTGTACCCGACTTGGGGGCGTGGATGTGGTTCATGGTCTTCATCGCCTCGACAATCAGCAACGTGTCGCCTTCGGACACGGATGCCCCGACAGAGATGAAAGAGGGTGCACCGGGTTCGGCCTGCATGTAGACAGTGCCAACCATGGGCGACGTCACGGCGCCGGGGTGGCTGGCGGGATCTTCGGCAGCGGCGGGCGCTTCCGCAGGGGCCGGAGCCGCAGCAGCAACGGGGGCGGCAGCGACCGGTGCAGCGGCCGGAACGGTCATCTGAACCGGGGCAGGCACGGCCTGCGACATGCGGCTGACGCGTACGTTCAGGCTGTCTTCCTCGCCATACTCGCGCTTGACCTGCAATTCGGTCAGGTCATTTTCGCGCAACAGTTCGGCCAATGCCTTGATGAACGCCACATCCGCTTCGTGCTTGGTATCTGTCATGAGTGTCCTCGACGGTTCCCCTTTGGCCCGTCTGTTTCGTGCGGGCTTTGGTCTGATTAGGCAGCGTTATAAGCCATGCGCACGGTCATGAAAAGTGCCGTCTCGCCCTGCTAAATTGGGGTTTTATTCGGAAACGTGAGGGGGTGAGGCGCTCATAATGGCATCCCCGACAATTTGGCGACAAGCTCGGGCAGTTTCCGGGCGCCGAACTTCTCCAGAAGCCGCGCGCGGTAGGCCTCGATGGTGCGATAGCTCAGGCCCAGTTCTCCGCCGATCTCCTTGGCGGATAGCCCCCGGCACGACAGGATGGCCACTTCGCGTTCCCGCGCGGTCAACTCAACCAGTGGCCGTTCTTCGGAGATATCGGAAAAGCTCCAGATTCCATGTCGAAACGGGTCATCAGGCGTCAGCGAGCGCCCGCGCGCCCGGCACCAGAACAGATCGCCATTGCGCCGACGCATGACGCGTTCATCCGTGTAGTAGCCCGTATCGCGCATCACCTGCAGACTGCGTGCGCCAATGCGCTCCCAGTCGGCCACGGACGGGTAGAGATGCAGCAGCGGCATGTTGCGATATTCCGCTTCTTCGCCGCCAAAGGTGCGCGCGAATTGCAGATTGCATCGCCGGATGATCCGGTTTTCCAACTCGACAAGGCCGATCGGCGCGTATTCGAATGCAGGGTCGCTCATTTCTGTATCGTGCCGGGATTTGTGATGAAAATGAAGTAGTATGAAGAAATAGATCGAACGGGGATGCCTGTTGGTGAATATTAAACGAAACGCATGGTGCGGTATAGCTTGTCAATTGTGTAAAGACCGGTTGAAAATAATGCTATAAACTTCTTTTATTAATAATTTTATCTGAAAACAAATCTGGGATATACAGTAGCGGCAACCGAAGGGAGGGTGCTGCAATTCGGGGTGTATTGACAGGAAGCCGTATCAGGGAACGTCGGCAGATAGCTGGTATGCGCCAGTCCGAACTTGCCCGGCAGGTCGGCATTTCGGCCTCTTACCTGAATCTGATCGAACACAATCGACGCCGGATCGGCGGTAAGCTGTTGGTCGATATAGCGTCAGTTCTGATGGTGGAACCTTCGGTACTGACGCAAGGTATTGAGGCCACGCTGATTTCGGCCCTGCGTGAGGCTGCGGCGGAATCGGTCGGCCATTCCGCCGAAATTGACGGGCTGGAAGAATTTGCCGGACGCTTTCCTGGGTGGGCGAAGGTGCTGGCACAGATGCATCGGCGGGTCGTGTCGCTTGAACGCACAGTCGAAACACTGTCCGATCGCCTGACGCATGACCCGCACCTGGCCGCATCCATGCACGAGGTTCTGTCAACGGCAGCAGCGATTCGATCCACGGCAGCCATTCTGGTCGACACCCGGGATATCGAGGCCGAGTGGCAGGACCGATTTCATCGAAACCTGCATCAGGATGCAGAGCGTCTGGCCGACAGTTCAAAGGCGTTGGTGGCCTATCTGGATGACAACGACTCGGCAAACGATCGCCGGGGTGTCCCACTGGAAGAAGCCGAGGCGTTCTTTTCGGATCATGCGCACCATTTCCCAATGATCGAAGAGAACGGAGCAACCGGCGAAATAGACCTCAACGCGCTTGATTCTGGTGCCGCCAGGGCCGTCACGCGCGATCTTCTGAGGCTCTACGCACAGGACGCACAGGCCCTGCCGCTTGAGCCACTGAAGGCAGCTCTGGCTGATACAGGAACAGATCCGCTGAAACTTGCGGCCCGGTTTTCGGTCGACCACGCCACGGTATTGCGCAGGCTGGCCTTTTTGCCCAAGGACACGCTGACACGCCCGACAGGCCTCGTGATCTGCGACGCCTCGGGAAGCATCCTTTTCTTCAAGCCGGTACAAGGGTTTGCCTTGCCGCGATACGGCGAAGCCTGCCCGCTGTGGCCGTTGTATCAGGCGTTGAACCGGCCATTGGTGCCGATCCGCAGGCGTGTTCTGCAACTTGGCAGAACAGCGGCAGAATTCGAGTGTCATGCGGTGGCCTGGCCGCATAGCATATCGGGTCACGAGGACGGGCCGGATTACCGGTCTGTCATGCTGGTGCAACCGGTCGAGTTTGCCGGAGACACAAGTAATGCAAGTGTCCGCGCCGGTCCCGGCTGCCGTGTGTGCCCAAACCCGGAATGCGGATCGCGCCGCGAACCGTCGATTCTGAGTGAAGGTTTTTGACAGTTTCGTAACATAGCGCTTAATCTGAATGTGACAGGTCGCCAGGCGCGTGGCCGGTCTCGGGGAGGAATTGCAAATATGAGCCGTAAGGTTCTGTTAATTGAGGATGAGCCGAACATTGCTGAGGCCATTCGGTTTTTGCTGACGCGTGAAGGCTGGCAGGTCGAAACCCATGCCGAGGGTACCGATGCTGTTGAAGTGATTCAGGGGGCAAACCCTGATCTGGTGATACTAGACGTGATGTTGCCGGGGAAAAACGGCATGGACATCCTGCGGGATTTACGCGAGCTGGACGAGATGAAAGCTCTGCCGGTCCTGATGCTGACTGCGCGGGGCCAGTCCCGCGACCGCGAAATGGCTGAAAATGCGGGGGTCAGTCGGTTCATGACCAAGCCGTTTTCCAATGCCGAAGTTCTGACAGCGGTGCGGGACCTGCACGCACAGGCCACCCGGACATGAGCCAGAGCGAAGACCATCAGCCGCCAGCGGGGCGGTCTTCGCTGTTTCTTGAACGTCAAGGCTATCGTCGGCGCAGGTTGATGGATGCGGCCCGGTTGCTGCCCGTTCTCGGCGGCGCCCTTGTTGCAATCCCGCTGTTATGGCCCTCGGTGGATAGCGCCGGGGCCGGCGTTCCATTGTCCTCGGCCATCTATTACATCTTTGCCTGTTGGGGGCTGCTTATTCTGGCCAGCGTGGGATTTGGCTATGCGGCCAGGCGTTTGTCCCGGCGCGATGAAACCGAAGCGGATACGGATCAATGGCAACGCTGAACGTCCTGATCCTGGTCTGCCTGGGCTATGTGGTGTTGCTGTTTGGCGTTGCGTTCGCCGCCGACAGAATGGCGGCAGCGGGCAAGGGTAAATGGCTGCGTTCACCGCTGATATATACGCTGTCCCTGTCGATCTACTGCACCGCCTGGACCTTCTACGGTGCAGTCGGAAACGCAGCCCGTTCGGGGCTGGAATTCGTGACCATATATCTGGGGCCGACTTTGGTGATGATCGGTTGGTGGTGGGGCCTGCGCAAATTGGTCCGGGTCGGACGCAGTCAGCGTGTGACTTCGATCGCGGACCTGATCTCCTCCCGCTACGGCAAGTCCAACACGCTGGCCATCTGTGTGACTATTCTGGCGGTACTGGGCGGCACGCCTTACATCGCGCTGCAACTACAGTCGATAACCCTGTCCTTTTCCATTTTTGCCGAAGCAGACCCCTCGGGCCTCTATCGCGAAGGTTCCAGTGTATTCTGGGTTGCGGCAGGTCTTGCCGTTTTTGCCATCCTGTTCGGCACACGCAACCTGGACGCGAACGAGCGACACCACGGTGTGGTGACGGCCATCGCGTTGGAATCCGTGGTAAAACTGTTCGCCCTGCTTGCCGTCGGTGCGTTTGTGGTCTGGGGCGTTGCGGGGGGGATCTCCCCGATGATGGAGCGTATCGACGCGTCGGATATCGGTCGATGGAACGTGGATGCGGGCCGATGGACCACTTTTGTTTTCCTGTCCGCCGCTGCCTTTGTCTGTCTGCCGCGCATGTTCCAGGTCATGGTGGTGGAAAACGATGACGAAAGTCATCTGCGAACCGCTGCATGGGCATTTCCGCTGTATTTGCTGCTGATGAGTCTGTTTGTCGTTCCGATTGCCGTTGTGGGGCTGGATCTGTTGCCCGAAGGCTCGAACCCGGACCTGTTCGTTCTGACCGTGCCGCTGTCGCAAGGCAATGACTGGCTGGCGATGCTGTCCTTTATCGGCGGGTTCTCCTCGGCCACGTCTATGGTGATCGTGACTGCGATGGCGCTGTCGACCATGGTATCGAACCATATCGTCATGCCAATCTGGCTGAGCACGCAGGAAGGTTCCGGTTCGGTTTCGGGTGACGTGCGCAACGTGGTGTTGATGTCGCGCCGTGTGTCCATCGCAGCCCTGATGGCGCTAGGCTACTTTTACTACCGGCTATCAGGGGGCGGGGCGGCTTTGGCCTCGATCGGTCTGATTGCTTTTGCGGGTGTATCCCAGATTCTGCCGGCAATGGTCGGCGGCCTGTTCTGGCGCGGTGCCACTCGAACCGGAGCACTTGCCGGGCTGAGCGTTGGGTTCGTCCTGTGGATCTATACCCTGCTTCTGCCGGGAATGGGCGGCGCCATAATGCCTGACAACGTCGTGCAGAACGGGCTGTTCGGTTGGGGCTGGCTGCGGCCACAGGCGCTGTTCGGGATCGAGGGGATCGACCCGATGGTGCATTCCGTTCTGTGGTCCATGTCTCTGAACACTGTTGCCTTCTGTATCGCCTCGCTGCTGAGCTTTCCCAGCCCGCTTGAACGCCTGCAGGGTGCGCAGTTCGTGAATGTCTTTGATCACTCTGTCGCGCCGGGTGGCTGGACCGGTTCGGTCGCTCAAAGCGAAGATCTGATGATCATGACCCAGCGGATTCTGGGTGCAGGTCCCGCGCAGGAGTTCTTTCAGTCCGAGGCCAGACAACAGGGCGGGCGCGCCGATCTGCCTGAACCGACGCCGGGGTTTCTGGAACGGCTGGAACGCGAGTTGAGCGGTTCGGTTGGTGCCGCTACAGCCCATGCCATGATCGGACAGATCGTTGGCGGTGCATCGGTTTCCGTCGAAGATCTGCTGGCGGTCGCGGACGAATCCGCGGAACTGCTGGAATATTCCAGCAAGCTTGAGGAAAAGTCCGCAGAACTCAGCCGCACGGCGCGGAAACTGCGCGAAGCCAACACGAAGCTGACGCAGATTTCCGAGCAAAAGGACACATTCCTAAGTCAGGTCAGCCACGAATTGCGTACGCCAATGACCTCGATCCGGGCTTTTTCCGAGATCATGCGTGACACGGACGGACTGAAGCGCGAGGAACAGACCCGATATGCCGCGATCATTCATGACGAGGCGTTGCGATTGACTCGTTTGCTGGACGATCTGCTGGATTTGAGTGTTCTGGAAAGTGGCAAGGTCAGTCTGAATATGGGGGACGACACGTTGCGCTCGGTTCTGGATCGAGCGGTCTCCAGCGCGCTTGCAGGAACGGAAAAGACCCTGACCGTGCGGCGGGTGCGTGGTGCTGAACGGATTCCGCTGCACACGGATCTGGACCGCCTGGCCCAGGTGTTCATCAACCTGATTTCGAACGCTCAGAAATACTGCGACGCGGCTGATCCGGAACTGACGATTTCGGCTCATGACATTGGCGGTCAGGTGGTGATTGACTTCGTGGACAATGGCACTGGCATCCCCCCCGAAGCGCGTTCGGTTGTGTTCGAGAAATTTGCCCGCGTAGGGGTCGAAAAGGCCCAGGGGGCGGGGTTGGGTCTGGCGATCTGCCGCGAGATCGTGCAGCGGCTGGGCGGCGAGATCAACTATCTCGCGGGGCAGGGCGGGGCGGCGTTCCGGGTCAGCCTGCCGCTGGCCTACCGGCAGGCTGCGCAATAACGGCCGTCTAAAGACATTCGTAACTTTGGCTGGGTTACACCTGAACCTGGAATTCGGAATAAGGTGGCGAACAGGGCGATGACACAACCCGTCAATGCGGCTTTGGTGCGTAAGCTTGCAATCAGGCCGGTCGAACCCGACGACACGCCCCGATCGGTGCTGCGGGCCCTCCGACTGGCACTGGCCAGGGCGGCGGGCGAACAATGGAACCTACCACTAACTGTAATCGGCGCAAAACAGACGACCTGCCCGCAGGACGGGTTGGCTGACCTGATAGGGAAAGACTGGCTTTTACTGTTGTTTCGGGCGGACAATGGGGTCATGGCTGCCGTTTGTCTGAACCCCGGCGCTGTGTCCGCGATCGTGCAGGCGCAAACCTTCGGTGAGGTGCTGCCGGGTGAACCTAAGCCGCGCCCTTTCACAGAAACAGATGCGGCCATGGTGGCGCCTCTGATCGAAGATACGCTGGCTCGGTCCGTCGATCTGGTCGCCTTGGCGTCCGATCAGGCGAGCCTGTCGGGGTTTGAGTTTGCTTCCCGCCTGCCGGATACACGGGCCCTGTCATTGGCTTTGGTGGAAGACAGATACCGCCTTTTCGACCTGACTGTGGAGCTGGGCGGAGGGGCGCGGCAAGGTCAGATGTGCTTTCTGCAACCCGTGCCAGCACAGGTTGCGGAAACCGGTGACGCGGCCATTCAGCAAACAGGGCCCCGACTGGATCAGGCGACCGGCGTTTTACGGGCTGAACTGAACTCCGTGATCTGCCGAATGTCACTGCCCCTGACGGCATTGTCGGAACTAAAGGTGGGCGATGTTGTTCCCCTGACCGGCGCAAGGCTGGACCGTACCAGGCTCCTGACGATTGACAAAAGCCCCGTCGCTGTCGGTCGTCTGGGTCAATGTGGGGGAATGCGCGCTGTTCGGCTGAATGAGCAAGGAATTACACCTGTCCCCGCCGATGCGGCAGCGTTGGCATTTCTGGAAAGCAAGCCCGACGAAAAACAGTCGATCCCCAACGATCCAACCGCACAAGTCGATGCGGTTGAGGCCTCCTCGCCAAGAGACACGCGTTTGCTGACATCAGCCGATGCGGAACTGAATTATGAGGACGCCGATCAAATGGCCGCCGAGATATCCCAGCTTGCTGGATTGACCGGGCCGGAAACCGACCCGGGCCATAATTTCTGATCAGCTTTTTTCCTGGCGGATGTGATCCAATGCCGGACGCAGGTTTTCCAGCATGTAACCTGCATTGGTTGTGGCGGACAGGATGTCATCCGTGCTCATCCGATCACATTGCCCCAGCGCCCAGACCACCGAGCATCGCGTGCCTGATGCGCAATAAGCCAGAACCGGCCCGCTGCAGCTTTCCGCAAGTTCACGTTGAAGTGCCACGTTCTCGGGGGTCATGGTCTGGTGTGTCAGTTCCAGAACCTCGTATTCCATCCCTGCATCGCGAACTGCCTGTCCGATGGCGTCAGACTGCATGTTCGCCGGAACTTCGATGTTGGGCCTGTTGCAGATGACTTTGACGAATCCTGCCGCAGCGATAGCTGGCACATCCTCGACCGTGATTTGTGGCGAGACGGCATAGCGGGGGGTGATTGGTCGAATCTCCATTCTGATTGCTTAGGCCGGGTTTGCGGTTCTGTCCAGTTGCGAACCAAGGGTTGGAGCCATCAACATACCCGTGATCATTGCCACCATGAACACAACGCCGCCAACCCCGCCGTAGCTGAGCGACGCAATGGCCGGGCCCGGGCACAATCCGGCCAGCCCCCAGCCGGCCCCGAACAGAACCGATCCAATGATCAGACGGCGATCCAGTTCCGATGAAGGTGCGTTCGGAAACTGCCCACCCACCAGAGGTGCGCGGTTGGTCGTCAGCTGCCAGGCAACCAACATAGGCAGAATTGCACCTCCCATCACAAAGGCCAGGGTAGGATCCCAATTGCCGAACACGTCCAGCCAGCCTTGCACCTTGGTGGTGTCCGTCATGCCCGAGATCAGAAGACCCGCGCCAAAAAGGGATCCGGCAATCAGAGAAATCAGAACGCGCATCAGATCACCCCCCAAACGTGCCGCAGCAGGGCAATCGTCAGCCCGCCCGCGGCGATGTAGACAATCGTGGCAACGATCCCACGCGTTGAAAATCGCGAGATGCCGCACACACCGTGCCCGGAGGTGCAGCCGTTTGCGATCCGGGTGCCGACGCCAACCAGAAGGCCGGCGGCTATCACAACCGCGATGTTTCCGGTCAGATGGGTTTCAGCTTGCGGATTCATCAAGGGGCGAAGCAATGCCGGTATGGCGACAACACCGGCGATGAACGCCAAACGCTCGGCCATTCTGCCGCTGCGATCCACCAACCCGCCAAGGATACCGCTGGCGCCCATGATGCGGCCGTTTCCCAACAGATAAACTGCGGCGCCGAGCCCGATCAGAAGGCCTCCGGCGAGGCCCCATATCCAGTCTGCATTCATGTTGTTTTGCCTTCTTCTAAGCGCCTGTACGCGTCAAAGCTTGTTGAGGGGCAGCTTCAGAAATACGTCGCCTTTTTCGTCCGCAGGCGGCATCTGCCCGGCCCGCATATTGACCTGTAGCGATGGCAGGATCAGCCGGGGCATCGCCAGTGTCGCATCCCGCGCATCCCGCATTTCCACGAATTCTTCGATGCTGCGTCCCTGTCCGATATGTACGTTCAGCGCCTTTTGCTCGCCCACCGTCGTTTCCCAGGCAAACTCATCGCGTCCGGGTGCCTTGTAGTCGTGCCCGACGAAAATCCGGGTTTCATCCGGCAAGGACAGGATTTTCTGGATCGAGGCATACAGCATTTCAGAGGAGCCGCCCGGAAAATCGCAACGTGCGGTTCCGAAATCGGGCATGAACAGGGTGTCCCCGACAAAAGCCGCGTCACCGATCACATAGGTCATGCAAGCCGGGGTGTGCCCGGGCGTATGCAGAACGTCGCCCCGCATCTGGCCGATGTGAAAGCTGTCATTTTCCGAGAACAGAGCGTCGAACTGACTGCCGTCGCGTTGGAATTCCGTACCTTCATTGAACACCTTGCCGAACGTGTCCTGCACCGTGACGATCTGGGCGCCTATCCCGATCTTTCCGCCCAACTCCTGCTGCAGATAGGGCGCGGCCGACAGGTGATCTGCATGCACATGGCTTTCCAGAATCCATTCGACTTTCAGTCCGCCGGACCTGACGTATTCGATGATCCGGTCGGCCGAACCCGTGCCGGTCCGCCCCGATGCATGGTCAAAATCCAGCACGCTGTCGATAATTGCGCACGCAGTGCCTTCGGGCTCTTGCACGACATAGGATACGGTGAATGTATCCGGATCGAAAAAGGCTTTCACTACTGGTGTCATGCACACCCCCATTAAACGTATCACATATCATATAGTAAATTCGGAATGTGATGCAATCATCAATTCCTTGTTGATGTCGGTCAAGGCATTCTGACTCGGAACCGCATAAAATTCATGCAGTGCGCGCAAAGTGGCGAAATCTTCCCCGGGAACCGGCGGGAATCCGCAACCTTGGGTGGAAATGTTCTGAAAGTCGCAATACCGTTACTTACTACGCATATCTGCAAGACTGGCACCATTTGGGAGGATGGAAATGTCGAAACAGAATCTCTACTCAGAAGCTGAACAACTGGAGCGTCAATTGCATGGTGCATGCCTTGAAACACGACTGGCCCTTCAGCCCTCCGTCAGCAAAATGATTGACCGTCTGCATCAGCGGGGGCTGCATGTGCCGTCCCGACTGAAGCGACTGGATGCGTCGCTGTGCGAAGACGCCATGGAAGCGCGCTTCGACAACCTGCCAGTCTGAGCTTAGTTGGTCATCCGAACGAGATACCGAGGATGACCAGCATCAGCCCGATCACCGATAAAAACAATGAGGCGAGGTTCCACGGCAGAACGCTTTGAACAGCCGCGCGCAATTCATCATCCGAAAGGCCGGCCTTGCGCGCCTTCATCACGCGCAGAATGCACCAGACCAGCCCGGCCAGCCCCGCCAGCGAAAGAGCGGCCCCGCTCCATGTGATGAGTTCGAACATGGGTTTCCACATATTGCCTTTTTCTCAAGCTGCGCTTAGCGGATCAGGCCGGATGGCACAAGCCTGGCCCGCTATTGGGTGCTTGCGGCCCGGACGGCACCGATGTATCCGGCATATTGCCCGATGTCACAGCATCAGACCGCAGCCTCTGGGAGAGACGTAAATGGAAGACATGACCGAAGATCAGGCCACCGCCAACTACCGTGTGACGGCGGGCGAATTGCGCCAGTTCATCGAACGATTCGAGCGCCTCGATGCCGAGAAGAAAGACATTGCCGAACAGCAAAAAGAGGTGATGGCAGAAGCCAAAGCGCGCGGCTACGACACCAAGGTCATGCGCAAGGTAATCGCGCTGCGCAAACGGGACAAGGACGACATCGCCGAGGAAGAAGCGGTTCTAGAAATGTACAAAGAAGCTTTGGGTATGAGCTAGGCTCAGAACCACAGGGTACTTTGCTGCCATTCTGCTCGGGTCTTAGGGGGAAGCCCGCGAATTTCGGGCTGTCGCAGCGTTCAGGCGCAGTGTGGGTCTATCAACTCTTTCTTTGGCTTCGCGCGTTGTCAGTTCGTGGCACTCAGTAACAGGCCTTTGGCCGTCCCGATTTTGACCGGCAGGGCAGGTGCATTCATACTCCTGAGGACCTGAAACGCACCTCGCCAAACCCTCACGAAGTTCACCCGCATTGGCGGCGACCCGCACCGGGTGACCGTCACCCTCGGCCGACCATCAGGGTTTCAGAAAGCGAATGCCCGGCATGGATTGAATTCGGGCCAGGTCCTGTTCGTAAAGTTCGGAAAACGCTTCGACTATATCCACACTCCAGCCGGGCAATTCCAACTCCTCTTCAACCTCTTCAGGCGATGCGTGTGTTTCAAAGATCCCGGCCAGTTCCTCACGCAGATCATGTTTGTCGGGCTGAGGGTCCTGACGGATCAGCGCCAGAACCTCGCGCTTGCCGGGTTCCGTCAGCAGGGAGGAGAGGAAGGCATATTCATCCTGCATCACCACATCGTCGTCTAGCCCGGCCATCGCGCGCAGCACATCCCCCCAGATCAGAGGCGTATCCTCGTTGCACCAAAGCGTTATTCCGACGCCGGGTGCGAGATCGCGAATATCTTCTATCGTGCTGAGCCAACTCAGGCAGCTCAGATCGGTGTCCCGGAGGATCTGATCGCGACGGTCTTGCGGAAGTGCCGCCAGGGTTTTCGGAATGAAGCTTGCGGGATTGATCAGCCCGAAAAACAGCTCGACCTGATCATTGGGGAAGGCGTGTTCCAGGATGGCCATGCGTTGCCCGGCCGCAGGATAGAACTGTCCATCCTTTATGGCCTCGACCGGCTCACCGATGAAATCCGGGCTGGTGAATATTGTTCGCTGAGTGTTTTCGTCATCCGGCAGTATTTCCATAAGCCGGACAAGCTCATCAGTGGAAACCGGATGCGATCCTATCGCGTTGAACACAGGCCGAAAAACCTGTCGATAGCGCCGTGGTCCAACCAGAGACACCCCATGCGCAGACAGGATGTTCAAATTCGCCTGCAATGAGTTCAGCAGCCGACCATCGTCCGCAAAAGCTCCGCCTGCGTGAATGACAACCTGCATCTTTCTGTTTCAGCCCTTGCGTCCTCATGGTGCCTTGTCGGGTTACAGCCTGCAGCAACCACAGTCAAATTCGCAACGGGGAACAGTGGCACAGTTATCAAAACGTTCTGGGAAAGATTTCCATGCGGGCAAAATTTGTGGGTTGCAGTCCCTTTCCGGAGAGAGTAATCGGACGCCAGCGCCCCTATAGCTCAGCTGGTAGAGCAACTGATTTGTAATCAGTAGGTCCGCGGTTCGAGTCCGTGTGGGGGCACCATCAAACACATGTAAATCAAGCGGTTAAAGGCCCATTGTTCGACGGGCCTTTGTTTTTGTTGGGTTTTCTGCATCGTCTCTGCGACATCGCGCAGTCGGCGCTGTTCAGAACGGAATCTCATCGTCGCCATCACCTGAACCGAGGCAAGACAAGTCTTCGTCGCTAAGCGCACGCATTTCTATTGGAACGACCGAACCAAGTTTCCGGTTTTTTTCCCGCCCCAAGACCTTGAGGTTCCAAGGAACATGGAGCCCGCAGGCAATGTGTTCGCCAGTGAAGCCGCATTCGCCAACTAGAGGCAACTCGTGGTGAACTTCGTGTGGGATGCCTGTCCATCGTTCTTTTTCGACGGCGCGTTCATACTTGAACTGTATTTGGCGCTCTTGAATCTTCGTCAACCATGGCATGACCGCGTTTTTTGCCCTAGCGCGGCGCATCGCTTGTTTGTGGCGGAGAACAGCGGTGTTTTTTGCCCGGTATTTGGCCTTGCTATTCAGCGTTGCTAGATGGGTCTCCCATTCCCGTTGTTGCTCAACAAATGCGAGCTCAACGTCGAGCTCAGTTTGCAGGTGAGACGCGATGTCGAGCGCGTCCATAGGCCATAGATCAGTAAAATTCATTCCCGAAGTCCTTTCCGAGTTGCGGTGTCGGAATCGGATCAGGAGACCGGCACCATAAGGTGTTTTGGTTTCCTGAAAGGCAATCAGCGATGAGCGGATTGGGGCGCAGTCTCGGAAAAGGTACCGTGCAGCGGACCCGGAGAATGTCACAATCATCAGCCTGAGTCAATTTTTGCTGCGACTTCGTTGTGGCCACCCCTTAGGAGGAGGCTGCTCTATCCGGTTGAAGCGTGGGGCCATTCACACAAGTAAATTGGACTTTTTGAGTTGAACAGATTTTCTCCGGTCAGCATGCGGGGTAGCAAGATACGGACTCCGCCAGCTGTCGTTGTTGCGCCTTTTGTGTCTCATTTGGTCAACTGGATCGAGCGGATTACTCCCCTAACACCTCTCGGCGATAATGAGCGATAAAGCCCTCCGTCTCGTTCACCCACCGAGCCAGTTCAATTTGCGATACAGAATGGTTTTTGTGAACAACACTGTCACGCTTTGAGAGCATGCTTCGCAACTGGGTCTGGTACTTAAGTGCAGTTGTAGAAGACATACTGCCTTTAATGACAAGATGCTCTTTCAACTTTCGCATCGCCTCTCGCGCACCAATAGTTTTGTCGGCGGACTTCTCATCATAGTAGTCGACTCCAACGTCCTCATGGGCCAAAATCGAATACAGATTGAACTCAAGGCTATGAGCAAGTGCGATGACAGCCAGCTTGTAGTTTGAACCCGTGCCGCGCGAAAGAAGTTCCTTTGCGATCAAGAGAAACTCTCTTGAAGTCGAAACCAAGTCGCCCAAAGTGCCCTGTGATCTGCTCGACCCAACATTTTGAAAGTGTTCCAGCACCTTCCGAGTGAAGAAGGCGTCGTCCAAGTAGTCATTTGTCCACGCTCCACTCGGGACTTGGTTGTCCAAAAGAAATTCACGTCCATGTGTGATGTGTGTTGCGTATGTTTCCCCATCACAGTTTTGAAGCGCGTCTACGCAAAGTAATGTAGTCAGAGTGTCGCTTTCGTCAGCTTTTTTGCCTTCAAGCATTCGCCAACCACCATCAGGCATCTGTTCAGAAGCCAACCACTCGCAAGCAGGAACAGCGTGGCTCTCAATCCATTCGTCACGCTTTATGGCGAACAGTGAATTGGCGAAAAGTGCAGTTGCCGGGACCGACGCCTTCGGAGCGTAGTCTAGGAACTTGCCGTTAGGCTCGCTTGGAGAAGTCGGCACCGCCTGCCAGAGCGCGCCATTAGATAGCGTGAATTTTAGCAGTAGTGGTATGATCCGGTCTAGTTCTGGGCGAAACAGCTCGACGAACCTTTCCGAACTCGTCCAAAGCCAAAGTGAGAAGCTGACGCTTAGTACCGTTGGGCTCAGGAATTGTGGCCTCAACTCAAAACTAGCATACTGGCTGTCAAAATGCGCTGTCCAAGAAGAGTGGATTTCGGTTAGGTCGTTGCGGAAGCTCCATTCGAGGTCCTTCACATACTTATCTGTTTGACCGTTGCTCAATCCTAAA
Organism: Ruegeria sp. AB8; assembly: GCF_056542605.1. Lineage (NCBI taxonomy): Bacteria > Pseudomonadati > Pseudomonadota > Alphaproteobacteria > Rhodobacterales > Roseobacteraceae > Ruegeria > Ruegeria sp. AB8. The sequence continues at coordinate 194,299 of NZ_JBQGAB010000007.1, forward strand.
GCGATCAAGTAATCCGACATCCGGCTGCACTCGATCGACTGCTGCGATCTTTTGTTCGGCCTTATTTCTCCGTGTCCATCTCGATATTTTCGCACGCGATCAAGTGCATCTGACGGCGGAAATTTTTTCCAAATGACGCTCTCAAATGGCTCCAGATCTCGCTGAAATTCAGTTTCCAACCATGAAGCTGCTTTTGAGGTAGACGGAGGAATATCATCTAACTCTTTAAAAGCAGCATCAATCGCGGCCGCCATTCCTTTCTTAATCTCAGCTATAGCTGACCCAGCGCTTTTAGCTGAACTATTACGCAGCTTTTCTATGAGGGTTTTTTCCACTAAATCGCGTTCCAATAGTCGATCGGCGATATCACCCATCGCTTTCTTAACGGCCTGATCGCGAGACTTTTGGGATGGGAACTGATTCACGTAGAACTCGAGCATCGACAGTTCATTCATGAATGTGTTGTTCGCCCAAAAGGTGGAAATGATCTCTACTACTTCCTGTTGCGGTCTTACTTGCATCCTACTTTCTAACTTTTTGGCGATTTTTTTCGTATACCCGGCCTGATCCAACTGGGCACAAAAATTGCGCTAACCTATGCTCTGCCATTCCGCCGCAAAAGCCGACGGACAGAATGCAGAAATGTTTGCGGTTATTTTCGCCCAATATGTGCACCTTGGTATCGAAGCCGTCGCTCCTATACCAGCGAAACGGTCGTCGATGTCTACCGGGTAGCCTAGTGCCATCCGCGAAGCTTCCACTCCACCAATGCGCAGGTCTGGAGATATTGCGAAGCAAACGAACTCACCACCAGTGAAATGCCCATGTCGCCATGACCCGACGAATTCCGCGACTGAGTGATGATCTGATTGCCCGCTGCCGTCGTCTGCGTCGTGAAGGAGGCAAGGTCTTCTTCGATCTCCCGTCGCAGCGGCAGATCATGTGCGAAGGTCAGTTCACCAGAGGCAAACAGCACAGCCAGGTTTTCCACCATCAATGTCTTACTGGCGTTCACATAGCGGCCCTTGCGGGACCAATCCTGCCCGCCTGTCATCTGGATAGCACTGTGATCCACGCCCTGCTCCCAAAGCATGTCCGACACCACGCGCCCAATGGACGTGCCGTCGATGACGAGTTCGGACTTGCCACCAAATGGCGACGCGTTGCGCAGTTGGACGAGATGGTCGACGACATCCACGTAGGACACGCCGCGAAACCGGTCAGCATAGACAACCGTTCGCTCACGCTGTCCCAACACGACCTTCGATCCATCGGAGATCGGAAGGCGTCGATCCTTGACCACGCAAACAGCAGAGTAGTCATTCGCCTGTCCCAAATCCACGCCAATCCAATATCGCTCGTAGCCTGTCACGCGTGGGATAGCGGGATCCATGTTGGTCTCGTTTACAATGCGCCCGTCCGGCATGTGGATCAGGTTCAAATCCTTGGCCATATCGCACTCTCGCTGCTGGTGGCGTTTTCGATGATGGACAAATCAAAATATGAAAGACCGTCAGCAAGCATCTCGACTTCAACTTCTTGCCGGAAGCGCGTGGCTGACAATTGCGAGCGCAGGCGTTCTACGCGGGCAGCAAGGCGGGGAATGGATGTTCCGGGCACGACGATGCGGTGAACGCCTTCGCGCCTCTCTGTGAACAGCTCTGCGAACATGTTGTGCTTGCCCGCTGGCGTCGAGGCGTAGAATGTCTGGCCGTTGTCCTTGAGCATCGGCAGCAGTGCGACCACGATGTCTTCGCCTCCGTTGTGTCCCGGCAGATAGGCCATCTCATCGACCATGATCAGATCAGCGGTGTACCCGCGAATGGTTGCACCAGACGCAGGCACGGCGATGAAACGCCCGCCGTTTGATGTCTCGATCTCGGACTGCGTCGCCCGCTCTACCACCAAATCGGTGGTGCGCAGGTACATCGCCGCCTTCCGCGTGATCTCACGCGTCTGTCGTTCGGCCGGCGCAAGACAGATCGTCGTGCCGCCGCGCTTCAACTCACGCACGCCGCGCGTCGCCAATACGCAAGATTTGCCAGCCTGTCGGCAGACACGCATGGCAACCGTTGGCGCAGTCGACGTGATTGCCTCCAATTGCCACGGATCAACAACATCGGCGGTCGGCACCTCTTGCCGCAGGAAATGCAGCATTTCCGCACCCGGATCGAGATCGCGCTCCACTTTGGCGCACCAGTCGTGCAGTGCATCAAACGGCATCGCCGACCTCATTCGTTACACTCAGGACGTGGTGGCGCATGTGACGAAGGAGAGGTTCGCGCGCAGCAGGCACCTCCTCACAAACATTTTGCAGAATACCGCGCAGCGTGACCCACTCTTTGCTTTCCGCGAGCGTCACATTCACGGTTAGGTTCTGTGCCAGCTTGCCCTGCACCTGCGCGATGTCACGCAAGACGCGCCGCAATCCTTCCATCGCCGCCAGCGCAAAGCCATCATCCGCGTTCTGCTCCGCCTTGGAGATCAGGCGTTCTACGCGCTTGGCCAAGGACTCATAAGTCATGGCGACATCAAAGCGATCCTGATTGACGATCTCGGTGTCCGCTTCGATCCGCTGGATGCGCTCTTGTGCCAGAATCTCCCGACGCATTTCTTCGGTGATCTTGTCATCCCGATACCGCTGCACTGTCGAGTAGTTGCAGCCGATCCGCCGCGCGATGTCGGACAGGGACCGGCGACTGAGGACAATGTCCTTGATGATCTCATTCCGGTCCGGGCGCATGTCGATGATGGCCCGTCGCCCGGAATTCTTGTTGCCGCCGCGCATTTTCAGGAGACTCCTGAATTCTCGGTTTCAGCGTAAATCGGTGAGGCGTTATCGTCGCGATACCAATCAACGCGCTCTTTGAGGCGCTTCCATTCTTCCTTGGAGACATCGACCAAATGATAATGAACCCGATCTGCGAACTGTTTATCGACGCCCGACTGAATGAGGTCATTGCGCATCTGGCCAAGACCGAGGCCCGCCAGATGGAATTTCATCGCCTGACCAAGAGTGACAACAACCGCGTCTTCAACGCCGCGTGACGGATCAAGCTTAACTACTGGATCTCCCTCGATGATGTAGTGTTGTCCGTCTCGCAGGACGTAACACTCGGTATCCGGCATGATGCCGATTGTGACATGTAGAGCAAACTGTAGGCAGGCTCGGTCTTCAGGTGTTGCCGTCCGCATTGGCCGCCCTTTCCATGAGTTCGAATTTGGTCCGAGCATGCGGTGGCAGATCGTCCAGTGTGCGGAATGTCTTGTAGGTGAAGCCTTCCTGCTCTGCTTGCAGGCGGCGGTGGACGAGGCCATTGCCCTTGTCCATGTCAGCACGGACATAGCGCACGCGTTCGAAGTCATCATCGAAGGTAAATGTCTTGCTTTGGATTGTGTTGGTCTGACCCGTGTTGCGGATCGTCGGATCACCGTCGCCATCATCGATGACCGTCACAGTTGTACCTTCCCTCTGCGCTGCAGCCTTGGCTTCGCGATATTTCACCGGATCGCGCGCATCCTTGCGGGAGATGGCGTGCTTCGGTCGTGTCCCTTTCAGATACCAGTTGCCATTGGCGTCTTGATCGAAGTTTGCAGCCCGCATTTTGCGGTCGTGTTCTTCATCCTCGTAGACAGATGGCACTGCCTGTTGCGCTTTGAGTTGACGCTGCATGTCCTTCTTCTCGTCAAGGATGCGCGTGTTGAAGGTGTGCAGATCGTCGAGACGTTTCGCCTGATCTGAGACGGTGGTGGTGAGTGTTTCGACCTGCTTGATTAGCGTTTGCAGGGCGGCGGTCGTCGCATTGGTCATTGTGTTTTCCTTCTGACTAAATGAGCGCGGCGTCAGGACGACACCGCGCTCATCTGGACAAGTCAGAAAGAGAGCGATGCGCCGCGACGCTCACCAATCAATATAATGGTTATGCGCATGAACTCCGACCGGTAGAATAAGGTAATTATTGATTTTTTAAGGTAGCGAACCTCGGACTAGGAATAGCAAGAAAGATGGTGGCGACGTTCGTATTTTGGCGACCGGTAATTGCCGGAGGCGTTGGAGGTCCGTTTTCATGACGATTGCGGACATCCGACCAAATCGCTCGGATGACGTCTTCAAGCCTAATTTAACGAATGCTGCAGAGCGAACGAATGTCCGCAGTTTCCAGTACGGAAAATTGGCTATGCACCCTTTGTAGCGCCTAGTGGCAAGAGCTATCAGAATTCAATGACCGAACGCATGCCTGTCCCAGCTTTCATGGCTGCAAAGCCTCGGTTGATCTCCTCCAAGGAAATGCGCTCGGATATCCATTCGTCCAATTGGAGGCGGTTTTGAAGGTAGAGTTCGATCAAACGCGGCATGTCTGTCCGAAAGCTGCCGCCGCCCATGAACGACCCCTGCAAGCGCCGTTCATACAGCAGATCGAGGCCATCAACTTCGATGTTCAGGCCATATGGGACCATACCCACAACAGTTGCGGCACCACCTCTGGCAGTCATTCGGAATGCCTGTTCTGCGGTGGCTTTCAAGCCCAGGCACTCGATTGCATGATGAACTCCGCCCGGAGCCAGTGCCAGAACCTGCTCCACAATATCACCATCAGAAGGGTCTATGACATCGGTTGCACCCAATTTGGAAGCCAATTGGCGCTTGTCCGGGTTGGTGTCGATTGCGATGATCTGTCCTGCACCAGAAATCCACGCGCCGTTGACCGCCGCCATTCCAACGCCGCCACATCCGATTACTGCTACGCTTTCACCGGGCTGGAGTCGTGCAGAGTTAGCCACTGCGCCAAACCCTGTGAGAACGCCGCAACCAATTAGAGCAGCTCGGTCCAAAGGCATGTCCTTGCGAATTTTTGCCAGCGCATTTTCGTGCACCAGCATTTGTTCTGCGAATGACGACAGATTTAGGAATTTGTTTAGATGCGGCTTTTTTTCCCAGCTCAGTTCGGTCGAACTTCCCATTTCAGGTCGCACTTCGGGGTTAGAGCAAATCGCCGGTTTGCCGGACAGGCATGTCTCACACGTGCCGCAAAAAACGGCCAAACAGGTAATTACATGGTCGCCAGGCTTCACATACGTGACATCCGGCCCAACGGCTTCGACAACACCAGCTGCCTCGTGACCGGGCACCAGAGGCACCGGATGTGGATACAATCCCTCAATGAAATGTAAATCTGAGTGACACAGCCCTGCATATACTGTTTTGACAAGAACTTCGCGCCCGACAGGCTTTCGGATTGAAATGTTCTCTATGACAAGCTCGGTGTTCGGTTCGTACAGTACCGCGGCTTTCATTCGAAATCTCCCAGTGTCCATGATCTGTCGGCGGCAGTGGTATGCCGCGCGGGGGGCACTCATCAATTTAATCGGGCTCCAGGAGTCCCGCTAGTGTAGAAACTGGATTGTCGCCAGTACAGAAAATGGACTGGATCGGAGTTGGATAGCTGCTTACGCTTCCGAGTTGGAGGTTATGCATTGCCCAATCCAAACAACATGCTGTTCTGCCCTATCAATATGGCCTGCGAGGTTCTGCAACCACGTTGGACCATTCACATCCTGACCGAGATGCGTTGGGGGTCAACACGGTTCAACGATATCCGGCGCGGTATCCCGGGAATATCTCCAACTTTGCTGACAAAGCGATTGAAGACGCTTCAATCGCAGGGGTTGGTGAAACGCGTTGAAAACACTGTTTCCGGAAGCATTGACTATCTCCGAACGGATGCTGCAATTGAGCTTGATCCGATAATCACCGAACTGGGGAAATGGGCGTATCGCAATACGTCGATACAAGACCACACCAGATTAACCAAGCCGTCCGCATTTGTCTGGAATCTCCGCCTTTGCATTGATTCCAGCGCACTGCCTAATCGCCGCGTGGTCATGAAGCTGTCATTCCCCGAACAAGGGGAAGGAGAGAAAGATTTTTGGATTATGAACCGTCCGGGCCAAGATGTAGACGTCTGCTTCCTTGATCCAGGCTTTGACGTCGATCTGTACATCACATCAGAGTTTGAGACGTTGGTATCGGTGTTCTTCGGATACTCGCAAATGTCGCATGAGATCGAAAATGAACACATCAACCTAATCGGCGAAACCGCGTTAGCCAAAACAGTAAATCAGTGGCTCATTCTCAGTTCGTATGCGCGTGAGGCTGTAATCTAAACATTCAAAGTGGACATTGGTGGAGACGCAAAGAATACACCCTTTGACCCGCACAACCGTCATTCGTTCATCGAGCAGCTAAGGTCAGCAATGAGCCCAAAGTCCCTATTGCTGCACCTGATCCGAATGTCTGGCCTTTGACGCCAGCCAAGATACGGTATTGGCGTAACACCATTTGTTGGTTCGCTAAAAAAACAAATCAAATGACGGCGGAGGCATGCTTGTCACTGAAGACAATCACGCAGTGCCTGCCCCGGCGCCATACGGCTCTTTCGCAGGAACACGCGTTAACGTCACGCTCAAACCCTATATCCGCCAGCGTGTGCGGTGCGCTCAGAGCAAGGCGCTCCAGTTCTTTTTTTAGCTGCGTGTCAGACGCTTCTACCCCCGACCCTGGGATTAGCTTTTTGCACGCTTCCCACACATCTGCAACTTTCCGAAGCGACAGAGTATTTTCAACCACACCGACCGACATAGAAATTTCCTCATGTTTTCTGACTTGACTGAGGGATACCGCGAACAGAAACTATTGAGCAAACCAAGCTTTTGCACCCAGAGGATCAGAAAAAATGAGCCTAACATATGGCAAAACTACCACCCCTTAACGCCCTCAGAGCCTTTGAGGCTGCAGCGCGTCACAGTGGTTTTGTGGGTGCGAGCGAAGAGCTCAATGTGACGCGCGGCGCGATCAGTCGGCACGTCAAGCTGCTGGAAGACCATTTGGGCGTACAGCTCTTCGAGCGACTGGCTCAAGGGGTCCGATTGACGCCAGCGGGCACCGCGTTTCTGCCCACTGTATCGGAGGCTTTCAGCATGATCGGGCGCGCGGCGGAAGAAGTTTCCGCAGATGCCAACGAGTTGCGCGTCGTTTGCCCCCCGGGGACGTCAATCAGGTGGTTGCTGCCGAAGTTGGAAGGCTTCAGGGAAGCCCATCCAGAGTTCAATGTACGCCTGACAACGGATTTTTATCCAGATGGCGGCTTCGACCCAATCCAGGCTGATATCGGTTTCTCGATATCCAACCTGTCGAGCCGCTCGCATGATCTTGAGGTGCAGACACTTTTTCCGATTTTACTCACCCCGGCCTGTACGCCGGCCTATCGTCTTAATAAGTCATTAAAATCTCCCGAGGTGCTTGCCGATTGTGAGTTGCTGCACGAAACAAGAAGTCATGCTGACTGGAGAACTTGGGTCGATGCTTTTCAGCCCGTCGGCGTCGACCCGGCTGACGGTCAGGAGTTTCCTAACATTGACATCGCAACCAAAGCGGCGGTCATGGGTATTGGAGTTGCGATGGCCGACCTTGTCCTGTGTCGCGAAGAATTGCAGTCGGGAACGTTGGTTGCCCCGTTTCCGGACAAGGTGTGCAAATCGCCTGACGGTGCCATCTGCCTCCTAGCCGGTCGTCACAAATGGCACTCGCCGAAGGTTTCGGCGTTTCGGTCATGGGCCTACGAGATTGCAGAGGCGGACCGGTCGGCTGCTGAACAACCATTGCATAGTTAGTATCCGTGCGCACCGAAAGCAGTCGTTGAATCGATGGCCTTCAAAGGCGACTTCGTCCGCAGAGCAGCCAATGGTCCCACTTTTGAAAACGCGCGCTCAGATGTGTGAAGCGGACATCGCCACTCAGGGATCAATCACCTATCCGAGCTACCGATTTCAGCCTCGCTACTCTGGATTGTCGCAGAGCTAAAGCGCTCTGCAACGCGTATGTCGGAAAACCTCTTACTGAAGAATCAATTGGTGGACGACTGCGGTTGATCACCTATCAATTGGTCGCGCAAATTCTGCCTAAACAATCGCCTCTGGTTTCAGGTAGGCGGAGAATTCTGGGACAGGCAGGATCGCATGGTGGCGACGGTGCGTGCATGGTGCAGGCGGTTTATCTCGGCGCATCAAGTGGATGACACCGTTTGCACCATGTGCACCATCGTTTTTATGCAAAGCGCGATCCTGACGACCGAGCATGAGCGCCTCCGTACGACGTAAAACGTCCAAACTGATGGTGGCGACGGTGCAGATGGTGTCATTGCCTTGATCGCCAAGCGCATTTCCCACGCACCGTGTCCGCACCGTTTGCACCGTCAACTTTCGACCTCGCGCTCCACGTACCAATATGTCCCGCGACTGTCTTTGTGCATGGTCAGCCGTAATTCGACGCTGCGCCCCGAATTTGCCTCCATGGCGAAGACGCGCCCACGAAACCGCTTGAGAAACGTCGCCATCACTTTGCGCTCATCTTTGAAACCGTAGTCGAAGTCGATGTTGAGAGCAGAGACAAGATCGACCACATCGCCCGCCCTCACCGGTTTTGACCAATCTGTTCGCCGCGTGGCGTTACCATACTCATCGATGTCGCCCGATGGATCGACCTGGCCTCGGTGCGCCCTGTCCATCGCGTGGAACAGTTCGCGCGCGATCTCCTCGTCTGGATCTTCTGGTCTGCGGTCATCCGGCGTTTCAAGAAACCCGCGCACGCCAATGGTTTCGAACAAGCCCGACATCTTCGCGCTCCATGCCTCATAGGACGCCTTGGACGCCATGCCCTCCGGCATGCCCTGATTGACCCAGTATTGGATGATCGTCAGCGCGGAACGGACCTGATCAGCCTGATGATCTCGCACCCATGACTTCAAATCTCTTATACGGAATTGCGAGACGTCCCGATCTTCCGGATTTGCCATTTGCGCGTCCATGCGGATGTCCACCGTGCGCCGATGCAGCTCGCCCGATAGTTCGGTGTTGTTCCCCGATCCCACCCATTGAACCTGCACAGGCACGCGCAGCATGTTGGAGACGCCCAAGATACGCGCTGCATAGACCTCTGCCGTCAACACCGAGGCGAAGGACGGCGAGTTCAAAGTGTCTGCGTTGTCGAAGTAGATGCACCTCAGCCCATCTACGAAACAGGCGGTCAGCGTCTTTTTCATCTCCTCATCAGACTTTGACGGCGTTTGTGCGTCTGGCCACTTCCCGAGCGTCGGATAGAGAGACGTTTCTATGAACAGAGACGCGCCTGTGCCTGCCGCTGGCTTGTTGATGAAGTACAGCGGCGTCGGACCGAACATGTCTCGCATGTACGGTTCCAAGATCATGGCGACGGCATGCACCTTGTCTGATTTGTCCTCGAACGGAAACTGAGAGATCGGCTTCCACAACTGACGTAGCGCGGACCAAACTTCCAATCTGGTCGGCTCTTTCGGAACATCGACGGAAACATGGAGATCGAGAAAGATGCCTGACGCTTCGTCGAAACCATTCTCATTGAGCAGGCGTCCGTCGCCTGTGAACGTCGGAACGATGGAAACCTGCTTTAGCGTCGGGACGGTTACATCGCGGCGGCGCGCCGCCAACATATCCCGCACGACGTTCGCCGGCGCAGACACCGGCTTCCATTTGTCGTCCTTTTGCGCCAACCACGTCGTGCAACGGTTCAGCTCGAACTCAAGCCCGGATGCATCAAGCAGCCCCATGCGCCCATCATCCACACGCGCTAGCGCCTCTCCGTAGGCGTAAACGCCCGGATCGCCATCGACTTGGTATTCGGCCAGTGCGTCCCACGCTTGTTTGGCAACCTCAGCGACTTGCGCTGACACGAAGACAGCCGAGCCTTTACCTCTCGGGTTACGCTGTTTCCATCCCAACCAGATCGCCACTTCCTGCATCCACTCGATTGGGATGCCCATGATTTCCGCCGCCTTGGGAATGCCCGCAACTTTGCGACCGGCTTCAAGGCGTGTCAGAGCACGTCGCGCTTTTGATGCGCGCATTTTGATTTGCTCGTCACCAGTTAGGCGGCAGAGGAAAGTCATGAAGCCGTTGACCTGCTCTTCCGACCAACCTGCGCGGACCATACAGCCTGTCAGCGCAAGTGCGAATTCGTCTCGCGCGCCTTCGCCGGGATAGAAGCGCGACAGAACCGCTATGCCTGCATACATGCCAAAGCAGCGCACGATGCTCTCGGACGACCATTCGCGGGGCATGTCTTTGTTGATCCATTCGAGTTCGTCGCCATCAGGATGCACGCTGTCAGGTATCATTGCCTGATACGCTTCACCGTCGCGCGACGTTCGCAGTTCACACACCGTGAAGGCATGTTCACCCTCAAGGACAGGTGCACCGACTACATGAGGCAGGCGGAATGTGACAGGATTCTCCAGATCACTGCGATAGACATAGTGTGTCGCTTTGCCCAAACGGCCCCACACTAGCGTGTCGTACCGTCCGTCAGTGCATAGATCGCGCATTTCCGGCCAGTCGAGATCGACATCGACCATTCCCGGCTCGATCACGAGACCTATCTGCCGACCGAGATCGGCGGCGGTGTAAGTGTTTTGGCCCCAGCCATTGTCGCGCGGACGTTTCTGCTGATCCACCAATGGCACCAGCTTGTATCCGGCTTTTAGAAGTTCGTTTTTCATCGTTCCGTCTCCAGACGGAGCGCGTTCAAGACCTTAAACTTCGGTGGGCGCGACTACGGCAATCGACTATAATGCGATTGCACATCTCCAAAATCTGCGCAGCCCAATCGGAGCGAAGTCTTGTGCTTCGCTCCGATTATTTCACTTCGTGAGAATTGACCCATTCGATCACCGTGTCCCTGTCGTACAGGATCGACCGCGACGACAGGTGCAGGTACGGTGGTCCTTTGCGGTCGCGCCGCCATTCGTAGAGAATGTCCGGCGATTTTCCGAGGAACGCCGCGCATTGCGACGTGTTCATAAGTTTCGGCGCCGACGCGCATTCGACACGTTCGGCCAGTGTTTTAATTTCGTCGCGCAATGCACGAATTTCGTTGGAGAGATCCATATCAACACCTCCGTATATTCTCTCTCTATTCATGAAGAGACGGGGAGTTGAATTGCTGGCTTGCCCTCACACAGGTTCGCAGCCAGCAAGCGGCCCTGTGATATGCTCTGTCATCCCCGAACGGCGTGTCCGGTTCATCAACTAATGTAGTCAGGTGCTTTGATCTGCTCAACCACGGAACAAGGTACAAGACCGCATTCCTGAATAATGCGCTCGGCGATCATATTGGCGTCGTCATGGTTCGCCGAGCCTTGGTCGTAGATGTCCTGCACATTCTTGGGCGTGTCGCCACGAAGCTCGTCGATTATGTACTCAGGCAAGCGAGCGCGACGCGCTGCGGTTGTGAAAAGTCGACGGCAATCGTGCGGGCGTAATAACTTGCGATCGCCCTCACGGAGCGCGTTGAGATGGTCGATGTAGCCAGCCTTTACCCTTGCCGTGAACACATAACCCTCGCGATGAGGAAGGCATGTCAACGCCTCAGCCACGACGTCTGCGACCGGGAACGTCCGGCTCATGCCGTTCTTCATTGCTGTAAGCGAAATGGTTTTGGCGTCCAAGTCGATCTGATCCCACGCAAGCGAACGGGCATTTCCGGATCGAAAACCGGTCATCAGCATTGTGAACCAAGCAACACGGTGGATGAGTTTCGGTCGCGCCAATATCAGATCAAGGGCAGGCCATTTGATGTTGGGATCGAAGAGAACCTTGTTTGCAGGACGATGCCGTTCCATGACTTTGAGGTCTGCTGATACGTCGAAGCAGCGGCGCAAAGTCGATGCCCGTTTGAATGCCATCCGAATGATCTGTGCAAGATGTATTGCCGTTGATGGCGACTTTCTTTTGATGGCATCTTCCAGCATTGGGAGCGTGATTTTCTCGATAGGCATCGAGAACAAGCCGGAAAGGTGACAGTCGATCTGCCTGCGATACTCGTCTTTGGTGGAAGGCTTGGCCTTTGACCGTGCAACGTGGCTTTCAAATGCATCCATCAACGTGGCGATGCCTGTCGCAGTCGCATCTGTTCCTGATGTTAGTTCATCGATCTTTTCACGCGCGACCTCCATCGCAGCGTCGCCATTTGCAATCTCAGGCCAGCGTCCGACCGTGATCGAACGCGACTTTCCATTAATCCTTTTGGACATGATCCAAGTCTTGGTCCGTGTGCCGACAGCCAGTCTTAGACCTTTCAATGCGTCACCATCATGGCGAAAAAATACTGTCTCACCGTCGCTTGGTTTGATGGCTTGTATCTTTGGACGTGAACGTAAGTTCGCTATGTTTGGCATAATCAGGCCTCTGCAACAGTCTCTGCAAAAAGTGTTCCCGATGTAATACGATCCATTCCGCAAGCGCCCAACCGGTCGCTCGCACAAAACCGCGATTTTACCTTAAATAATAGGCACTTGCCCGATCTATCCCGTTCAACTCCAATTTGATGGTAGGTCTTTGTAATCAGTAGGTCCGCGGTTCGAGTCCGTGTGGGGGCACCAAAACTCCTAATTTATCCAAAATATAACAATAAGTTAATATGTTTTTGCTAATTTTTATCCACCCTACTAGCCACCCTTTTGATGGTTGAGAAATATTTCTCAAGGCCTGCGCGTTTGGACAAAGTGTGAGAGCGCAAGGTTCAAAGAGGCTAAGCCAAAAAACCTACAAATTCATAACTATCATTCTAAGTCACCGAGCGAACCTGTTTTCGATCATACCCTTCACGACGTCAATTGCGTCGGACCAGTTCAGTCTCTGCTCGATCATCATGGCCAAACATCCCCGACTGAACTAATCAATTGTGTTCAGCGTCCGAAAAGCATTTCCGTCCCCGGAGATTTTCTACGAGGCTAATCCTGCAAAGCCTTGCTCCTCCAATTTAGACAGTGCTGTACAAATAGAAAAGCCCGCCGAGCGGAGCCGGCGGGCTTAGAACGATAGCGTTTTTCCAGTGAGTGGTTATCGCTCTAAACTTTGAAATTCACATCCCATTATTTTCGATCTCACGACTTTCTCAACCTACCAATTAGGCTAGACTTGCACACACTTTGCTGGCCTTAAGTATTGCTAGTTCATACAAGGTCCCTACTGTTGTTGGGAAACTTAAAGAGATTGTGGAAACTGTAGCCTATCAACCTGTTCGCGAGTGTCCTTTGTGTCTTTCTTTAGTCTACCAAGGGCGATCTCTAGAGAGGCCACATCAGCCTTCGTGGCAGTTATTCGCGTAGTCTCGATTGATTTTGTCAATGAGCGAAAACCGAACAATGCAGCGGCTCCATTTAGCTTATGCAAGTGGGAGGAAAGCTCACTTCTTTCGCTTAAATCGGTGATCCTCTCATGTTGTAAAAAGAAATCTGACATCTCTTGGAAGAAATCCAAAATAGCTTTTCGCATTTGCTTTGCACCTAAGGTACCACCCAGCTCTTGGAGAATGTTACTGTCGATTAAAGGAGTGCTAGGCTGCCTAGTGTTTGAATATATGGGCTCCCCCAGCAAGACTCTCTTGAGATCACTCAGGCGAATCGGCTTGGTCGTGTAACCGTTCATTCCAACGGCCAAGGCTTTTTTTAGGAGCGCCTCTTCGTTATAAGCAGACAGACCATGAATCCGACAAAATCTATTCACTCCCTTGGAATTCCTGATCATTTTGGTGAGTTCGCATCCGTCAATGTCCGGTAGACCAACGTCCATGAGAATAACGTCAAACCGCATACTTGTTGCCAGTTTGTATGCATCGGCCGCAGAGGTCGCAGAATGGACTCTGTGGCCCAAGCTATTCAACATTTCGCACAAGACTGAATTGTTGACGACGTTGTCTTCGACGACAAGGACGCTTAGTTTTTTGGTGTTGGGCAAGGTGAAATTTGAAGCTGTATGATCGTCTTCAAGCACGTTTTGCGGCTGTTCTTCCACTTTCATCTGAGGAAGCTTGAGAGTGAAATGACTTCCGTGCCCCAAATGCGAATCTACAGTGATATCTCCCCCCATTAACCTTGCAATTCGCCTTGAAATTGAAAGTCCGAGTCCATCTCCTCTAGATAATCGCCCTTTCACCGGTGCACGGGTCACGTAGTCACCGAATATTTCTTCAAGCTGATCCGTAGGAATTCCATCTCCGGTATCTGAAACAGTCAAAACTAAGTTTCGAGCCTGCGGTGCGTCTTCGAACTTCATCTGGACACTGACAATTCCGGTGGAAGTGAACTTGATCGCGTTTCCAACAAGGTTTGTAACAATCTGGCCAAAGCGTACTTCGTCGGCGATGAAAGTACCAAGCAAGCTTGGGTCGAGATCAGAGTCCAGCTTCAGCCCCTTCTCGGCAGCCAATGGTTCAAGAACTGCAACGACTTGAGATACCTTTTCGTGAGGGTTGAACGAAACTGGTGAGAGAACCAAAGCGCCGGATTCTATTCTAGTAATATCAAGGGCTTCGTTAATCTGCTCTAGAAGAACTTCTCCGGATCCCGCAGCCACTTCCAAAAAATGGTTCTGCCTTTCGGTAAGATCTGTGGTTTTGAGTAAGTCCAGAACTCCTAGAATACCAGTTAGTGGAGTCCGCATCTCATGGCTCATGACTTCCAAAAACCGCGATTTTGCGCGATCAGTTCGCTCTGCTCTTTCTTTAGCCTCCAAAAGCGCTTGCTCGTTACGTTTTCTGTCACTTATATCACGTAGATATACTGCGACCAAGTCTCCCGCGGCGTTCGATACCCTTGTGACATTGATTTCAGCAGGAAACTCATCCCCGTTGCGTCGAGTGCCCACTATCTCAACCCGATTTCTTTTAGTGAGCCCTGAGATCAGGTTGGGACCCTTGTTGTCATCAAATCTGCCGCTTTGGTCAAAATGAGCTCCTGGAAGAATTGTGCTCTTGATGTTTTTGCCAAGAACTTCCCCTTTCCTCCAGCCAAATACTCTCTCCGCAGCGCTATTGAACTCTACAATTTCTCCCTTTTCATTGCCGATCACTATGGCATCGAGAGAAGCGGAAACCGTCGATTCCAATCTGCCAGTTGTCTCCCGAAGCGCAAGATCGCGTTCCCTAGAAATCTGCAACGATCTGTACAAAAACAAAAGTACGGCGGCCAACACGAAAACAACCGAAATAGCGACCAAACCAGCGTTTCTTAGTGCAGATGAAAACTTTTGCCGACGAGCCTCCGTTCTTTCTGCTCCGATGGTAATACCCAGCAACGCGAGTTCACGTGCTGCCGGTTGATAGAGAGACGCCAAATCGGCGAGTTCACTAACATTGACCGGTGCATCATAGTTTTGAGTTAGCCGTGTAGCCTCCTCGGCGAACTTTTTTAGTTGTTCCAGCAACTCTGATGCACGGCTATCGCTTTCGATTATGTCTCTTGCGATTCCGTGGCTTACAAGATCAATCCGGCTTAAAGTGATCTGTGTTTGTATTACGGTTCTCAGAGAGTCTGGCCTGTACCGCGAAGCTTCTTCCAGCAAAACGGATCGCAAATTAGCGAATTCAGTATCCAGCTGTAGAACTGTCCATTGGGCATTCTCATTGCCGGCAGTCGCTAAGGCCCGCTGTTCAATCCAAAGGCTTCTTCCCAAGGCAACTACGACTGCCACAAGAACCAAAACAGTCGCGGGAAAGACGAGCCTGGCTAGACCCCCTATCATTCGACCCTCCAAAACAGTTTCTCCAGACAGCCAAGGAACTTTCGTAATTCATTCGAGAAGTTCAATTGTTTGCAGTTGCCAAATTGCACGTGAATAGTTCGACTCAGTCTTGTAGTCGGGCCTATCGTCAAATGGAAACATGACCCAATAAGGTCCTTTTTCGCGAACCGACATGGTTGATCCGTCAACTCGGGTTGCGATAATCGGTACTTCTGCCTCTAGCTCGGCAACAGGTATCTTCACCGAATAATCATTCAAAGCGGACAGTTTAAGCTGTTGAACTTCGGCATCGAGGTATTGAAGCAAGCTGGCAACCGGAACACCGCTGAATTGGTTAACTCCATCTGTCCAGATTGTTGAAGTTGAAAAGGAAACCTGTTTCATTGTGTCTAGATCTTCCAATGAGAGGTTTTTCTGTTCTCCTCCGGCAAATACAACTGTCAACGGAATTTGGTCTTGCGCTCTGACCGTTGAAGAACACACTAAGGCGACAGCAGTAGTGATGCTAAGGAAATTTCTTGAACTCATAGAATTGGCCTCCCTGGAAGCATGATGTTACTGTGGCGTTGTCACTGCTTCGAGCGTCGAACAGCGAATGAATGAACCTAGGTCGATCGTTGCTTGTGGCATAACAGTTTTTTCTCGGGGGCATTCCGTTACTTGATGAGTACCATCTTAATTGCCGATGATCATCAACTGGTTCGCGATACATTGGCCACCTATCTGGCCGAAAAAGCTGGGTTTGAAGTAAAGGTAGCTTCAAGTGCAGAAGAAGCTTATGTTGTGATTTCTGCCTTCAAAAACATCGACCTCGCGATTCTGGACTATCAGATGCCAGGTATGAACGATCTGGAAGGACTGGTTCGACTCAAATCACGTTTTCCAGACCAAAAAACAGCCATTATTTCCGGTGTCGCCTCCCCTGAAGTTGCTGACAGAGCCATTGAACTTGGGGCACTCGCTTTTTTTCCAAAGTCCATGCCAGTGGATTTGATGCTCGACAGTATCAATGAACTAACCGGAGATAGGTCGATCGCGCGCTCAGCAGGCATTCAACAAAAGCAGCCCGGTGCTTTCCCAAAGGACTATGGCCTGACAATTCGGGAACAACAGATTCTTGACATGCTTGCATCCGGCCAATCCAACAAATCGATAGCACAAGACCTGCTACTAAAAGAAGTGACGGTAAAATTTCACGTCACGAACATACTTGGAAAACTTGGAGTGAGTAACAGAACTCAAGCCGCGTTGCTTGCCAAGTCAAGTTCACACTCTCGGGGATAGTAGGCCCAAATAAAAGCAAACGGACTTGATGTTATACTCAACCCAAATTGCAGCCCGCGCAACGATCATTCAGGCGATCAAGTTGCCGGCACTGTCTTGGTTCAACCTAACAAAAATTCTTGCGGCACGTTTGGAATTGTCTAGCTCAGAACAAGGTCAAAAGGCACACTTATGGGTTGGCTAAATGGCCCCAATCAACGGATACTGCCCGGAATCCAGCAAAGAATTAGTCGCTCCACCTAACAAGTAGAGGAGCGACCAGAACAATCTAAAAATCACAACCACTCACAGATTGCTACTTTAGTATAGTAATCGAACGCAGCTGAAGCGAGAAAAAACTCACAGATCGTGCGATTTCAAAAAAAGGACGTCAGACGAATTGAACCATTCTCGGTTGGGCGGGCATAGTAGCAATTGATGGTCCTCCGTTTCCTAAACATAGCGGTGGACCAGTACAGGTGGCAGGCTCAGAGTGCACAGCCGGGAATGCCTGGCTGCCGTCGTGGACACATCCATTTGGGGGGGCGCACGTGTCACCCGTGAGTTGGATCGGATCGCTGAGTTGCGTGGCTATCCTTGCCTGGTAGTCTCAGATAACGGCACCGAACTGACCTTAAACGCGATGCGCAAGTGGCAAGGAAATCGCAAGGTCGATTGGCACTACATTGCGCCAGGCAAGCCCATACAAATCGGCGTGGTCGAGAGCTTTAACGGAAGGATGCGTGAGGAGTGCCTCAACGAACACCTATTCCAGTCTCTGCGCCATGCCGGTCGCACGATTGCTGCATTGCGCGCCGACTACAATCGCAACCGACCTCTTTCTAGCCTCGCGGGCCTGACGCCACACGAATATGCTGACCGGTCAAAGGAAGACCAAAACCTGAACAGAGCTAACCTAAATTAGCAGACTCGAAGGGGAGCAGTTCATTTTACACATCTGAAAGCTTGAGCAAACGGCTGGTGGGGACATAGTCCTCTGCTCTCAGTACACCTTTTGGGGCATGGTGCGACGCGCCGAACTCGCACCCCTCATTGAAATCGTAAACCCTCATCAAGGCGCGCCGCTCCACACTGCTACTTGTTCGGGTTGTTCAAATTGGGTCGGTGGAATGAAAAATGCGGTTGTGCTCTGACATTTAGAAATCGCAATTCAATTCTCCAGCGAGCTTTTTGGGGCTCGTGGGGCGGCACGCCGAACCCAACAACCCGCTCATAACCGGTCGCAATATTCGGAATGCGCAAAAATCAACGCGTGCCACCCACGGTCAGAGGATTGCATGGTGGCAAAATTATGCCCGCTGCTCGTTACGAAACTTACTGCTTGCCTTTTGGAAACAGACTATTTCGCCAGATTTTGCAATGCTACGGGAATTCCCCAATTTCGAGGATTGGGTGCTCAAGGTAAGTTGTCTTCAACGGAACACTACTACCACTCCGGAATTCCCCCTTGTGAGAGAGGGGCTGGCTCTTACCCCCTCGTCCAGCCCCTCGCTCCACCCATCACAAAGCTATCAATTGTGACAGGTAGTATGCTTGATCTGATTGTAATTGGCAGTGCATATCAGCTTCACGGTCTGGTCCACTCGCTTTTTTCGGGGAGTTCGAGGTGTGCGACACTCGGGTCGCGTTGTTTCAGAAGCCATTTCGTACTATTTTCTTCAATCTCGTTGAACACTTTTTTGGTTTAGGGTTGCAGCGTTATGCGGCTTTTTCTGATCGGCGTTGTTGTGATTTCGCTGTCCGCGGCTGTCTCTTGAACGAGGTACTTCAGGTCCGATTTTGATAGCGATGTAGTCGGTCCCACCCCGGCGCACCAGTTGGCGACGTGCTGTTCTAGATTGAAGGAAGTAGAAGCGTCAATGTCAGCAATTCCATAGTAGATGTCGGTATCTTACTAAAAGTCCGAGCGAACTGCTTGCACAAGGTCCTGCTGACATATCAGTCGCCGAAATCAACTATGCGGTTGTGGGTCGTCAAGGTTCAACTCTCGCTGCGCATCATCAGCGGCGGCGAGACAGGTAAAGCAGAAAAACGAACGGTACTAGTTGGCCCGCGCTGCAAGCTAGCTAGAGGGGACAAGAGCAACGCGGGCCCCCCGAAGGGTGGTAGTAATAATTAGTTAGCGTGATTGCCTGACCCGGCTCCGCGTCGCAGCGCCGCAGGCAAGAAAAATCCGCGCTGCTGAGGGGTGGGATCATTCGCGGCGTAGGGTTGCTCCGCAATAACCCCCCGACAAGGTGTGCCACGGCGCGCAAGATCAGGAAAAGAGCACCGGCCCAACCCATCAAGCCAAAGGCCTCAATATCCAACGTGGCGCCAGCCAACCGGAAGAACAGGATGATGAATGGCCATTGAATGTGCTCGATCTCATGAAAAGCACGGTCATGATGGTGGGCAAGATTTCCGACAACTGCGCCTGCAACCATGCCTGATAAAAGAAACGAAACCTCCAGCAATAGCGAAAGACCCGCTGTCAGAAAGACGATACAAACCGCTTCGGCTTTCAGGGGCGCTCCCGTTTTCAAGCGCCCGGTCAGACAAGCGGATGGCACGCCAATCCGGCAAGGATGAGGACACCAAGGGTAATCAGAAAGACGGCAACGTGCACATAAAACCAAGCGTTAACTTCTTGTCTAGAATACTCAAATTCCGACCCTGCCTTGTAGGAACTGATGTCGGAGCGAATGCGAATACCCTTACACGGTCTGAACCGAGGATCATAAGAATAAGAGATATTGATCTGTATTAAGGCGGATGCCCACCGCAAGTGGCACAATAGGTCAATCAGGGAATGAGGAGGAATTTTCGATGTCGACAAAGAAGTCCAAGTCAAATTACCCGGCTTCACTTGTGGACGTTTTCAAGAATGTGCAGCCGCCCATGTCTGGCAATCCGGCCTTCGGTGCCCAAATCGAACAATTCTGGGACGCGCAAGAAAAAATGCTTGAGGAAACAGAGGCCTTTGCGCAGCATTGGTTCGAGCGGCGACATGAGGCGGTCCGAACGGCCCTGCAAGCTGCGCGTGAAGTGTCTTACGCTAACTCGTCGGAACCGTCGAAAGCCCTTCAGAGTATGGCGGAATGGCAGCGCCACTCGACGGAGCGATTGGTTGCTGACGCGCAGGAATGGTTCGAAACCGTGGCCCGTTGTGCAGCATATGTCGCTGAAACCGAGGCTGAAGCTGTTGAGCAAACAGTTGATGATGTTGCAGCCGCTACAAAGAGCGCAGGGAAATCTTCAAAGTCTGAGCCGGTTTAGATTTCCTGCTGCCGACTAAACCAGATTGAAATCATCAGAGAAGTAGATAGGAGGTCAAATGTACAAGAACATCCTGATCCCGGTTGCACTGGACCAAGAGCACGACACCCAAGCATCGTTTGAGGCCGCACACCAATTGGCTGATGCGGACGCTGTATTTACTGTTGTGCACGTCCAAGAGCCTATCCCCGCGTATGTGGGGTCCCAGATTCCAAGCGAAGTGCTTGCAAATACGCGGCATGAGATCCTTGAGAACTTGCATCAGACAGCTGCTGAAATTCCATGCGCGGAAACTCGGCTTATCTCTGGGCATGCGGGCAGGGCTATTGTCGATTTCGCAAATGAGAGCGACGCGGATTGCATCGTCTTGGCCTCGCACAAGCCTGGTTTTGAGGACATATTTCTAGGTTCCACTGCGAACAGAGTCGTGCATCACGCCAAGTGTTCGGTTCACGTAATTCGTTGATCCAAGTTTAACGGTGTGTGTTCTTTTTGGAGCGGTCCCTCACTTAGTGAGCCAAATTAAAGTGAGACAATAGGCAACTATGTCAAGGAAGCCTTGGGTTGCGGTTAGATTTTCTACATTTTTTTCAGCTTAACTGCGGTATTGATTTTATTAGAATGAAGGATGGCCTTGTAGGGCGAACTTGGATTTAGGCGGGCCGCGGGCTTTCCAAACCTTCGTCCATCGGCCTTGTCAGATCAGATAGTTCTGATACCGCTTCAGATTCCTGTTTTTCTGTTCCGCACCGCTCTGCAAAGTCTTTCTCTTTACAGATCAAATTACTGCGTGCTCTCGTTAGAAGAGAGAGCAAAGAAGGACGGCAGGAGGCCTTGTCAGAAGTACTTTGCTTGAGCGGGGCAGGGCGGTTGCGTAGCTTTTGTCCATGACCAAACCTGCCTCGTTCAAATACTTCAAAACCAGCCCCGAAATCATCCGTCTTGCGGTGATCTCGTACATCCAATTTTCGCTTTCTTTGCGGAATGTGCAGGATTTGCTGCAAGAGCGAGGCATCAATGTTAGCCATGAAACTGTCCGATACTGGTTTTACAGGTTCGGCCAGGTGTTAGCTTAAGAGTTCAGGTGCAAGCCGGTGCAACAACTGCGCGCTTTGCCGCTTTGTAGGCAGAGCGGTCATTCAAATCGTCTCGCAATACCGCTCCGCAGCGAACAGTTGGAAAGTCCGTTTAGCAGACATGTAGGAAAGGCGATCCCCTCAAAGGTTCGGGACACATCTGAGCCGACTGTCCAATTTTTTTGGGCCGCTTCAAATAATGCTATTTCATTGGCCGCGCGGATACTTGTTCGAATTCATTTTGCAGTGCCTACTTTACACCGGTACTGCTGTTGAAGCTATCCTTCGCGCGTGCTGTATTGAATTAAAGCAGGTGAAATTCGATGGTGGTGCGTTAATTCAAGCATCGGTGGTTGCAAACCACTGAAAACAGAATTTTCCGCATCCTATTTGAATTACTGACAACTCATGTGCATGTGGAGCCAAACCGACCGGCCCAATGTGATTTTAGGAGGGAACATGTCCCCTTTATATCAAACTGCGTCGTCGTTCACCAAAGCCTCGGATTTGCTGGTCGAAGCGCTCGAGGCGGAGGGCGTTGAGTATGTTTTTGCCGTCCCGGGTGAGGAAAACCTGGATGTGTTGGAGTCCTTGAGGACGTCCAAGATTGAACTTGTCCTGACCCGTCACGAACAGGGGGCGGCATTCATGGCGGCAACGTATGGGCGTTTGACGGGCAAGGCGGGGGTTTGCATGGCAACACTTGGTCCCGGTGCCACAAACTTTGCCACACCCGCAGCTTATGCGCATTTGGGCGGGATGCCTCTGGTTATGATAACGGGCCAAAAACCGATCAAGAAATCGAAACAGGGGCAGTTTCAGATCATCGATGTGGTGGGTCTGTTTGATCCGATCTGCAAGATGTCCAAGCAGATTGTGCACGGCAACACCATCCCCTCGTTAATCCGCGAAGCGTTTCGCGTCGCGCAAGAGGAGCGACCCGGTGCGGTTCTGCTGGAACTTCCTGAGGATATAGCAGCCGAAGATACCACCGAACCAGTCCTGCAACCTCATCCGCGTTACTATGCCGTGGCAGGTGACACGGTTCTGAATGAGGCAGCCGAGATGATCCGCTCAGCCAAAATGCCCTTGCTGCTATTGGGGGCAGGTGCCAACCGGAAACACGCCCGCAGTGCGCTCAGTCAGTTTGTAAATGACACGCAGATTCCTTTCTTTGTCACGCAGATGGGCAAAGGCGTGGTGGACGAACGGTCCGATCTGTTTTTGGGAACGGCAGCGTTATCCGATGGGGACTACTTACATTGCGCGATCGAACGGGCAGATCTGATTATCAATGTGGGTCACGACGTGGTGGAAAAGCCTCCTTTCTTCATGAAAGAAGGCGGAACCAAGGTTATCCATGTGAACTACAAGGCCGCGCAGGTCGACCAAGTCTATTTCCCACAGGTCGAGGTTGTTGGCGATCTGGCTCAATCTATTGAACGGCTGGGAAAGAAGCTTGACGGTCCCTTGGAGTTTGACCGCAGCTACTTCGAGCGGGTCAAACAGGAAACCGACATGCACATCTCGGCAGGTGCAGATGATCCGCGTTTCCCAGTAATCCCGCAGCGTTTTGTGGCCGATACGCGCAAAGTTATGCGGGATTGCGATATCATCGCGTTGGACAATGGCATCTATAAAATATGGTACGCGCGAAATTATCAGGCCTACCAGCCCAACACAGTCCTGCTGGATAACGCACTGGCCACGATGGGAGCCGGCCTTCCCTCCGCCATGATGGCGGCCAAACTTTATCCAGACCGTCGCGTTATGGCGATATGTGGCGACGGCGGCTTTATGATGAATAGTCAGGAGATCGAGACCGCTGTTCGACTAGGGCTCAATCTGGTTGTGGCCGTGTTGAACGACAACTCGTACGGGATGATCCGCTGGAAGCAGTCTCAAGCCGGGTTTGAAGATTGGGGGCTGGAGTTCAAAAACCCTGATTTTGTGGAATATGCCAGAAGCTATGGTGCGACAGGCCACCGGGTAGAGCGAACTGAGGATCTGGTACTGACCTTTGAGAAAGCGTTTGCAGCTGATGGCGTCCATCTGATCGATCTTCCTGTTGATTACAGTGAAAACCAACGCGTACTGATTGATGAACTGGCCGAAAAGGTTTGTTTGATCTAATCTTGTCTGACGTCAGCACCAATGGGACAGTTTAAGTAGATTTGATAAGAGAGGGTTTCTGGCTCATCGTAACCGCCAAGGAGTGGAGATGAGA
>NZ_JBQGAB010000008.1:0-214580 GCF_056542605.1 Ruegeria sp. AB8
AAGGGATACGCGCCTGCATCCCCGGTCGACAACAGCGCAAGAAACCGGTGAAGTACGACAAGCGTCGCTACAAACGGCGCAACCGGATCGAAATCATGTTCGGCAGGTTGAAGGAGTGGCGGCGGGTCGCGACCCGTTACGACAGATGCCCAAAGGTCTTCCTGTCAGCCATCGCGCTGGCGGCAATCGTCACTTACTGGCTATGTGTCTTGACCCTAGCACCTGTCGTGGCGGGCCGGAGTGCCACATGACTTTCTGCCCGGGAACTGGGCCTTATTCATCATTGCCTCTCAACGTGCTTAACGTAGCTGGAACCGACAACTTTTGTCTCAACTGAAATCAGTAGCATCTGTGGTTGGGAGATTGCTTGTAGGCATGTTGGTCAGTGCCGACGAGGACCTGTTTTGAGGAGATATTTGAGGACTTGGGTAGGTCTGATGATGTGCCCGACGTTACTCTCAAGCGGGTTGCCGACCCACGGCTAAATCGTGATCGAATGTATGCGGTTGCCGCCTGGACTGGTTTGCTTGATCAGGTTTCAAAAGATCAACTGACTTGAGTAAAGTGGTCTTACGTTTTGGACAGTTTTCGAGGGCTTGGCGCAGTGCAAGAAACTCCTAAACGTTGCCTAGACTGCTGACCGCTGTGCGATGCAGAAAGCCGGAAATTTACAGCAAAAAAGTCTAACAGATCACTGTTTATGCGGCTCTGTCACATGGGCTGCCATACCTCGTAGTACGTAGAAGATGTGCCCGCAGAACACACCGTGGTGCTTCCAGCAGCGAATGGAAACTCCGTCCCGCAGGGCGTGAGTTCGGCCTGCTACACATTTCGCGATCGCAGCGAATGGCCGCTAAGCGGGCTGCAATCACAGTATCGAAGCGGTGTGGCCAACGGCAGCTATGTGCCGATATTGTTGAAAAACTCGAGAATTCGGCCCACTCGCTTTTTCGCCTATTTTCCATCGCGTCAGCAATGTTGACGCCACTTGCCCAGAGAAGGCCATGACAGCCTCGCACATCTCGGAACCAATGCTTTGGCCGAACCCCTGGCCAAGAACTTCAACCGCCTCTCAATGGGTAATTTTTTACAGGTTTTGGCCAAAACTGGAGTTTTTCAACAATATCGGCCGTGTGCTGGGGCAGGGTATTCTGCCGATCAACCATGTACTAGTAAGACACACTGCACCGGTTTCTAGGTTGCGAAGAGGCTTACTGGCTTTCTGCTTGACTTAGACTTGAAGCGCTTGAACCGTCGAAAAATTCAAAAAGAACAAAAATCTTAAGGTGTTGAATTCAATGGGAGGCGAGTCTCAATAACTCAACCGTATTATCTTCGTACTCCGACAAATCCACCCGGTGTGGACTCACGTTGAAGCGCAATTTCTTATTTGTTCTTTACGTCAGCCGGTTCTGAATTTCCATCAGGTTGCTTTCGAAGACTTCGGCAAGTGTTCGGTAGCCGAGGCATTTTGCGCGGCATTGAATTGAGGCGGTGGCAAATCCACCTCAAAAATCGATTTGTCAGCGCCGTCGGCTCGGTTGATCTGGGGAGGTATCTTCGCAGCCTGTTGTTGGTGTTTTCGACCGTACCTTTCTGCCAGGGAGCCTGCGGATCGCAGAACCAACTGTCAGCTCACATACCATCCTTCAATCTTTGCCAGGCCGAGAACTCGGTTCCCGCGGTCGAAGGTAATCGACTGCCGGGCATCGGCGGGCAGGGGGGCGAGCCCCTTGATCAATGCTTCCATGATCGGCTTCGATTGACGATCTTCATTGCGCATGAAGACAGCATAGCGGCTGACGCGCTCGACGAGCGAAGTCACGTTGGTCTTTCAATACTCCTTACGGAACATCATCAGATCGCACTCCCAATGGCCGAACTCAGTCCGTTGCGTGATACGGTTCCGGCCTGCGTGACAAGCCTTGGCTGTCGAAGAACTGCGTACGGTGGTACCGCCGGTATCCGCACGGGCGGCGGCGTTTGCGATGCTCAGACAGGTGCCGATAGAACTGCTCATCAAGACCATCCTTGGAATAGGCAAAACGATAGATCGTCTCGTGGCTCACGCGGATCGAATGGCGTTCCAGGCGCGTCCGGCCTGCAATCTGTTCAGGAGACCAGCCGGTTTTGAACCGATCTTCGATGGCCTCCTTCAAATCCGGGTGCATAACCACATTCCGATGGATGGCGCGGCGGCCCTCATACATGTTTTGAGCCGCTATCGCGTGATAACCATTCAGCTCCGGCATTTCCGTGTCCGTGAAGAAATTGCGCTTCAACTCGCGATAGATCGTCGACGGTGCGCGACCCATCCGATCCGCAATCTCCGGCACCGGCATTCTGGCGTCTCGCCACATGGCAATCTTACGACGTTCTTCCAAACTCAGGTGAGGGTAACAGCTTCCCATTCAATATCCTTCATGCAACACTTTGTTTTGATACAGAATTCGCACTTCGTTTGTGAATCCACCCCGCTACATGCGTTAATCGCATAATCAAGATTATGTTAAAAAGAGTTGTATTGCCGAAGTACTCGCTTTGGCCAATGACAACGGCTTCGCAATGCTTGTTTTCTGATGCTTCTTATCTATATTGTCGTATATGAAATATAAGGAAGCTTGTGATGTCCAGGATTCTTCATCTTTATGATGTCGCAGAAGATACCGAACGCGATCTTTCCGCGCAGGAAGCGGTTCGGCTTGCTCAAAAGGACAAATCCCTGATCCTTATCAGCGGTGTTCGGGACATGTCGCCCAGGACATTTCATCTCATCGCATCCTCGGTTGCCAGACGAAAGCTGGAGCGCGCTCAGGAGCGTATTGACGCGATGATCGATGCCTATCTCGACACGGACGCGTTCGATCAGGTCGAGGCAAAGATTGACGACGACAACGCCCGGCTGCGCGCTGAGTTCCTGAGCGATTTTGAGGTCCTTACAAGCGCCCAGATCCATGCCATGTCTGGCAGCACATCGAGAAACAAGTCAGCCACGGCGAACGACTGGAAAAAGGCCGGAAAGATCTTTTCGGTCAAACTGCAGGGCAAGGACCTGTATCCGGCGTTCCAATTTAATGCTGATGGGCGGCCCCATGCGACCTTGGCGGACGTGCTTGCGGCGCTTCCGCAGGATTTGACTCCCTGGCAAACTGCCTTTTGGCTTGTCGCGCCCCAAAACGCGCTGGATGGTGCTCGGCCGATTGATCTTGTTCAGGCCGGTGACGCGCGGGTTGTCGATGCCGCTGCGCGCGCGTTTGAAACGCCGGCAGGCTGACGGCGCGTGATACTTCCGAATGCGGCCGGACAGCATCCCTACTTTGCGCTGGAAAGCGGGCGAGAGGTCTTTCGCCTGCACCGAGACGTTCTGGATGGTGATCAGTTCAATCCCGGTTACGGCACGTCCCGCTTCGCCCCCTTTCAGGATCTCGAGGGCAAAATAGTTCCCACTCTTTACTCCGCTACCACATTTGATGGCGCGGCTTATGAAACACTGTTCCGAGAACGTCCGGCCAAGTATCAGACATTCCCTCGTAACCGTCTTGATGACTATGCAGCAAGCCGGTTAACTACCAGGCGGGAACTTCAGTTGGTTCGTTTGTTTACGCCGGAACTCGCCGCCTGGGACATCGCGGAAGCTGACTTGCTTACCTACGATGAAAGCAACTATCCCACTTGCCGAGAGCTTGCCGCCTTGATCTGGAAAGACAATCCCGCCGCAGATGGCATGATCTGGTCATCCGTGCGTGACAGTTCCGCATTGGCGATGATGCTGTTCGAAGATCGGGTAACACCCGGCGCGCTGACTGTAACAGAAACACGATACGTTCAGCGCGACGCGGACTTGCTGGATCAGCTGAGAACAACGGCGCGCCGCGCGGGCATCACGATCAGCCGTTAAGCTTGTTTTGAAAAGGTGTCGAACGCCTTGAGCGCCTTGGCGCTGTAGGCATAAGACGGGCCGCCGCCCATATAGGTCGCCATGGCCAGCGCCTCGCACAGTTCTTCCCGGCTGGCACCGAGGCGCACCAAAGAACGGACGTGAAAGCCGATACAACTGTCACAGCGCGTCGCAATTGCGATACCGAGCGCCATGAACTCTTTGGTTTTTTCGCTGAGCGCGCCGTTAGACTTGGCGGCCTTCCCCATGATGCCAAAGCCTTTGACCGTTTCGGGCACTTCTTTCGAATATGTTGCGATGTCGGCCTCAATCCCGGCCATGAAGTCATTCCAGTCCATGTCGTCCTCCTTCAGCCGCGTTCGTCCGATCCCATGCGGCGTTCCAGCCAGCGCACTCCGGCGCTGATGATCAGAACCAGGATCAGATATTCAAGGATCAGCAGCGAATAGATCTCAAGCGGGCGGTATTCCGTCACCACCAGCTCGTTCGCGCGCCGCGTCAGTTCCTGCATGCCGATGACGCTGGCAAAGGCGCTCATCTTGACAATGTAGATGAACTGGTTCGCCAGCGGCGGCAAAATGCGCCGGATCGCCTGAGGCAGGATCACATAGCGCATGGTTTGAAGATAGTTCAGGCCGATGGTCTGGGCCGCCTCGGTCTGTCCCTTGGCAATCGACTGGATACCGGCCCGGTATATCTCGGCCGTAAATGCGCTGTCGGACAAGGCAAGCGTGATGATCGCGCCCCAAAACGGATCAATCGGTATGTTCAGGCCCATTTCACGAAAAACGATCGGCAGGCCGTAGAAGACCCAGAACAGCATGGGCAGCAGCGGGATCGAGCGGATCAGTTCGACATAGACCCGGTTCACCAAACGCCAGCCCCTGCTTTTGGCCAGCCCCGGCAATGCCACGATCAGCCCCAGAACAATCGAAATGACAGCGGCGATCACTGAAATCAAGATGGTGTCGCCCATGCCGGAAATTAGGAATTTGACATTGATCCAGCCCGCTTCGGTCATCGGATTGATGACATACCATCCCCATGTGGAAGAACTGGAACAAGCTGCAAGCGCCAGAAACGACAGGAGAAGAAGAAGGTTTCTTATCATCGCGTTTGGCCCCCTCAATGTTGCAGTATCTGGCTGAGAAATTTCTGACAGCGCTCGGATCGGGGGGCGCCAAAGAACTCCTCGGGGTTGCCCTGCTCGACAATCTGCCCCGCATCCATGAACACCATGTTGTCTGCCACTTTGCGGGCAAAGCCCATCTCATGTGTCACCACGACCATGGTCATACCTTCTTGCGCAAGTTCCACCATCACATCAAGCACTTCGGAAATCATCTCGGGGTCCAGTGCCGACGTGGGTTCGTCAAACAGCAGGACCCGGGGTTCCATGCACAACGACCGCGCGATGGCGACGCGCTGCTGCTGTCCCCCGGACAGTTGGCCGGGGCGTTTTTCGGCCTGATCCGGGATGTGAACCCGCTCCAGATAGTGCCTCGCCCGAGCCTCGGCGTCGGCACGCGACATTCCTCGTGACTTGATCGGGCCAAGGGTCAGGTTTTCCAGAACGCTCAGGTGCGGGAATAGATTGAACTGCTGAAACACCATTCCGACCTCGGACCGGATGGCCGTCACGGATTTGGGGTCATTCGTCAGTTCAATTCCATCAACACGGATGGTGCCTTTTTGGTGTTCTTCCAATCGGTTGATACAGCGCACCACGGTCGATTTGCCGGACCCCGAAGGGCCGCAGATCACAACCTTTTCGCCCGACTTGATGCTGAGATTGATGTCCTTCAAAACATGGAAATCGCCGTACCATTTATTGACATTCACAAGTTCGATTGCCGTTTCGCTCACTGGCCGGGCTCCCTTGGTATGAAGTTTTCCTGGGAAGAAATATTTTTCTTGAGGTTAACGTTGCACTTGACGTTAAATCAAGCATCAAAAATGCTAGTATACAACGGCAATCAATGAACAACCAACGGGAGCACTCAGATGAAAAACCTACTCAGGACGGCCGCTGCGGCAGCCATCGGACTGGCCCTTGCCGGGGCCGCACAGGCCCAGTCAGCGCTGAACGAAATCCTTGATGGCGGTGTCCTGAAGGTTGGCACAACCGGTGACTGGAACCCGATGACCCTGCGCGACCCTGCAACCAACAGCTACAAAGGGTATGACATCGACATCATGACCGAGCTGGCCAACGACCTAGGGGTCGAGGTCGAGTTTGTTCCGACCGACTGGAAAACGCTGGTCAACGGCGTGGTTTCGGGCAAATACCACATGACCGGTTCGGCTTCGATCTCGCCGCCGCGCATGAAGGTTGCGGGTTTCTCGGAAAGCTACATTTCGGTCGAACTCTATCCGTTCACGACCAAGGACAAGGCCGACCGTTTCAACGGCTACGACTCGATCAACCAGCCTGACGTCAAGGTTGCAACAACCCTTGGCACCACATTCGAAAAACGTGCGCGCGAATGGTTCCCGAACGCGGATATCAAGGTGGTCGAGGCCCCTGCCCGCGGATTTCAGGAGGTTCTGGCCGGACGTGCCGACGTCTTTATCACGTCAAACATCGAAGGCGCGACGCTGGAAGCCAAATTTCCGGTTGTCCCGGTTGCCGGCGCCGAGGCGCGTTCTCCTTCGCCCATCGCCATGCTGCTACCACAGGACGATCAGGTATGGATCAATTACGTGAACAACTGGATCAAAGTGAAAAAGGCGCAGGGGTTCTTTGAGGCCAACAAGGAAAAATGGGGGCTTTGATCCCCATATTCAGAACCGTTCGCTCCGGCCGGAGCGGACGGTCTAGCCAGGCACTGCTTTGGCCAGAAGTGAAATAAAACTGACCTTGTCCGTCTTAAGCTCAACCGCCCCATGGGTCGTACTGGAATCATAACTCAGACTGTCGCCGGGGCGCATGTGGTACAAGCCTTCGCCGCACCGAAAGATCATTTCGCCCTCGGTTACATGCACGAACTCTGCCCCTTCATGCTGATAAAGCGGGCCCAGCGGCAAGGGGCCTTCAAGCGTGACAAGGAAGCTCTCAAAGCTCACGTGGCTGGCTTCCGCCCGTCCGATCAGTTTGAACGCATGCCCAAAATCGCTGCCCATACGCTGAACCGTCATGCCCTCGCCGGCGGCCACAAAGGATACATCCGTCACTTCGGCAGTTCCGGCGAAGAAATTGATCAGCGGAACGCCCGTGGCCTTCGCCAACGCCTCAAGCGAACTCAGCGAAGCGGATACCTGTCCCCGCTCGATCTTGGAAATCATCGCTGGCGAGACATTGGCGCGCGCCGACAGTTCAGCGATCGTCAGGCCGGCCAGAACCCTGTGGGTTTTGACCGCTGCGCCGATTACCTGATCCAGCCGGGGCTTTTCCCCTTCGATGGGTGCGGAATCTTCCATGCTCGCAGCGTACCGCCCCGGTACAAAAAGGGAAAGCGCGCGTAACCGTAAGGACACCTGATGCAACTGGAACACATGACCTGGTACGAAGTTGACGAACGCCTAAGCAATGGCTGCGCCGTTATACTTCCTGTCGGTTCGACCGAACAGCACGGGCCGATCGGGCGGATCGGGACCGATACGATCTGTGCCCGGGCCGTCGCGCTGCGCGCCGCTGATCTGTGTGACGCGATCGTGGCACCCGCCCTGGCCTACACGCCCGCACCTTTCAACGCTGCCTTTCCCGGCACGGTTTCCGTTACCCCGGATGTGTTCACCCTTTACGCAAGGGAAATCATTGAAGGCCTTTTGGCGCAGGGCTTTTCTGGCGTCTTCATCGTTAACGGCCATGGTGCGAACATTGCACCGCTGCAGGCCATAAGCGCCGACCTGCCCCCGAACGCCTTGATCACCCGCAGCTGGTGGGAACCTGAACCCGTCAACGCATTGCGGCGAACGCTATACGGAGAATGGGAAGGGATGCACGCCACCCCGTCCGAAGTTGCCATCACGCAATCCTTGTTGGGCGTCATAACCGACGAACGCGCCGAAGAGCCGCCGCAAAAGCTGACCCCTCAATACCTGCGTGATCACAGCGGAGACCGTCACGGGCCGCCCGATGAACACCGCGCAGAATTCCCGGACGGGCGGGTCGGATCCCATTCTGCCTTGGCCACGCCCACAGACGGAGCCCGACTGCTGGAGATGGCGGCTCAAGCCATCTCACGGGAGTTTCTTGATTTTCAAAAGGCAAGGAAGCAAAGTTGACAACACTTGGTGCCGGATTTTTAGATGTACTAAAATAAATTTTGATCTTCCCCACATTCTTCTGTTCAATGGTCAGAACAAATGGAATGCAGGAGAGACCGGATGCAAGCTCCGACAACGCGGGTAAAAACCAAGGGGCAGCCGACCGAATTGGGTCAGGCGATCCGGCGACGCCGCAAGGCGATGGGGCTGACGCTGGATCAGGTGGCCAAGAAGGCCGATCTGACCACAGGTTTCCTGTCGCAGGTCGAGCGTGGGCTCAGCTCTCCCTCCTTAACCTCTCTCATGGCAATTGCCGCGGCCTTGCAGACAACCATCGAACAACTGCTGAGCGTTCCACAGGTCTTTTCCGAGTTTGTCGCCAAGGATAGCAGACAGACCTATTCCCTTGGCTTGCGCGGGCGGTTTTACGAGAAACTCGGGCCGGGATTTCTGGGCGCTCTGTTCCACCCGCAGATCGTTCATCGCCCGCCGGGCCACGTATCGGAACGTATGTGCCACAGCGGTGAAGCCTTTTGCTATCTGCAAGCCGGTCAACTGGAATACCATCTGGGTGATCGTGTTTTTATCATGTCACCCGGTGATGTGGTTCATCACGACACATCGACGCCTCACTATTCCGTTGTCCTGGGCGAAACCGAGGCCGTCGAACTGTGGGTTACAACCTCTCCGATCAAGGATTCCGCGCCACCAGACAGCGGTTAGGACTGCGAAAAACTCAGTCCCGGAATGCCGCGGTCTAAAAAAGTTTCATCTTTTGCTAAAAAAAACTTTAGTAAAACTAAGAATCACTTAATGTCCCTCCGCAGGAGCAAGAAGACTTGCGGGAGGAGAAGAAGATGAAGCTGAAGACATTATTGGGCGCCACGGTCGCCGCGACGCTTGCGCTGCCCGTTCTGGCGCAGGAACGCGGGGGCACATTGAACTTTGCCCGCTATGACGGATCGCGCCTGATCGATCCGATTTACGCGGACCGCAACCCCGATATCTGGATGGTTGGCAGCCTGTTCGACACGCTTTTGCGCAGCAGCCCCGATGGCAACTCGGTAGAACCCGGGCTTGCAGAAGACTATGCAGTGTCAGAGGATGGCAAGACCGTATCCCTGACCCTGCGAGAAGGTATCCAGTTCGCTGACGGCTCGCCCATGTCGGGCGCGGATGTAGTCTTTTCGCTGGATCGCGCCCGCAACCCTGACCTGAGCCCATGGGCCGGTCTGCTGGGATCGATTGACACGGTGTCCGCGGATGGAAACGCGATCACCATCGCTTTGAAGGACCCCGATCCCACCCTGTTGTCGATGTTGGCCACATTCAACACGGCCATCGTTTCGAAAGCCGCATTTGACGCAGCCGCAGGTGAAACGGATCAGGACAAATCCGCTGCCATTTTCGCGGCCACAAGCGCAGGCGTCGGCACCGGCCCGTTCTATTTGTGCGGCTTTGAACAAGGGGCCAGCATGGATTTCTGCGCCAACGAGCATTACTGGCGCATGGGCGCGGATGGCAAAGCCCTGCCCTATCTGGACGGCGTCCATTTCGAGATCGTTCCCGATGATGCAACCCGCATTCTGCGCCTCCAGGCGGGAGAGGTGGATGCAGCCGAGTTCATCCCGTTCAGCCGCGTGGCCGAGCTTGAGGCCGATCCGAACATCAACATGCAGCTGTATCCGTCAACACGGATCATCTATTCGCCGATCAACACCCGTGAGACACGCGCCGACGGTTCCCCCAACCCGCTGGCAGACCCCCGCGTGCGGCAGGCGCTGAACTATGGCACCAACAAGGATGCTCTGATCGGTGTGGTTCTGCACGGTGCGGGCCAACCCATGAGCTCACCGCTGATGGCCAAAGCAACGCAATATGCGGCCGATCTGAGCCCGCTCTATAGCTATGATCTTGAAAAAGCCAAAGGGTTGATCGCGGATGCCGGGGTCGCGGACGGCACGCGGGTGACTCTGACCACGCTGGCCGGATCCGCCGATGACGCAACAATTTTCGCCGCGCTTCAGCAAATGTGGGGCGAGTTGGGAATTGATCTGGTCGTCGAACAGGTCGACGGCGCCACGCGCGGGGCCAAGAACCGCTCGGGTGAGTTTGACATTCACACCTATGGCTGGGTCAACGATGTGAACGATCCCAGCCAGGTTGTCGGCTGGCTGGGCTACACACCGACTGCCAAGGCTGTCGGCACCGGTTGGGAGAACGCAGAGTTCAACACCCTGTTCGAAGAGGCCGCCAAAGACATGGACCCGGACTCTCGAAAGGCCAAGTTCGACCGCATGCAGGCACTTTATGCCGAGGCAGCCCCCTTGCTGTTCATGTATGAAACACCTTTCGCTGTCGCGCTGGGGACGGCGGTCGAGGGCTATGTTCAGACCCCGCTTGGCAATAACATCTTCGATGAAGCCACAGTCAGCCGCTAAGAGCTGATCCCTTGCCTCGCCGCACCCTGCGGCGGGGCCCTTTGCGGAGCGTCGAATTGTCCAGCCTGTCCTACATCTTTAAACGGCTTTTGCTGATGATCCCGACCTTCTTTCTGGTCATGATCATCATATTCATGCTGGTGCGCCTGTTGCCCGGTGATCCGGCCATCGCCATGGCCGGGGACCGCGCATCTGACGCCGATATTGCTGCAATCCGGGAAAGGCTGGGTCTGACGGAACCGATGCCAGTGCAATTCTGGCTGTTTCTGACCAATACTCTGCAGGGCGATCTGGGCCGTTCGATCCTGATGCGGACGGATGTCGTGGGCGTCATTGCCGATCGATTGCCGATCACCGTTTTCCTGACGATCTACTCGGTTGTGCTATCCCTGATCATCGCTGGTCCGCTGGCCTTTGTCGCGGCGCTCAATCGCGGCCGCTGGCCCGATGCGGTGATCCGCACCGTGTTCCAGATCGGCCTGTCGATGCCGGTGTTTTACATCGGGCTGGTCCTGCTGACCTTTTTGGCGGCGCAGTTGCGCCTGTTCCCGGTGGGTGGCTATGGCGACACGTTTGGTGAGCGTCTCTATCACCTGTTTCTGCCTTCGGTGACCGTGGCGCTTTATACTTCGGCCATCATCATGCGGAACTTGCGCAGCGCGATTATCGAGGTTCTGGATGCCGAGTATGTCCAGTTCGCCCGCGCCAAGGGTCTGCCGCCGCGCCTGATCCTTGGCCGTCACGTGCTGCGCAACGCGCTGATTTCCACGGTTACCCTCTTGGGTCTGTCCATCGGCAATCTGATGAGCGGCACGCTGGTTACCGAGACAGTCTTTGCGGTGCCCGGCATGGGACGGCTGATGCTGGAGGCGATCTTTGCCCGCGACTACCCGCTGATACAGGGGCTGACCCTGACCTTCGCGCTTCTTGTCTCGTTGGTCTTTCTGATGACGGACCTGTTCCAAAGCCGCCTGGACCCAAGGATGCGCCTGCAATGAGTGACGTGACCTTTACCGCCAGCCGCCCGTCCTTTGCCCGCGCCGCCTTGCGCAAACCGGGCTTTGCGGCCGGGTTGCTGATCATCGGGTTTTCGACCCTGCTGGCCATCTTCCCGGGGGTTTTCGCGCCCTACGATCCAAATGCGATTGACTACCTGGCGGTGCGAAAGCCTCCCTCGTGGGAGCATCCGTTCGGCACCGACCTGCTGGGGCGGGACAGCCTGTCCCGCGTGATCTGGGCCTATCAGGTCAATATGCAGATGGCGGTCTTTGGCACCGTCTTTGCTCTGGTGACAGGTGTCATCATCGGGGCCTTGGTTGGATACTACCGGGGTTTTGCCGATCTGATCTTTGGTCGGATCGTCGATGCGGTCATCACATTTCCATTTCTGGTGCTGGTGATCGCGGTAGTCGCCGTTTTGGGGCCGGGCCTTATCAACATGTATATCGCCATATCAGTGGTCTACTGGGTCTACTACGCGCGTCTGATGCGGGCCGAGGTGATCGCACAGATGGGCAATGACTATGCCGCCGCCGGGGTGGTCATGGGCTATTCCGACCGGCGCATCATCTTCCGCCACCTGCTGCCTAACGCCATCACCCCGGTCATTGTTTACTGGATGACTGACATGGCGCTGGTGATCTTGCTGGGTTCGTCGCTGGGCTATCTTGGGTTGGGCGCGCAGCCACCGCAGGCGGAATGGGGCGTGCTGATCGCCGAGGGGCGCAATTTCATCTCGACCGCATGGTGGCTCAGCCTGATGCCCGGTTTGGCAATCGTTTTGACGGGCCTTGGCTTTTCGCTGCTGGGCGACGGGCTGGCCGATCTGCTGAGACCACGGGGATAAGAGATGACTGAACGAACTCCCATCCTCGAGGTTCAGGGGCTTAACACCACTTTCCACCGCAACGGCCGGGAACTGCCGGCCCTGCGCGACGTCAGCTTCAGCGTGGCTCGTGGCGAGGTTCTGGGGCTGGTCGGTGAAAGCGGTTCGGGCAAAAGCGTCACCCTGCGCTCGATCATCGGACTGGCGCGGCGTTATGGCGATGTCAGCGGGCAGGTCCGCTGGCAGGGCCGCGATCTGGTGCCGCTGCCGGACCGCGCTCTGCGGCAGGTCCAGGGGCGCGAGATCGCGATGATCTTTCAGGAACCCATGACCTCGCTGAACCCATTGCTGACAGTGGGTCTGCAACTGGAGGAGACATTGCGCGCACATACGGATCTGTCCGGAAAAGCCCGGCGCGATCGGGCGGTCGAGATGCTGGATCTGGTCGGTATCCCCTCGGCGGCGCAAAGGCTCAGGGATTACCCGCACCAGTTCTCCGGTGGAATGCGCCAACGGGTCATGATCGCAATCGCACTGGCCGCCAACCCCAGGTTGCTGCTGGCGGATGAGCCGACTACGGCGCTGGATGTGACCATTCAGGCGCAGATCCTCGATCTGATTCTGCGTCTGGCGGACGAGATGGAAATGGGCGTCGTCCTTGTCACTCATGATCTGGGCGTGGTCGCCCAAACCTGTGACAACGTGGCGGTTATGTATGCAGGCCGGATCGTCGAACAGGGGCCGGTTCGGGATGTGCTGCGCGAACCCCGCCATCCTTACACAGTTGGCCTGATGCGCTCGGTTCCGGAAAATCTTACACCTCGGACGCCGCTTTATTCCGTGCCGGGTGTTCCTCCATCTCTGGACGCGCTTCCGCAGGGATGCGCCTTTGCGCCACGCTGCGAGGCCTGCATCCAGCCCTGCCAGCAGGACCGCCCGGTTCTGTCGGTGATCGCGGACAGCAGGCAGGTGGCCTGCTTCAACCCTGTGACCAAGGCCGAAGGAAACGCCGCATGAACAATGCCGTTATCGAAATACGCGACCTGCATCAGCGGTTTGCCCTGGGTCGCAGCCTTTCTGATCTTGCCACCGGCCGGCCGGGTCGAGTGGTGCGGGCGCTGAATGGCGTCAGCCTGGATCTTATCCGGGGTGAAACGCTTGGCGTCGTCGGCGAATCCGGTTGCGGGAAATCCA
Organism: Ruegeria sp. AB8; assembly: GCF_056542605.1. Classification (NCBI taxonomy): domain Bacteria; kingdom Pseudomonadati; phylum Pseudomonadota; class Alphaproteobacteria; order Rhodobacterales; family Roseobacteraceae; genus Ruegeria; species Ruegeria sp. AB8. The sequence continues at coordinate 13,568 of NZ_JBQGAB010000008.1, forward strand.
CGCTGGCCCGCTGCATCGTTCGATTGCATAGCCCCAGTGACGGGACGATCCGTTTCGAGGGGCAGGATATCTTCGAAGATGCAGGCGGCGACCGCAGTTACAACCGGCGCGTTCAGATGATGTTCCAGGACCCCTATTCCTCGCTGAACCCACGCATGACAACGGGCCAGATTCTGTCCGAGGCGTTGGCGGTCCACGACATGCGCACCAAAGCGAACATCCCCGCCCGTGTCGCGGAACTGCTGGACCTTGTGCGTCTGCCTCAGGACGCTCAGCACAAACTGCCGCACGAGTTTTCCGGTGGCCAGCGACAGCGCATCGCCATTGCCCGCGCACTGGCGGTCGAGCCCGAAGTGCTGATTGCGGATGAACTGGTTTCGGCGCTGGATGTGTCGGTGCAGGCGCAGGTGGTCAACCTGCTGCTGGACCTGCAGCAAAAACTGGGCCTGACCATCCTGTTTGTGGCTCACGACCTGCGACTGGTGCGGCATGTGTCAAATCGCGTTGCGGTGATCTATCTGGGCCGGATCGTCGAAATCGGCGATAGCGAGACATTGTTCTCCGCCCCTGCCCATCCCTACAGTCAGGCGCTTTTGTCTGCCGCGCCATCCCTGAACCCGGATGATCGGGGCAAGGCCATCCCGCTTGAAGGAGAGTTGCCCTCGCCCCTGAACATGCCATCGGGCTGCCCGTTCCATGTCCGCTGTCGCCACGCATCCGAGATTTGCAGGACCGATACTCCTGCCCTGATGCCGTTCGAAAATCGCGGCCGGGTCGCCTGCCACCACGTCAAAGAGATCAACGCCCATGCCTGACCGCGCTCGGATCGTTTCAGCCCTGCGCGACGAGATGCGCACCCGTGGTCTTAATGCATTTGTTCTGCCCCGCTACGATGCGCATCAGGCCGAATACGTCGCGCCGCATGACGAACGGCTGGCCTATGTGACCGGCTTCACCGGTACTGCCGGACTGGCCATCGTGACAGGTGACACTGTCGCCATGTTTGTTGATGGACGATATGTGGTTCAGGCTGCCAATCAATGCCCGGAACCTTTGTTCTCGCATCACCATCTGCACGACGAGCCGCCTGAATTCTGGCTGGCCACCGTCGCCGAACAGGGCTGGTCCGTCGGGTTTGACGCCATGCACCTGCCGCCCGTTTTGCATGACCGCTTCACGGATGCGCTGAATGGATCGCGCGCCCGTTTTGTCGCCGTTGAAGACAACCCTGTTGACGCGATCTGGCCCAATCAGCCCGCGCCGCCCAACGGCATCATCTCTGCCTTTCCGACACAATTCACGGGTGTAGGCGCGGATGAAAAGATCTCTCAGCTTGTCGCAACCCTGCAAAGCGACGAGGTCGATCTGCTGGTGGAAACACAGCCGGACAACATAGCATGGCTTCTCAATGTGCGCGGTTCGGATGTGGCTTATTGTCCGGTTCCACAGTCTTTTTTGTTGGCGCGTTCATCGGGTCAGGTTGACTGGTTCGTCGAAACCAAAAAATTCAGCCCAGAAATCTGCGATCATCTGCCCGACACCGTGACGCTGCATCCGCCAGCAGCATTTCTACCGACCCTTTCGGAGTTGTCGGGTCGTGGCGCGTGCGTGCAATACGATGGCGAATTTTCCCCGGCTGCGGTGCGTCTGGCCCTCGACCGGTCATCTGCGCAAGGTCGAGCGGCCAGCAGTCCGCTGACGCTTTTCAAGGCCCGGAAAAATCCGGTCGAAATAGAAGGCCTGCGTGCCTGTCACCTTCAAGATGCCATCGCGTGGACCGAGTTCTGTGGTTGGCTAAATGCTGAAATCCCGGCGCGAGCCTCTCTCAACAGACAAGTGACCGAGCTTGAAGCAAAAGACAAAATTCAGTCCTGCCGCCGCGACCGTGCCGGGTATCTTGAGGAAAGCTTCAATACCATTTCGGCCGCGGGTGCGAATGCTGCCATGTGCCATTACGCGACCATTCCGGAGGATGCGGCAACAATTGACCCTGAAGGGACATATCTGCTGGATTCTGGCGGCCAGTATGAGACCGGCACAACCGACGCCACCCGCAGCTTTGCCTTCGGAAAGGTCAGGCCGGATGGGTATGACCGCGCCTATACCGCCGTGTTTAAAGCGTTCCACGCCCTAGCAACACTGCGGTTTCCACCCGGCACACAGGGCCACCACATCGACGCCATCTGCCGCCGCCCTTTGTGGGATCTAGGGTTGGACTATGATCACGGAACCGGACATGGCATCGGGCATCGCCTTTCCGTACACGAACACCCGCAACGTATCGGCAAGCCCTACAACCCGGTGGATCTTGTGCCGGGTATGATCCTGTCCATCGAGCCGGGGTTTTATGAGATGGGCCGGTTTGGCATCCGTATCGAAAACCTGTTCGAGATCGTCGAAGAGGACGATGGCTTCATGGCGTTTTCCAACCTCACATGGATACCGATCCAGACTGATATGCTGCTTACTGACAAGTTGTCCCAAGCGGAACGATGCTGGCTGAACGCATACAACGCCGAGGTCCTGCGCCGGATCGGTCCGCAGCTATCACCTGCCGGGCGTGCATGGGCCGAGAGAGCCTGCGCAGCCATTGCTTGACGGGTTGTTCAGTACCTCGCAACGGTTCCAAATATTCCGGAATGGAACTTGTGCACAGGGCCCCGGCTCAAAACGGGTCGAAGCCATGCAGGAAACTTGCATGATAGGAAGACAAAGTTCAGGCTTAATCAGCGAAGTGACAGGACAGTCCGGTCATTTGTCCATCGGGTCGCTTTCAGCATATTCCAGAAGAGAAGTGACATCTGAAATCCGGGCGTGGTTGCGATCGATGACGACTCCGGTTGCCTTGAGGCGCGAAAACGCGCGGCTCAGGCTTTCGGGCTTCATTCCAAGGCGTCCGGCGATCAGCATCTTGTCATAGGGTAGCACCACCTCGCAGGCGCCGCTGTCGCGATCGCAAAGACCCAGCAGGAATTTTGCCACCCTCTGTGCCCCGGTTTGCGCCTTCAGTTGTTCCAACTGCGCCACCAGTGAATGCAGGTGCGTAAATGTTGCCGCCAGTATCGAGATACCGATTTCGGGGTCTTCCTTCATCAGCGAAATCAGCACAGGGATCGGGATATGCATCACCTGACAACGCGACACGGCCTCGGCAGAGACCGGATAGGGCATATTGCGCAGCGCCACCGCCTCGCCAAAGCTCTCGCCCTTGGTGAACACGCTGACCACTGCCTCGGCACCGGACGGAGACATCCGGAACAGTTTGATCCACCCAGCCAGAACCACGTGAACGGCCTGAGCCGTCTCTTCCTGCAGAAAGATGGTTTCCCCACGGTCGTATTCGCGCCAGATGGCTTGGCTCAGTAATGTATCTACATGTTGCTCTGGCAAGCTCCTGAGCAGCAAAGACTGCCGGGCAATTGCCTTTTCGGCTTCATGGGCCACGAATATTCCCCTTTTTCAGGCCGGGTCTCCGACCGGTCTTTCCCTTGACTTATGGCTATGCCAAAGCCGTCGCCCCGGCACCAGCCCTTTCCCGCGCACCAACTTGACTATTGTCATGTCACGCCTCGGCCGCAGCGATTAACCTCGCTGCAAAGCCAGCAATCCGGGGAGCACACACCATGGACTACGAGCGATTTTTCAGTCAAAGCCTCGACGCATTGCGGGATGAGGGAAACTACAGGGTTTTCATCGATTTGCAACGCCACCGCGGCGATTTCCCTAATGCGCGGCAAACCGATGGCGATATCCAGCGCGATGTGCGGATCTGGTGCTCGAACGACTATCTGGGCATGGGTCAGCATCCGGATGTGATCAACGCGATGCATAATGCGTTGAACCGCTGCGGCGCGGGTGCGGGTGGAACGCGCAACATTTCCGGCACGACCCACGATCATGTGTTGCTCGAGGCGGAACTGGCTGACCTGCACGGGAAAGAAGCTGCGCTGCTGTTTACATCCGGTTACGTTTCGAACTGGGCCGCGCTTGGAACACTTGCGGCGAAAATTCCTGGTCTGATCGTGTTCTCCGACGCGCTGAATCATGCCTCGATGATCGAAGGCATTCGCCACTCACGGGCGCAAAAGGTGATCTGGAAACACAACGACCTTGCAGATCTCGAGGCCAAACTGGCCGCCGCTGACCCCGATGCGCCCAAGATGATCGCCTTTGAATCCGTTTACTCAATGGACGGGGATATCGCCCCGATCAAAGAGATCTGCGACCTGGCCGACAAATACGGGGCGATGACTTACCTGGATGAAGTTCACGCCGTTGGTCTCTATGGTCCACGTGGCGGCGGCATCGCCGAACGTGAAGGGCTGATGGACCGCCTTACCGTCATCGAAGGCACGCTTGGCAAAGCGTTCGGAGTAGTGGGCGGTTATATCGCGGCGTCGGTCGCCTTGTGCGATTTCGTGCGCAGCTTCGCCAGTGGATTCATCTTTACGACCGCCCTGCCGCCGGCGATTGCAGCCGGGGCAGCGGCATCAATTCGGCATCTGAAACAGTCGAACGCCGAGCGCGGTTTGCAGAAGGCTCGTGTGGAACAGGTCCGGGCCAGACTGGATGCCGAAGGCATCCCGCATCTTCCCAACCCCAGTCACATCATTCCGGTGATGGTGGGTGATCCGGTGAAATGCAAATTCATTTCGGACACACTGCTAGAAGAATTCGGCATTTATATCCAGCCGATCAACTACCCGACCGTTCCCAAAGGCACTGAACGTCTTCGGATCACGCCGTCGCCCGTCCATACTGACGCAGATATCGATCATCTTGTCGGCGCGCTGTCCGCGCTGTGGCAACGCTGTCAGATTGCCCGGAGGCCGATGGCCGCGCAGTGATACCGGCTTGAAAATTGTATAAAATGGCCGCCCTTTCGGGCGGCTTTTTCTATCATACCAGGTAGAGGCCAAAAACCGCGACTGAAAACCCGGTCAGTACCATTGTAAAGCCTCGTAGCCAGCCGGGGCTGTCCGTCAGGTCGAGGTAGCGCGCGAGGATGAGGCGCGCCTTGAGCAACGCCATAAGCAGGATTCCACCCCCTATTGTCGCAGGCGCCGCAGGCAGCAGGGTCAGAAGCGCGGATGCCAGGCTGAGCGCCAGTAGTCCAAGCCAGGCCTTCGTTAGCGGGTTCGGGAGCCTCCGGCGGGAGTATTTGGAAAAAGATGAAGGGGCGGCCATGATGTTCATCCCAGCAGGTAGATGACCGGGAACAGCATGATCCAAACCAGGTCGACCATGTGCCAGAACTGGGCGCCTGCCTCGACATTTCCGGGGTCATCCCGCCAGGCAACCAGCAGGAGGATGAAGGCTCCGGCCAGCACATGTGCGGCGTGAAATCCGGTTAGCAGATAGTAGAAGAGAAAGAACGGGTGGGTTTCGTAGCTGATGCCCTGCGCTGCTTTGTCGGCATATTCCACCCCTTTGATGACAAGGAAAACCAGTCCCAGCAGGGACGCACCCAACAGTGCCAATCGGGCGGTATTCCGGCGGGCATCCCGCCGCCAGCGCAGTGCCTGTGCGGCCAGATAGCCAGACGTGACAAGAACGATGGTGTTCAATGCAGCTCCGGTGCGGTGAAGATGCGACTGGGCTTCGGCAAATCCTGCCGGGTCAGTCAGACGCACGCCCATGAAGGCGATCAGCCCTGCCCCGAACACCAGCAGTTCACTGATGATCAGCACCCACATCAGCAATTCGCCGGGCAGTTCGTCGATCAGGGTGGTGTCGCTCATGCGCCGACCAGTTGGCGGTAGATCTGCGGCAGGGCCATGGTCAGGCGGTGCGGGTCCGGGATGACGGCAAAGCCACCCTGCCCGAACATGCGCGGGAACCAGCTTTTGCCGGTCTTGTCGATGGTGACGCCAAAGACCGAATGACCGGTACGGCGGGCTTCGCGCACAGCCATGCAGGTATCCTCGATACCGTGGCGGCCCTCGTAATGGTCCAGGTCGTTCGGTTTGCCATCGGTGATGACCAGCAGCAGGCGGCGCTTGCGAGATTGCGCGGCAAGGTCGGCGGAGCAGTGGCGAATTGCGGCTCCGAGCCGGGTGTAGTGCCCCGGTCGCAGCGAAGCGATACGTTGCTCGACCTTTGGCCCCATGGGTTCGTCAAAACGTTTGCACCGCTGAACGTATACGCGTTGGCGTTTCAGCGAACTGAAGGCGTGGATGGCGAAATCGTCGCCGCAGGCATTCAAGCCCCAGGCCAGCGCCGCCAGCGCCTCGCGTTCTATGTCGATCACAGCGCGGCCGGTGACGGCGCTTTCGGTCGAGCGGCTGACATCCAGCAGGATCGACACCGCCAGATCGCGGGCTTCGGGGCGGGATTGCATCCAGACGCGTTCGTTGCTTTCCCCGCTTGCGAGACGGTCGGTAGCAGCCCGCACGGCGGCTTCGATGTCGAGTTGATCACCGTCCAGATGACCTCGGGTCATGACCCGACCGGGGCGCAGGGCTTCGAACTGGCGTTTGACGGCACGAATGCGGCGGGCCGTGGCGGGGTCCTTGCCGAACTCGGCTGCATCGTCGCGGATATCGGCGTCGGACAGCAGAACGTTGACGTGGTCGGGCAGGTACTGACAGGTGCGCACGTCCCATTCGGGATAGAGGATGCGGCCTGACAGGCGTTCTCGGTTCACGTCTTCTGGCGCAAGATCGAGGTGGAGTTTCAACTTGGTCGGCGGGGCCTTGGAGATCTGGCCCAGGCCGATCTCCTCCTGATCGTCGGCCGCTTTCTTCGCGTTGTCTGGGTCATCATCATCGATACGACGGTTGATGTTCAGAAACTCAGCCCAGCTGAGGATTGCTTCGAACTTGTGCAGGATGAAACTGTCGCTGCGCGAAGCCTGGTCAGATTTCCGGCGCCGCGCGCGGTGGGTCTTTTCACCGGATTCTTCGGGCGGACCCTCGGTATCGGGGTTTTCAACCTCGTTATGTTCGGAAAACCCGACGGCGCGCAACTCGGGCCACAGCGGGACCGGGCGGAAATGCTGATAGCCGCGCGGGGCGGTGAGATCGTCATCCAGTGCCAAAAGCTCTTGGGCTTTCGGTGACAGGGGCGCGGGGTCACCCAGCATGTTGCGGACAACCTCTTCGACCGCCGCCTCGAGTGGTGGCAGGCCGGGTATGTTCCGTTGATACAGAACGCCCTTGCAGAGTTCAGCGTAAAGCGGGCGCAGACCGGGGGCATTTTCCAATGTCGCCTCGACCATGTGCCGGGCAGCGACCAGTGCGCGCAGGTCGCCGCGCAGAGGATCGTCTTCGTCAATTCTTGTTGCGGCATGGGCGGCAGTTGCGGCCAGCCAGACATAAAGCGCGCCGTTTGCTTCGCGCGCTGGGAATACGGCCAGCCGGTCCGGCAGGCGCAGTACTTCCCCGTCGAACGACGCGCGCGGCATCAGTTCGGTTTCGGTCGCCAGACGGCGGCGCCAGCCGAGACGGTGGCGCGAAACTTCAGGAGAGACCGGGCGCAATTCGACGCCCGGGCTGCCCCCCAGTCCCCGGAAGAGGACTGCCAGCCGCCCCGCGACCTCAGAGAGGTCGACCGCGGCTCCAACATGCACCTCAGGTGCATCGAGGCGGCTGGCAAGGGTGTGCCACAGTTTCCCGATCGTTTCTTCGGGTTCCCATGGCTCAAAGTCGATCTTGACCATCGGCCGGCCTCACCCAAAGACAGCCGTGACAAGATCGAGGAGCCCGCGTTTGATATCCTCGTCATCAGTCAGAGGTTCGATCATGGCGGCAAGGATGGCGCGGTCGGTGGACATGCCCTGCGCGATCAGCGTTGCGGCATAAACGACCAGACGGGTTGAAACGCCTTCCTCAAGATCCTGACCCTTAAGCCCGCGCAGTTTGCCTGCAAGGCGCACCAGCGGTTTGCATCGTTCCAGCGGCAGACCGCTTTCCTGCGCAACGACTTCGGCCTCCATCTCGGGCGACGGGAAGTCGAACTCCAGCGAGATGAAACGCTGTCGGGTCGAGGGTTTCAGAGTTTTCAGGATGTTCTGGTAGCCGGGGTTGTATGAGGCCACCAACATGAAGCCGGGTGCGGCCTCAAGCTCTTCGCCGGTGCGGTCGATCGGCAGGATGCGCCGGTCGTCTGTCAGCGGGTGCAGAACGACGGTGACGTCCTTGCGAGCCTCGACCACCTCATCAAGGTAGCAGATCGCACCTTCGCGCACTGCGCGGGTCAGCGGGCCATCGACCCAGACGGTCTCGCCGCCTTTCAGCAGGTAGCGGCCGATCAGGTCGGCGGCAGCGAGGTCATCATGGCAGGCCACGGTGTAAAGCGGGCGGCCAAGGCTGGCGGCCATATGGGCCACAAAGCGGGTCTTGCCGCATCCGGTCGGCCCTTTCAGCAGAACCGGCAGGTTGTTGGTATAGGCGGCGGCAAACACGTCGCATTCGTCGCCTTGGGGCAGGTAGAAGGGGGCGTCAGCCGCCCCCGTTCCCAGTTGCATGGAGCCGTCCATATCCATTACTCCGCAGGAGTTTCAGCTGCGCCGGGTTCAATGACCTCTTTCCGGGGGACCCAGATCGAGTAGATGAACAGCAGCGCACCAAGCACCACGACCAGACCAGAGCCAAGGCGCATCCAGTAGAAGATCGCGATCTGATCCTGCACATCCATGAAGTAGTCACCGACCACTCGTTGCATGTGTGTCTGAACAGTGCCAGCGAAGGTCAGCACGAAGGTCATGAAGACCATACCGCCGGTCATCAGCCAGAAGGACGCCATGTTGAGAACCTGATTGTATGGATCGCGGTTCTTAAGGATCGGCATGGCATAGCTGAAGATCGCCAGGTTGAGGCAGACATAGGCGCCGTAGAAGGCCAGGTGACCGTGTGCGGCCGTGATCTGCGTGCCGTGGGTGTAATAGTTCACACCGTGCAGCGTATGCAGGAAGCCCCAGACACCGGCCCCGAAGAAGGCCAATGTGGCGCAGCCCAGCGACCACAACAGTGCGGCCTTGTTGGGGTGGTCACGACGGCCTTTCCAGACCATGACGAAGGCAAAGGCCATCATTGCAAAGAACGGGATCACCTCGAGGCTCGAGAAGATCGATCCGATCCACTGCCAGTAGGCGGGTGTACCGATCCAGTAATAGTGGTGGCCGGTGCCGAGGATGCCCGAGAACAGTGCGGCGGCGACGATGACATAAAGCCATTTCTCGACCACCTCACGGTCAACACCGGTCAGCTTTAGCATCAGATAGGCCAGGATCGAGGCCATGATCAGTTCCCACACGCCTTCGACCCACAGGTGGACAACGTACCACCAGTACTGCTTGTCGAGTGACAGGTTGCCGGGGTTGTAGAAAGCGAACAGGAACAAAAGCGCCAGACCCCACAGACCCAACAGAAGGATGTTGGTGATAGCGGTCTTCTTGCCCTTAAGAACGGTCATCGACACGTTGTAAAGGAAGATCAGCGCAGCCACGACGATACCCGCCTTGACCCATTTGGGCTGTTCCAGGAACTCGCGCCCTTCTTTGCCCAGCAGCCAGTTGCCTTCGAACAGGTTGAAGACATAGGTCACGACCACGCCCAGCGTGCCGACGACCAGAATGATCAGCTGCAGATAGGCCAGCTTGGGCGAGTGGATCTCGCGCTCGGCCTCTTCCGGGATCAGGAAGTAAGCAGCGCCGAAGAAGCCCAGGATCAGCCAGACGATCAGCGAGTTGGTGTGAAGCATCCGCACGATATTGAACGGCAGAAGCTCACTCAGGAAGTTTGGCGATACATAGATCAGTCCGGCCAGCAGGCCGCCGATCACCTGGATCGCGAACAGGCCCATTGCCACTGCGAAGTAGGCGTAGGCGATTTTTTGGGATTCGTATTTCATTGTCCTTGTCCCTTTCTCAGCCTGCCTCGTTGGGCGGCCAGCCCTGAGCGTCGATATTGTCCGTCCAGATCAGGAAGTTGGTCAGGTCGCGGAGTTCTTCGTCGCTGAGGTTGAAATTGGGCATCTGTCGGCGACCGGGAATGCCGGTCGGCTGCGCCTCCATCCAGCCCTTGAGGGATTCAAAGGCTGATTCCGGGTCGTCCAGCACCCCCCAACGGGTCATCACGTTACCGACTTCGGGAGCGAAGTAGGCCCCTTCGCCGAGAATCGAGTGACAGTTGATACAGGCGTGTTTTTCCCAGACGTGCTTGCCGCGAACCACACTGTCGTCAAGCTTTGCCGCGTTTTCGGAATTGACGATATACAGGTGGGAATGGGCCGACAGGGCCAGAAAGATTAGAATGAAGAACAGTGACCCGCCATAGAATATATTGCGAGCCATGCTCTTTGTCATGACTTCTCGCATCGCGCTCTCCTTTGCGCAGATTAGCTAGTTTGCTCAGAATGGCGGGTGGGTCATGGTATCGCCTTAACGAAAGTCAAGACTTGCGACAGGAATTGAAATTCAGGTCGAGCGCCCCAGTCGTGGACCCGTCAGTGCAGGCCACATGGCGATCAGATACAGCGCAAATGCGCTGACCCAGAGACCATCGGACAGCAGCATCGCAACTAGATAGCCAGATTCCATATCCGCCGCGATCCAGCGCGAGATCGCTGCCGCGGCCATCAGTCCATAGGCCACGACCATCGGGCCGGGTGCGATCAGATCCCGTCCGCTGTGCCCCAGCGCAGCTCGGCTCATGACCGCAAGGGTCATGCCGCCCACGCAACCGATGCCCAGAACGTGCAGCGCAGCAACCTCGTTGCCGAAACCCAATGCCGCAAGCCCCCAAAGAATCAGCCCCAGCGCCAGCATTCCAAGTCCCAGGTGCAGCGCGAGCAGGATTGGCTGCCGCGCGGACCAGATCATGCGCCAGCGCAACATGCGCAGGATTTGCACACCGCCAAGGGCCAGCCCCAGCACTCCGGCCGTGCCCGTCGCGCCCAATACCAGAACGCCACAGGGCAGAACCAAGGCCAGAATCATGCCCGCCTTGTCCAGGCCCGCCACCGAGACCGGCCAGTTCGCCTCGGGCTCTCCGGCGCGTTTCATTGCATTGCGTGTAAAGGCGGGAGTGATCCGGCCCCCCAGAATGGCGATCATCGCACAGAGTGTCAGCAAGCCTGCTCGCAGACCTGTTTGCAGTGTGTCGCTTGTAATACCAGCCCATTCCAGATGGGTCAGCAGGTTCGCGACCCAGATGAGGCTTAGCAGCAGGAGAAACACCATGTTCTGCGGCTTGGGACGGCGGATGAGCAGTGTGGCGATCTTGGCTGCCAGAATTGGCACAAAGGCCAGATCCAAAACCGCGACCACAAGCGGCGGCAGTATCCCGGAAAACCACATTGCCATCCGGCCGGCCAGCCAGACCCCTGCCGCCAGTGCGATGAAGCGAGCCCGCGCGTCGGGCGCACCGGTCCAGTTCGGCACCGCGGTCAGGAAGAACCCTCCCAAAGCTGCTGTGGCATAGCCGAAAATCATCTCATGCGCGTGCCACATAGGCGGTGTCATGCCGTAATCCGGTGCCAAATACGGCACCGCCAGCCACAGCCCCCAGACAAGGCCGACAAACAAGCCGTAGAGACCTGCAGACAGGAAAAAAACTCGGAATCCTTCACCAAAAATACGGGTGATGATCGTGGGCATTTCTGCTCTCCTAGACCGTTTTGCCACACGTAGCAGCCCGGCGGCCCGGATGACTTAACCAAAATCAAAACCGTCGCAAAACATGACCCGGAAACACGTGTTTTATTAGGAATTATTTTTGCATTTCAGTCTGTGTACAAACCCGTTTCCGTCCCTTCCGTTGACTTTGGTCAAGGATAACATCTCCGTGATGTTTCAGTCTCCAGCCTGCCTCACCAGCAAATGGAGAGTGATCATGTCACTTGGAATCAGCTACAACAAAACTGGCCGCGCCTTTGGGGTCGGTTTGGCGATGCTGCTGGGCAGCGTCGCTGCACCAGTCTTCGCCGAAGAGCCAACATTGAGCGACGAAGCGTTTGAATCGTCCAAACAGCTCTATTTCGAGCAATGCGCAGGTTGCCACGGCGTTCTGCGTAAAGGCGCCACAGGCAAAAACCTTGAACCCCACTGGAAGAAAACCGCAGCCGATGGCACCGTGACCGAAGGCGGCACCCTCGCGCTTGGGCAGGAACGTCTTGAAAAGATCATCGCCTGGGGGACCGAAGGCGGCATGAACAACTTCTCGGACATCATGACCGAGCAGGAAATAAAGGACATGGCGACATACATTATGATGGAGGCCCCCAAGCCGCCTGAGATGTCGCTGGAACAGATGAAAGCGACACGCAAGGTCTATGTCGAAGAAGCCGACTATCCGACCGAACCGCTGCATGGCCGCAACTGGGAGAACTTCTTTGTCGTCATCGAACGTGACGTAGGTAAAGTGGCCGTGATCGACGGCGACACCAAAGAAGTGCTGACACACATCCCGACCGGTTACGCTGTCCACGTTCTGAAAGCATCCGAACACCACAGCACTACCGAACCGGAACATCCGGGCCGCTTCTGGTACACCATGGGCCGCGACGGCAAGATGACCAAGATCGACCTCTGGCAGAAACCTGAGAATATGTTGGTTTCCGAGGTCAAGATTGCCTACGACGCCCGCGATGTGGCCGTTTCCGGCGACGGCAAATACGTCATCGGTGGTGGTTACTGGCCGCCGCATTTCGCAATCGTCGATGCCCAGACCATGGAACCGGTCAAGGTTGTGTCGACACGCGGCGTGAACGTGGACGGGGACTATGTGGAAGAGGCCCGCGTGGCTGCAATCTACACCACACCGAACGAGCCAACCTGGATTGTCGCGATCAAGGAATTGGGTCAGCTGTGGCAGGTCGACTATACCGACCTTGAGAACCTGCGGATCGACAAGATCGACAGTGCCAAGTTCCTGCATGACGGGTTCTTCGACCCGACAGGCCGTTACTTCCAGATCGCCGCGAACGCGTCGAACAAGATGGTTGTCGTCGACACCGAAACTCACAAGCTTGAGGCGATGATCGACACGGCTGCGTTGCCGCACCCCGGCCCGGGCGCCAACTGGGTTGACCCGAATTGTGGTCCGGTTGCCGGTACAACCCACCTTGGTGTTGGTGCCGTGACCGTCTGGGGCAACGACCCAGAGAACCGTCCGGACGATGCCTGGAAGGTTTGCTACGAAGTGGAAACCGACGGCCCCGGCCTGTTTATCCGCACACACCCGAATTCGGATTACATCTGGGCTGACCAGACCAAACATCCGGAACCGGAAATTCAGCAGTCCGTTCAGGTCATCTCGAAAGAGACCGGCGAGATCGTAAAAACCATCCAGATCACCGAAGATGAAGGCAGCGCCGCTGTTCACTTCGAGTTCAACGCGGATGGTACCGAGGTCTGGGTTTCCAAATGGAACCTGTCGGATTCGAAAGAACCCAACGGTCAGATCGTGATCTTCGACGCCAAGACGCTGGAAGAAATTGGCCGCATCGAAGGGCTTTATGCCCCGACCGGCAAGTTCAACGTCTACAACCGTTCGAACCACGTCACCTGACGGGATCGCATCCAGAACCGGAAAGGGCGGGCCCCTCGCCCGCCCTTTCCTCGTTTGACCTATCAGCCAAACTCACCGGCCTGCCACACAAGGCCTGACAAGACAGCCATAACGGAGCACGGATATGACCTCCGAACCGGATAAAAAACCACCGATCTGGCGCCGGTATTTCCTGTGGGGAATGCCCGTGGCCGGTCTCGCTGCCGCCTTTGCTGCAGGCATCATCTTCTGGGGCGGCTTCAACACCGCCATGGAAGCGACCAACACCGAGAAGTTCTGTGTCTCGTGTCACGAGATGCGCGATTATATATACACCGAATACACCGGCACGATCCACGATGTGAACCGTTCCGGCGTGGGCGCGGTCTGTTCAGACTGCCACGTGCCCAAGGACTGGACCCACAAGATCATCCGCAAAATCCAGGCCTCCAAAGAGCTTTATGGCAAAATGGTCGGGACCATCAGCACCCCAGAGAAATTCGAAGCCAAACGCATCCATCTGGCGATGAACGAATGGGAGCGGATGAAGGCTACCGACTCGCGCGAGTGCCGTAACTGCCACGATTTCGAATCGATGATGCCCGAATTCCAGAAACCCCGCGCCCGTCAGCAACACCTGAACGCGATGGAAACCGGTCAGACCTGTATCGATTGCCACAAGGGGATTGCGCACTCGAACATCCGGGACCGTGCAACCGACGAGTATCTGGAAGAGTTGGAAGCCCCGAACCCTGCGTTTGTCCGGCCGATCCCGCCAGAATATCTGGCCAGCCTCGAGAAGATCGAAGCCTTGGAGGCCGCCGAGGCCGACGCGGAAAAAGCCGCCAAACAAGCCCAGCAAGAGGCTGTTCAGGCCCAGATTGCGGCCGCTGTTGACGCCGCTGTGGCGGAAGAACGCGCCAACGCTGCGGGAGAGGCCTCGGCCGCGCCTGCGGGCGGCGGTGGCAGCGACGTCGCTTCGAACATCGACTGGAATGCCGTGACCAGTGCGGACCTGAAACTCTTCTATCCCGGTCAGGCGTCCTTCGAATGGGTGCAGAACGGCAAGACCCACGGCGGTGCCCGTCCGCTGACCAAGGGGGGCGATCAGTGTTCGACCTGTCACGCCAAGGAACTGGACACCATCGGAAACAAGATCGTTGCCGGTGGCGAACTGGAACCGACCCCGATCCCGGGCAAACGTGGGGTGATCGACGCAACCGTTCAGGCAGCGCATGACGATGAAAACCTCTATATCCGCCTGCAATGGCCGGATGCGGGCCATAGCCCTGCCCCGTTCGTTGATGGCGGCAAAATGGACCCCGACAACCAGATCAAGGTCGCCATGATGATCACCGGCACAGATATTGAGCTGGGTGATCAAGTGGGTTGCTGGGCTTCATGTCACGCCGACAACAGCTACATGCCCTTTGACCCGGGTGCGGATGCCATTGCCGCCAATGGTGATGTTACGGGACGTCTGACCGCGCAGGACACAGTGACCAAATACATCAGCGAAAGCCGCACCGAGGTTGAGGTCAAAGGCCGCGGTGGCAAGCCCCTGGGTGGTTGGGACAAGCTGCAGTCTGCCGAGCAGATTGAGCAATACCTGGCCGACGGCACCTATCTTGACCTGATGCGGGTCTATGCCGATGGCAGTGCCACCAACGGCTATCTGCTGGATCAGCGCGTGGTCAATGACGGTGAAATCGCTGCCTCGGCCGAGCTTTCCGGCGGAATGTGGACTGTCGTGTTTACGCGGCCGTTGAACTCCGGTGCGCCGGGTGATGTGCCGCTGGAACCCGGGCAGACCTATACGGTCGGCTTTGCAATCCACGATGACTATGCCAGTGCGCGATTCCACCATGTGACGCTGAACACCAGCCTCGCGCTGGACGACGACAGCGCGAATATCAACGTGGTGAAACAGTAAAGGTTGGGGGCCGGAGGATCCGGCCCCCAACCTTTCAGTAAGGAGAATTGGATCATGAAAACCCAAAGACTTCTTCCTGCACTTTTGTTTCTGGCATCACCGGTGCTTGCGGCCGACGAAGACACAGCCGCAATCTGCGCCGAGGCCGAAGAACGTTATGTCGAACTGTTCGGCCAACCATCGTCAGCCGTTGAGGACGCCGAAGTTGTGTTGATGTACAAATACAATTTCTGCCCTGCCGAACTGACCGTCAAAGCAGGAACCACGGTCCGCTGGGTGAACGTGGACAAACGCACCAGCCACAGCGTGCTGCTGAAAGACGGCAGCGAACCTGAAAGCGACCGGCTGTTTCCCGAGGAAACGGTTGATCTGACCTTCCTCACCCCGGGGCCGCAGGACTATCTGTGCGGTCCGCATTGGGAGACACAGAACATGATCGGAATGATCACAGTAGATCCCTGAGCAGAAGCAGACATACGGGCAGAAGTAAGGAGCGCGGATGCAAATCCCGCGCTCCTTAACTTATGTCAAGGAGGTTGAACCGTGAATGCGCCAACCTGCCGTCATGACACGCCCGGTTCACCCAGCAACGTCCCGTAATCACACTGGATTCGCGCAGGAAACACCGGGTTCCGACGACATTCAGGACAAGTGAGTTTGCACATGAGCGGTAAGGTTTTTCTGATTGGTGCCGGACCGGGTGATCCGGAGCTGATGACCCTGCGCGCCCTGCGGATGCTGCAACAGGCGGATGTGGTGGTCTATGACCGATTGGTCTCGGACGAAATCCTTGCCATGCACACCGAAGGGGCACGACTCATACCTGTCGGCAAAGCCCCGAAATGCCACACTGTCCCACAAGACCGCATCAACGAAATCCTGCTGGAAGAGGCCCGCGCCGGCCATACTGTGGCGCGCCTGAAAGGCGGCGACCCGATGATTTTTGGCCGCGGTTCGGAAGAGGCCGCCTATCTGATGGATCACGGAGTCGAGGTCGAATACGCGCCCGGTATTACAGCGGCACAAGGCGCGTCCTGTTCAACGGGCGTGCCACTGACCCATCGGGGCCTTGCGACCTCAGTCCAATATGTCACCGGGCACCGGCAGGCAGACAAGGTCCTGGATCTGGACTGGAAACGTCTGGCCGACCCGGATTCGACGCTGGTGGTTTATATGGGCGTTGCCAATATCGGTCAGATTGCCATGGGTCTGATGACAGAAAACCTGCCCGGATCGACCCCGGTTCTGGCCGTCGCCAAGGCCACCACGCGCGCTGAACGCCGCCTTGTTTCCCGGCTGGATCGCTTAGCTGCGGATGTACGTAAGGCGGAACTTGCGGCCCCTACCCTGTTCATCATCGGCCAGGTCGTTTCGCTGTATTCCGAGCGACCCGTGGCTGAGTTATTGGAACAGGCTCATGGCTAGGCTCGGTCGCCGAAATACCGCGCCGGCCCGCAATAATCCGCAGTCAGGATGGGCCGGGCGCACCGTCCTGACCATTGCCGTGCTGGTGGCAACCTCGGCAATTGCCGCTGATACGCTGGACCCCAACGCTCTGAAGCGGCTTGTCCATCAGGATTGCGGATCGTGCCACGGGTTGTCTTTGAAGGGGGGCCTGGGCCCCGACTTGCGTGCGGGAACTCTTGCACATTACGACGCCGAAGTTTTGACCGGCGTCATCCTTGACGGAATCCCGGACACCGCGATGCCGCCCTGGCGCCCCTTGATCACGGAAGAAGAGGCCGAGTGGATCGCCCGCTACCTGCTGGAACCGGAGGCACAATGAAACAGCTCATCCTCGGCCTTGCCGCAACCCTTATGATGTCCACTGCGCAGGCGGAACCCACCGCCACCGGCGACCTCGGGCTGGTGATCGAACGGGCGCAGGGTTCAGTCCTGCTGGTCGATCAATCCGAGCGCACGGCGCTGGCCCGGATCGAAGGCCTGGGCGATCTGTCTCATGCGTCGCTGGTCTATTCGCCCGACGAACGTTTCGCCTACGTGTTCGGCCGCGATGGAGGTCTGACCAAGGTCGACATCGTCACCCGCCAGATTGCCAATCGTGTTGTACAGGCGGGCAACGCCATCGGCGGCGCAATCTCTGACGATGGTACGCTGGTGGCAGTGTCCAACTATGAACCCGGCGGCGTGCGCGTGTTCGATTCCGATACGCTTGAAATGGTCGCGGACATTCCGACCGGCAGCAAAACCATCGGCCTGGTTGACGCGCCCGGTCGGCGGTTCGTGTTCACCATGTGGGACACGGGCGAGACTTGGATTGCCGATTTTTCCTCAGGTAGGCCGGAAATCACCAAAATCCCCAACATGGGTGAAAACCCCTACGACGCTTTGATAACCGCAAATGGCCGGACCTATATCACAGGCCTGTTTGGCGAGGATGGCCTAACGGCATTGGACCTCTGGGCTGACACCCCGGAACCCATCCGCGTGCTGTCCGATTACGGGCGCGGGCAAGAAGAGGTGCCCGTCTACAAGATGCCCCATCTTGAAGGTTGGGCGCTGACCGGTCGTGAATTCGTTCTGCCTGCTGTTGGCCATCACGAGGTCTTGTGGATCGACGCCGATACCCTGACCGAGACCGGGCGCACCCAAACCCATGGCCAGCCGGTCTTTGCAATGGCCCGGCCCGACGGGCGGCAGGTCTGGGTCAACTTCGCCCACCCGCTGAACGATACGATCCAGGTCATCGACAGTGTCAGCAAGGACATCATCCACGAATTCAAACCCGGCCCCGCCGTACTGCATATGGAGTTCACGCCGCGCGGGCATGAGGTCTGGATCAGCGTCCGGGATGCCAACAAGGTCATGATCTACGACACGCAAACATTTGAAAAACTGCGTGAAATCGAAGCGGACAGCCCATCGGGCATCTTCTTCACCGCCCGCGCGCACAGAACAGGCCTGTAACCCATGTGCCATATCACCGACCCGATCGATCGCCACCTTCTGGATGATTTCCAGCGCAACTTTCCAGTCACCGAACGCCCTTTCCAAGTTGTGGCCGACACACTGAAGCTCAGCGAGGCCGATGTGATCGACCGGCTGGCCCGCATGCGGGCGGCAGGCCGGATCACGCGTGTCGGGGCGACCATCGCGCCCGGCGCGGTTTCCGCAAGCACGCTGGCTGCGGTTGCGGCACCTGAGCACCGCATTGAAAAGATTGCTGCCCTGATCGACGCGGAACCGGGCGTGAACCATAACTACCAGCGGGAAGATGATTGGAACCTCTGGTTCGTCGCCACCGGGCCGGATCGCGCACATGTCGACAACACGCTGGCCCGGATCAGAAAAAAAACCGGACTTCGCGTTCTCGACCTGCGGCTGGTGCGCCCCTTCAACGTAGATCTGGGGTTCCGCATGTCCGGTGGCGCGCGACGCGTTCCCAGCGCGCGTCGGATCGACCGGTCGGCCATGCAGGACGGTGACCGTGATTTGCTCCAGTCACTGAGCTCGGGCCTGTCACTTGTCGGTGACCCTTACGCGGCGCTGGCCCGGTCGCTGGGTCGAGAGCCCGAAGATGTAATGACGCGCATTCGCTGCCTGCACGAGGCGGGCATCATCTCGCGTTTGGGCGTCATCGTGCGTCACCGTGCACTCGGATGGTCTGCCAACGCGATGGTCGTCTGGGACCTTCCCGCCGATCAGATTGACACTGCTGGACCGGCCCTTGCGGCCCATCCCGGGATCACCCTGTGTTACGAACGCAATCCGGTCGAGGGGGTCTGGCCCTATCGGCTCTATTCCATGATCCACGCCCGCTCGCGGAGCGAAGCGTATGAGGTGCTGGCTGGCGCGACCGAGCTTCAGGAGCTGACCGGTGCGCGGCACAAGGTTCTGTTTTCGACCCGCTGCTTCAAACAGACCGGCGCGCTGATCCAACCGAAGGAGTCCGCCGCATGACACTCGACGCAATTGATCGCAGAATCCTGAACAGGATGCAGGACGACCTGCCATTGGTACCGAACCCCTACGCCGCCGTGGCAGACGCGTTGAGCATATCTGAAAGCGATTTGCTGAATCGCCTGTCCCGGATGAAGAAAGAGCGTGTGATTACCCGGTTTGGCCCGTTCTTCGACGCAGCCGCCATGGGGGGGGCTTTTTGCCTCTGTGCCATGGCTGTTGAACCCGAGAATTTCGAAGCCGTCCTAACCAAAGTCAATGCGCACCCCGAGGTGGCCCATAATTATGAACGCACGCACCGGCTGAACATGTGGTTCGTTCTGGCGACCGAAACACCTGAAGGGATTGCAACAGCGGCCGAGGCAATCGAAAGGGAAACCGGGATCGCCGTCCTGCAGTTCCCCAAACTACAGGAATTTTTCATAGGCTTCCGGGTGGCAGCATGATCGACGCAAAAGACAGAGAGATCATTGAGGCTTTGCAAGGCGGCCTGCCGCTGGTCCCTGCCCCCTATGCCAGTGTGGCCGAAACCCTGGGCATGGACGAAGACGCCTTGCTTTCTCGGCTTGCGGGTCTGAAATCGCGCGGGGTGATCCGCCGTATCGCTGCGGCACCCAACCACTACAAGCTGGGCATGACGTCGAACGGAATGACCGTGTGGGATGTGGACGACAACCGTGTTGCCGAACTGGGCGCAGAAATCGGCGCGCTGCCCTATGTTACGCACTGCTATGAACGCCCGCGCGCCCTGCCCGACTGGCCCTATAACCTTTTTGCCATGGTCCATGGTTCGGACCGGACCGAGGTCGAAGAAAAGCGGGCAGAAATCACGGCCATTCTGGGCGACGCCTGCCGCGCCAAAGACATCCTTTATTCTACACGCATCCTGAAAAAAACCGGGCTGCGTCTGAAGTCCAAAGAGCAATTGAAAGGCTGAAACATGTTCCGCCTGACCGAATACATGCATCAACTGGTCAATCCGACGCCGGTGCGCAAACGGCGTCCGGGTCCGGTGAAGCCGGTGGTGATCTGGAACCTGACACGGCGCTGCAACCTGAAGTGCCGCCATTGCTACACCGTCTCGGCGGATGTGGCCTTCCCGGGTGAGCTCAGCCACGAGCAAGCCATGGTTACCCTTGAGGATCTGGGCCAGTTTCGCGTCCCGGCCCTGATCCTCTCGGGTGGGGAGCCGCTGGACCGGTTCGACTTCTTCGACATCGCGAAACGCGCCCGCGATCTGGTGCCGATGCTGGCGCTGTCGACAAATGGAACGCGGATTTACGACGAAACCGCTGACATGATCGCCGATGTGGGGTTCAGCTATGTCGGCATCTCGCTGGACGGGATCGGGGCCACGAACGATTGGTTCCGTGGGGTCAAGGGTGCTTTTGCCGACGCCCTGCGCGGCGTACGTGAATGCAAGAAACGCGGCATCAAGGTTGGTCTGCGTTTTTGCCTGACCGAAGGGACCCAGCATCACCTGCCCGACCTGCTGAAACTGTGTGACGACGAGGGAGTGGACAAGTTCTACTTGTCCCACCTGGTCTATGCCGGACGTGGCGACAAGAACCGGGGCGAGGATGCCGAGCATCTGCTCACCCGCAAGGGATTGGACCTGTTGTTGGAGCGCGCATGGGAGGCGGCCTCTGGAGGGCGACCGCTGGATATCGTCACCGGCAACAACGACGCGGATGCCGGGTATTTTCTGAACTGGGTACGTTCGCGTTTCGATGCAGAGAAAGAGGCGCATGTGCGCGAACATCTTGCCGCATGGGGTGGCAACTCCAGCGGTCTGGGTGTTGCCAATATCGACAATCTCGGTCGCGTGCATCCCGACACTTATTGGTCCGACTACACGGTCGGCAACGTGAAGACAAAATCGTTTTCAGAACTTTGGACCAGTGATGACCCGATGCTGGCCATGCTGCGCACGCGCCCCCGCCCGCTGAAGGGGCGCTGTGGCGCCTGTCAGCTGAAGGATGTGTGTGGCGGCAACACCCGCATTCGCGCCTTGCAACTGACCGGCGATCCCTGGGCCGAAGATCCGGCCTGCTATCTGTCAAATCAAGAAATCGGCGTGGACGACGCGGGCGAACGTCTGCAGGTCACGCCGTTCCGGGGGAAACGTCATGATCCGGCGCATCAGTTCTTTTGATAATGGGCGTTCTGTTCACCCAGCACCTGTGCGGGTGGTGAGTTCTGAAGCCTCCGGCGGGAGTATTTGTAAAAAGATGAAGATCGGGGTCTTGTGTTCGATCCTCAGTGTCGGGGCGGCATGGGCGGATGCGCCTTCAGACTATGCCGAGCATTGCGCATCGTGCCACGGTGAGAGCCGTCTGGGCGGTGTGGGTCCGGCGCTGATCCCCGAGACCTTGAAACGCATGCGCGGCCCCCGTGTTGCCGCAGTAATTGCCGAAGGGCGGGCGGCGACACAGATGCCGGGGTTTTCGCATGAGCTTGACGCCTTGCAGGTCGAGGAATTGGCAGGTTGGCTTAAATCGCCGCTGGAGACCGACCCGGATTGGGGCGAGGCCGAGATTATGGCCAGCCGTGCCCTGGACGAGGATTACACATCGGTTGATGCCCCTGTCTGGGACAGTGACCCCATGAACATCACGCTGGTCGTTGAAACCGGCGATCACCATGTCAGCGTTCTGGATGGTGACACGTTCGAAGTTCTCGACCGGTTCGAGACCCCCTTTGCCGTGCATGGCGGGCCAAAGTTCAGCCCCGACGGACGATATGTCTTCATCATGTCGCGCGACGGCTGGGTGCAGAAATATGACATCTGGGCGTTGAAACAGGTGGGTCGAGTGCGCGCCGGCCTGAACAGCCGTAACATCGCCATGTCCGGCGACGGCAAATGGGTGGCCGTGGCAAATTACTTGCCCAACACCCTGACCTTGTTGTCGACAGAGGATCTGTCGGTTGCCAAGGTCATCGAGATCAAAGGCAAGAAGGGCAAGGGCAGCCGTGTTTCGGCCGTGTATCAGGCTCCGCCGCGCGAGAGTTTTGTTCTGGCGCTGAAAGATGTGCCCGAGATATGGGAGGTCTTTTATGGCGCCAACCCGCCGCAATCCGGGCTGGGTCATGACTTCCGCATCGAAGGGCAGTTCAAGAACCCCAACCCCTTCCCGGTGCGCAAGATCACGACGCCGGACTATTTGGACGATTTCTTTTTCGATCAGAGCTACGAATACGTCATGGGTGCGTCCCGTGATGGTAAAGGCGGGCAGGTGATCGACCTGGTCATCGGTCAGAAAGTGGCCGATCTGGACCTGCCGGGGATGCCGCATCTGGGGTCGGGCATCACATGGCAGCACGGTGATACAACCGTGATGGCCACTCCGCATCTGACCGATGGCACGGTGTCGGTGATCGACATGCAGACATGGGAAACCGTCAAGCGGATCAAGACCGAAGGGCCCGGGTTCTTCATGCGCAGCCATGAGAACTCACCCTACGTCTGGGCCGACGTGTTCTTTGGACCCAACAAGGATGCGATGCATGTCATCGACAAGCAAAGCCTTGAAATCATAAAAACTTTGCGGCCTGCTCCGGGCAAAACCGTGGCCCATGTAGAATTTACCAAGGACGGCAGCCATGCGTTGGTTTCGATCTGGGAGGATGACGGCGCGGTGATCGTCTATGATGCGCAGACGCTGGAGGAAGTTCGCCGTCTGCCGATGCGCAAACCTTCGGGGAAATACAATGTCTGGAACAAGATCACCTTCTCGGAAGGCACCAGCCACTGAGGGCAGATGGCCAGTTTGGAAACTGGCCATACTGCTGTACCCGGCCACGGCACTGACCGTGGCCATCAACCTGTTTTTGCTTGGCCTGATCCTGCACAGCGCCGGTTTCGGCGCAATTGAACCAGTTCCGGCGATCCTTTGGTCGATTCCTTTAGGGATTCCAGCGACATGGCTGGCCGGGCGCTGGCTGCGCGGGTTGATGGATGAGGCCGATGAATAGGTGCAAATTTTCTCGGACCTGACCTAAGTCAAGTTTCTGCTTGAGAGAATCCCATAGGGTTCGGGAAAGAACGCCGAGTTGGATTCTCAATGCCCACCTTCCGCCCTCCGCATAACTTGTTTGATCGCGTGTCCCGCGCGGTGTGCGGTTTGGTGGGCATATTCCTGTTGCTGTTACAAATGCTTGGCCCGGCACTGGCGAGTTCCGGCGACAGCATGTGGATCGAGATCTGCTCGGAGGCAGGGGCGGTCTGGGTTGAGGTTGATCTGGAAGAAGATACCGACGACCCGACCGCGCCCTGTCCGAAATGCGCCGATTGTGCGCTTTGCGCGGTGACGACGGCAGCGCCGCTGCCAGACCTGCCGCTTGTCGTGCAGGCCGGAGATGTGCGGCTTGTACACGTCGCGAACCAGCGCCTGTGCGATTTGTACAGCCCGAAATGGCTATGGCCCGAAACCCGGGGTCCCCCGCATTTGACCAAAGAAGAATCTGAACGCGCCCTGCGCACGTCCATGGCATCCACCCAAGTAATCGGAGGTGCGCCATGGTCGTAAGTCGCGCAATCCATTTCCTGCTGGCCTTCACCCTGTCCTGCCTGATGGCGATCAGCGCGCATGCCGACAGCCTCGCCAGCTTTCTGCCCGAAATTGCTCCTGCCGATCTGGTTCCAGAAGCCGATGCCTTTGGTCCGGTCCGCGATGACATACCCGTTGCCCCGGTTTTGAAGGGGGGCGAAACGGTTGCCTGGGCGTTCCTGACATCTGATTTCGTCGGCACCACCGGTTATTCCGGCAAACCCATTCACGTGGTGGCGGCCATAGACAGTGACGCGGTCCTGACCGGTGTGAAACTGGTCAAACACTCGGAACCGATCGTTCTGATCGGCATCCCCAATTCGCGCATGGTCGAGCTGACCGAAGGCTATGCCGGCCTGGACCTCAAGCGTGAGGCCGAAACCGGCGGTGAAGGGCATGACCTGGACATCATCTCGGGCGCGACCGTGACGATCATGGTGATTGACGACAGCCTTGTGCGTGGTGGTATCAAAGTGGCGCGCGCGTTGGGGCTGGGTGGACTGTCTCCGGTAAAGGCCGATGGACCGAAACGCGAAGTCGACATGGCGCAGAATGCTGTTTTCGACTGGACGACACTTTCGGGCGACGGTTCGGTCCGGCGGATGACGCTGGATATCGGCCAGGTGAATGCCGCCTTCGAGGCCACCGGAGATCAGCGCGCCATCAGACGCCCCGAACCCGGCGAACCCGATGATACCTTCATCGACATGCACGTGGCACTGGTTTCGGTGCCGTCCATCGGCAAGTCGCTGCTGGGTGAGGCTGAATACCAGAACCTGATCAACTGGCTGGACGAAGGCGAGCAGGCCATTCTGGTATTGGGGCGCGGCGCCTATAGTTTCAAAGGCTCGGGCTATGTGCGTGGCGGGATTTTCGACCGGGTTCAACTGATTCAGGGCGACAGTTCGGTGCGGTTCTTCGACCGTCAACAGCGTCGTCTGGGTGAAGTGGCCGCGCCGGATGCGCCCAGCTTTACCGAACTCGACATCTTCAAGATCCCGGCCGACGCCGAGTTCGACCCCGCCGCACCCTTCCGCCTGCAACTGCTGGTGCAGCGCGCCGTGGGTGCGGTCGAAAAAACCTTTCTGACCTTCGACCTGGGCTACAAGTTGCCGGAACAGTACCTGCTGCCCGTCGCTGCCCCCGTTGTTGTCGATGATGCCACCGGCGAAGCCGCTGCCAAGGCTGCTTTGTGGCAACGCATCTGGAAGGACCGCACCGTCGAGATCGGCGTTCTTATCGTCATGCTGCTGGTGCTGACCGCGACTTTCTTCTTCCAGTTCCACGCCACCATGAACGCGCGCGTCTTTTACTGGTTCCGCATCGGATACCTGACCATGACGCTGTTCTTCATTGGCTGGTACGCCAATGCGCAGTTGAGTGTGGTGAATCTGATGGCACTGGCCGGAAGCTTGCGGACCGGATTTTCCTGGGACGCGTTCCTATTGGACCCGCTGGTCTTCATTCAGTGGTTCGCTGTCGCCGCTGCGCTGCTGTTCTGGGGGCGCGGGGCCTATTGCGGCTGGCTGTGCCCGTTTGGTGCACTACAGGAGTTGACCAACAAGATCGCGCGCGCGTTGAAGGTTCCGCAATGGACCCTGCCTTGGGGCCTGAACGAACGGCTTTGGCCTGCGAAGTACATGATCTTCCTCGTTCTCTTCGGCATCAGCTTTGTCTCGATCCCGCTGGCCGAGAAATACGCCGAGGTCGAGCCGTTCAAGACCGCGATCATTCTGAAATTCATGCGTGACTGGCCCTTTGTGGTCTTTGCGCTGGCCCTGCTGGGGATTGGGCTGTTCATCGAACGGTTCTATTGCCGCTACCTCTGCCCGCTGGGCGGAGCGCTGGCGATCCCTGCCCGTATCCGCATGTTCGATTGGCTGCGCCGTTACCCCGATTGCGGCAGCCCCTGTCAGACCTGCGCCAACGAATGCCCCGTTCAGGCGATCCACCCCACAGGTGAGATCAACCCGAACGAGTGCGTCACCTGTCTGCATTGCCAGGTGCTCTATCAGTCCGAGACGAAATGTCCCGTCGTTATCCGCCAGCTAAAACGGCGGGCCAAGACAGGGTCGGTCAACCTCAAGACCCCTCTCGGACGACCACCGGCGAACCATCCGAACGCCAAACCGCAATCCGTTTCCTAAAAAAGGAGGAACGATCATGTCGGACAATGAAAACAAACTGAACATCACACGCCGCGGGATGCTGGGGGCAACCGCCACCGGCGCGGTGATTGCCGGGACCGGCCTGGGCTCGACCCTGATGACGGCCAAGCAAGCCAGCGCTGCCGCCAATGCCGCGCTGGAACCGGGCGAACTGGACGAGTATTACGGCTTCTGGTCTTCGGGCCAGACCGGTGAACTGCGCATTATGGGCGTGCCGTCCATGCGCGAACTGATGCGGGTTCCGGTGTTCAACCGCTGCTCGGCCACGGGCTGGGGTCAGACCAACGAGTCACTGAAAATCCTGACCGAGGGCCTGCTGCCCGAAACCAAGGAATTCCTGGCCGCAAACGGCAAGGTGACTTACGACAACGGCGACCTGCACCACCCGCACATGTCCTTCACCGATGGCACCTATGACGGCCGCTATCTGTTCATGAATGACAAGGCCAACACCCGCGTGGCCCGTGTGCGCTGTGACGTGATGAAATGCGACAAGATCATCGAGATCCCGAACGCGCACGACATCCACGGCCTGCGTCCGCAGAAATACCCGCGCACCGGCTACGTCTTTGCCAATGGTGAGCATGAAGCGCCGCTGGTGAATGATGGTCAGATCCTCGACGATCCGTCGCAATACGTGAACATCTTCACCGCCATCGACGGTGACACGATGGAGATCGCGTGGCAGGTGATGGTGTCGGGCAACCTCGACAACACCGACTGCGACTATCAGGGCAAATACGCCTTCTCGACCTCGTACAACTCGGAAATGGGTATGAACCTGGCCGAGATGACCGAGAACGAGCTGGACCATGTGGTCGTGTTCAACCTCAAGGGCATCGAAGAGGCCGTGGCCGCCGGGAACTATCAGGAACTGAACGGCGTCAAGGTCGTGGACGGCCGCAAAGAGGCTGGCGGCAACCTGACCCGCTATATCCCGATCCCGAACTCGCCGCACGGTGTGAACGCCGCGCCCGACAAGAAACACATCATGATCAACGGTAAGCTGTCGCCGACCGTGTCCGTGATCGATGTGGAGAAAGTCGACGCGCTGTTTGCTGACAATGCCGATCCGCGTTCCGCCATCGTTGCTGAACCGCAGTTGGGCCTTGGCCCGCTTCACACCGCGTTCGACGGCAAGGGCAATGCCTATACCACCCTGTTCCTGGACAGCCAGGTGGTGAAATGGGACATCGCCAAGGCCATCGAAGCCTATGCGGGTGCGGACGTCGATCCCATTGTCGACAAGGTGGATGTGCATTATCAGCCCGGCCATAACTCGACCTCGATGGGCGAAACGGCCGAGGCGGACGGCAAGTGGCTGATTTCGATGAATAAGTTCTCGAAAGACCGCTTCCTGAACGTGGGTCCGCTGAAGCCCGAGAACGAGCAGCTGATCGACATCTCGGGCGACAAGATGAAAGTGGTCCACGACGGCCCGACCTTTGCAGAGCCTCATGACTCGATCATCGTTCACCGGTCGAAGGTGAACCCGGTCAATGTCTGGGACCGCAACGACCCGATGTGGGAAGATGCGCGCCAGCAGGCCGCGGCAGACGGTGTCGATCTGGAGGAAGGGGCCGAAGAACCCATCCGTGACGGCAACAAGGTCCGCGTCTACATGACCTCGACCGCGCCTGTCTTCAGCATGGAGAAGTTCACGGTCAAGCAGGGTGATGAAGTCACCATTTATGTCACCAACCTGGATGACGTGGATGATGTGACCCACGGTCTGTGCCTGTCGAACTTTGGCGTCGCGATGGAGATCGCACCTCAGGCCACCGCCTCGGTCACCTTCATTGCTGACCGTCCGGGCGTGCACTGGTATTACTGCCAGTGGTTCTGCCACGCGCTGCACATGGAAATGCGCGGCCGGATGTTTGTTGAGCCGCGGAGCGCATAACGATGCGTTGGTCCCTGCTCATACCGCTCCTGCTCGGCTCGCCCCTTTGGGCGGCGGACTGGGATGTGCCCAACCGGGCGGGGGCCATCAACGAAACACTGGCGCAGGCGGCGGATGGAGACACCCTCCGCCTGAGCCCAGGCGTATACTTTGAAACACTGGTTCTGGACCGGCCCGTTACCCTCGACGGGCAGGGCCAGGCCACCATCGACGGGCAAGGCGACGGCAGCGTCATTACCGTGACCGGGCCGGGCGTAACGGTACGCGGGCTGACGGTGGTCGGCTCGGGTTCTGACCATGACGGAATCGACAGTGGCATCCAGCTGACCAAAACGGCCAATGCGCCAGTGGTCGAGGATAACGTATTGCTGGGCAACCTTTATGGCGTCGACATTCACGGGGCCAAGCACAGCATCGTGCGTGGTAACCGGATCGAAGGGCGTTTGGACCAGCGGATGAACGACCGTGGCAATGGAGTCTACGTCTGGAACGCGCCGGGCGCGCGGGTGGAAGACAACGACATTCGCTACGGCCGCGATGGGATCTTTGTGAACTCGTCCAAGAAGAACACCTTCACGGGCAATTTGTTCCGCGATCTTCGATTTGCCGTGCACTACATGTATGCCGACAATTCGGTGGTCAGCGACAACGTCTCAATCGGGAACGATCTGGGCTATGCGGTGATGTTCACGACCAATGTGACCGTCGCCAACAATGTCTCGATCAGTGACCGGGAACATGGCGTGATGCTGAACTACGCTAACAAGAGCGTTATCACCGGAAACGTGGTGAAAGGTGCCAAGGAAAAATGCACCTTCCTCTATAACTCGAACAAAAACGAATTTACCGACAACTGGTTCCAAGGTTGCGGCATCGGCATCCACTTTACCGCCGGGTCCGAGCGCAATCGGATCGTCGGCAACGCCTTTGTCGGTAACCGGACACAGGTGAAATACGTTTCGACCAAATGGGTCGAGTGGTCAGAAGAAGGGCGCGGCAATTACTGGTCCGATTTCGCCGCGTATGATGTGGATGGCAACGGTATCGCCGATGCCCCCTATCGCCCCAATGACTCGATGGACCATGTGCTGTGGACCCAACCCTCAGCCAAATTGCTGCTCGGCTCGCCTGCCGTGCAGTTGGTGCGCTGGTCCCAATCTGCATTCCCGGCCCTGCTGCCGGGCGGTGTGATGGACAGCAACCCGCTAATGCAAGCCCCTGAACCCCCAGCTATGAAAAAGGTGCCTCATGACGGATAAGGCCCTGTCAATCGACCATGTACTCAAGGACCGAGGGAAAACCCGCGTTCTTGACGATATCACCCTGTCACTTGCCCCCGGCCAGCGCGTCGCGTTGCTGGGCCATAACGGTGCGGGCAAGTCAACCCTGATCAAATCCATTCTCGGACTGACACCTATCCATGGTGGTGCCATTCGGATCGGGGATGCCGCCCCCGGCAGCGCACAAGCGCGGCGCGAGACGGCCTATCTGCCCGAAGCGGTCTCCTTCCACCCGGCCCTGACCGGACGCGAGCAACTGACGCTGTTTGCCAAGCTGTCCGGAGCCAAAGCCGATGTGCCCGGTCTGCTGGAACGCGTCGGCCTGAGCGATGCACTCGACCGCCGGATTGGCGCTTATTCCAAGGGGATGCGGCAGCGTCTGGGTCTGGCTCAGGTTCTTCTGGGCAGGCCGAAAGTGGCCCTCTTGGACGAGCCGACATCGGGGTTGGATCCGATTTCTCGGCAGGATCTCTACGCCATCATCGACGAACTGGCGGCGCAAGGCACGGCGGTCCTGATCGCCTCGCATGCTTTGACCGAGGTCGAGGCGCGTACCGACCGCATTGCCATCATGCGCAAGGGCCGGATGGTGGCCGACGATACGCTGACCAACCTGTCCGCCCTGGCGGGACTTCCGATACGCCTGCGGGTCCGCGCCAGCGCAAACCCTGAAGCGCTTGCCGCCGAACTGGGCGGCAACCGGATCAACGGCGCATCCGTTGAGTTGCTCTGTACATCTGACGACAAGATGGAGGCCCTGCGCCGAATCGCCGGGTTGGGCGACGCGGTGGCGGATGTGGAAATGACCCCGCCCAAGCTGGAAGACCTCTATCGCCATTATGCACAGGAGGAGAGGCTATGACCCGCTTCCTCGCCATCACCCGCACCGAGATGCTGATCCTGCGCCGCAACCGCTGGCTGCTGGTGGCAACGTTGATAATGGTGTTGTTCGCGCTAGCCCTGACCTTTGCAGGCAGCGCCCCGACCGGCACGTTGGGCGTTGACATGCTGACCGTCTCGGTCGCCTCGATGACAACGCTTTCAGTCTACCTGGCGCCGCTGCTGGCGCTGATGATCTCGTTCGACGCTATCGCGGGGGATGTGGACCGGGGCAGCCTGTCGCTGTTGCTGTCCTACCCGGCGGGGCGCGGAGAAATCCTGTTAGGCAAGTTCACCGCCCATCTGGCCGCCCTGGCCTTTGCCATGACCGTCGGTTTCGGAACCGCTGGCGCCGTCGCCGCCTTCTTTGGTGGCGCAGGCCCGGAAAGCCTGATGGCGCTGGCACGCCTCATCCTTACATCCATCCTTCTGGGCGCTGTCTTTCTGGCGCTGGGATACCTGCTGTCCGCCCTGGCAAAGGGGTCCACGGCGGCGGCAGGTCTGTCGGCCGGGCTATGGCTGGTATTTGTCGTCCTTTATGATCTGGGCCTGTTGGGGGCCGTCGTCATGGACAAGGGCGGCACCTTCACCCAATCCGTCTTTCCATGGGTGATGGTGGCCAACCCGGCCGACGCATTCCGTCTGTGGAACATCGCCGCGACCGAAGGCGTCGCCATGGCGTCTGGTATGACCGGTGCGGCTCAGGCCCTGCCCGTCTGGGCCGCACCAGCGTCGCTGCTGCTCTGGCCGGTGATCGGTTTTGCCCTTGCCCGTGCGGCATTCCGGAGGGTCGAGCCGTGAAACGCCTGTGCCTGATTGCGCTGATTGCTCTGGCCGCCTGCAAGGAAGAGGTCGCTGTCGCCCCCGATCCGGTCGATCTGACCCCGGACGCGCTGAGTTTCTTCTGCCAGATGAACATCGCCGAACATGGTGGACCCAAGGGCCAGATTCATCTGGATGGCTACCCTGCGCCGCTGTTCTTTGCGCAAGTGCGCGACATGGTGGCCTATCTGAAAAGCCCTGAACGCGATGCCAAGATTACCGCCGTCTATGTTAGTGACATGGGCATCGCGGTAAACTGGCGAGAACCCGGTATCTCCAACTGGATCACCGCCGACGGCGCGACATTTGTGGTCGGGGCCAACGTCGCCGGCGGCATGGGCGCACGCGAGGTTGTTCCTTTTGGTGATCCCGCCGACGCCGATGACTTTATCAATCGGTATGGCGGCACCGCCCTGCCCCTGTCCGACATCCCGGCTGACGAGGTTCTGGGGCCCGTCGATCTGGACCTGAATCTGGAGACCCCCGTATGACCGTTTTGTCCCGTCGCCGTTTCCTGTCGATTTCCGCGGCTTGCATGGCCTTGCCCGCCGGAGCAAAGGCTGCCCCAGTCGCTCATTGGCGCGGCACCGCACTGGGCGCGCGTGCCAGCCTGCAATTGTCCGGTCTGACCGATGACGAGGCCAGTCCTGTGAACTCTGCCATCGAGGCGGAACTGCGCAGGCTTGAGAACATTTTCAGCCTCTATCGCCCCGATTCTGAGTTGAGCAGGTTGAACCGCGACGGGACGCTGACCGCCCCCGCGCCGGAGTTGCTGAACGTTCTCAGCCTGTGTTCGGCACTGCATGACGCATCGGATGGGGCGTTTGATCCGAGTGTTCAACCTCTGTGGCTTGCCTTGGCCTCTGGTGCCGATGAAAGCGTGATCCGCTCGGCCCGGCAGGTGGTCGGCTGGCACCAAGTCACAGTGACGGCAGATCATATTCTTCTGCCACAACCCGGTGTGTCGGCTCTGACCCTGAACGGAATAGCGCAGGGGGCGATAACAGATCGTATTGCCGATCTGTTGCGGTCCATGGGCCTTGGGAACGTTTTGGTGGACATGGGCGAGATCGCAGCCACAGGCGCCAACGCGGATGGCCGCCACTGGCGTGTCGGGCTGGCCGGGCCTGACGGTGCGGTTCTGAAACGGATCGGGATCAGCGACCGGGCGGTTGCCACTTCTGCACCCGGAGGCACGATTCTGAAGGACGGTCAGGGCCACATCCTGAGCCCGGACGGTAGCAAGCCCTTGCACCGGGCCGTCTCGGTCTCGGCCCCCCGAGCGGCGATTGCCGATGGTCTTTCCACAGCCCTTTGCCTGATCCCAAAGACGCGGGTTGATACCGTGCTGGCCCACTTTCCCGGCAGTCGGATCGAGATGATGATCTGATCACAACTTTTGATTGTGGCACAAAAGTTTTGGCAAAGGGCCGAAGGTGTTGTACCACTGTGAGAGTGGATGTTTCGCTGGCAAACAAGCAGATACTTCGGCAACCGCTCTTGGGCGTGTCTGCCTTGTTTTTGCAAGCTGGAGAAACGGTTCCAAAAAAACATGATCTGGATCAACTCCGGTCTTGTGAAAATGCGCTAGCAAGCGAATCCGGGCAGGATCACCTGCCCCCAGAAACGCAGGTCAGCAACGCATGAGTCAGCCAACCAGCAGACGCGCTTTTCTCAGTGGGCGCATGCTCCGCGAAGACCCCGGTGCCATCAGGCCTCCGGGCGCGGTGGAAAGCAGG
This sequence comes from Ruegeria sp. AB8, assembly GCF_056542605.1. Lineage (NCBI taxonomy): Bacteria > Pseudomonadati > Pseudomonadota > Alphaproteobacteria > Rhodobacterales > Roseobacteraceae > Ruegeria > Ruegeria sp. AB8. The sequence continues at coordinate 46,253 of NZ_JBQGAB010000008.1, forward strand.
TTTCTGGACCTGTGCACCGCCTGCGGTGATTGTCTGGACGCCTGCCCCGAAGATGTCATTACGCTCAGCGCGGGGGGATACCCGACGCTACGGATGACGGACGGGGCGTGCACGTTCTGCGGCGATTGCGTGGAAGCCTGCCAAACGGGCGCCCTGATCGCTGATCGCATGGCCGACTGGCCCTGGCGCGCATCCATCGTCGCCAGCGCTTGCCTGTCACTGAACGGGATCAGTTGCCGCCTTTGCCAGGACAGCTGCGATGAAGGCTCGATCCGGTTCAAGCTGATGCCTGGCGGCAAGGCGGAACCGGTTCTGAATACCGAGACCTGCACCGGATGCGGCGGCTGCGCCACGTCCTGCCCCGCCGACGCGGTCAGATTTGAACGCCCTGCAACCTTACACCCGGAGACACTGCAATGAATATCTGCGGTTGCCTTGTTCACGTCGCCCCGGACAGCACCGGCACAGCGCGCCAGGTCATGGAAGACACGCCGGGGGTCGAGGTTCACGCCGCAACCGACGACGGCCGCTTTGTCGTTGTCGTCGAAGACACGCCCGCACGTATGGCGTCCGAGATCATCATGGATCTGCACCAGATCCCCGGAGTGATCTCTTTGACGCTGACCTATCACCATTTCGAGGATCTCGCGGAAAGCTATCCGCGTCCTGATGCCCCAAGCCAACCGACCAGCAGGAGGCCCATGCAATGACCATCTCTGAATCTCGCCGGACTTTTCTAAAAGCTTCAGCCGCGGCAGCCACTGCTTCGGCCGCAGGTATTCCAATGGCCGCCGGACAGGCCAATGCCCAGGTGGCAACGCCGGATATTCGCTGGGACAAGGCGGCCTGCCGGTTTTGCGGCACAGGCTGTTCGGTTCTGATCGGCACCAAGGATGGCCGCGTCGTGGCCACGCAAGGTGACCCGGACGCGCCGGTCAACCGGGGCCTGAACTGCATCAAGGGCTATTTCCTGTCCAAGATCATGTACGGCAATGACCGCCTGACCACTCCGCTGCTGCGCAAGTCAAACGGCGAATATGACAAGAACGGCGAATTCGAGCCGGTCAGCTGGGACGAAGCCTTCGACGTGATGGCCGCCAAGTGGAAAGAAGCGCTGGCCAAGAAAGGTCCGACCAGTGTCGGCATGTTCGGTTCCGGTCAGTGGACGGTCTGGGAAGGTTATGCTGCCGCCAAGCTGATGAAGGCCGGGTTCCGGTCGAACAACATCGACCCGAATGCGCGGCACTGCATGGCCTCGGCCGTTGTGGGTTTCATGCGCACCTTCGGTATCGACGAACCGATGGGCTGCTATGACGATCTGGAGCACGCGGATACCTTCGTGTTGTGGGGATCGAACATGGCCGAGATGCACCCGATCCTGTGGTCGCGCCTGACCGATACGCGCCTGACCAAGCCGGGGTGCGAGGTACATGTTCTGTCGACCTTCGAACACCGCTCGTTCGAGCTGGCCGACAACGGCATGGTGTTCAATCCGCAGACCGACCTGGCGATCCTGAACTATATCGCCAACTACATCATCCAGAACGGCGCGGTGAACGAGGAATTCGTCAAGAACCACGTCAACATCACCAAGACTGCCACCGATATCGGCTATGGTCTGCGCGACAACCACCCGCTGCAGCAAGAGGCAGCGAACCCCAATGTCGGCAAGATGGAACCGATCAGTTTCGAGGAATATGCCGAAGCGGTGTCGGAATACACGCTGGAATACACCGAGGAACTGTCCGGTGTGCCCGCCGAAAAGCTTGAGAAGCTGGCCCAGCAATATGCCGATCCGAACCGCAAGGTCATGAGCCTGTGGACCATGGGGTTCAACCAGCATACCCGCGGGTCGTGGGTGAACTCGCTGATGTACAACGTGCACCTGCTGGTTGGTAAGATTTCCGAACCCGGCAACTCGCCCTTCTCGCTGACCGGTCAGCCCTCGGCCTGTGGTACGGCGCGCGAGGTCGGCACCTTTGCCCACCGTCTGCCCGCCGACATGGTGGTGACAAATGACAAGCACCGCGAAATCTGCGAGACCGCATGGAACGTGCCTGCGGGCACCATCCCGCCCAAACCGGGCTTCCACGCTGTGCTGCAGAACCGCAAGCTGAAGGATGGCGATCTGAACGCCTATTGGGTGCAGTGCAACAACAACATGCAGGCCGCGCCGAATATCAACGAAGAAGGGTATCCCGGCTACCGCAACCCGGAAAACTTCATTACCGTGTCGGACCCCTACCCCACCGTTACCGCCCTGTCCGCCGACCTGATCCTGCCAACCGCCATGTGGGTCGAGAAGGAAGGCGCCTATGGCAACGCCGAGCGCCGCACCCAGTTCTGGCGGCAGCAGGTCAAGGCCCCGGGTGAGGCCAAGTCCGACCTGTGGCAGCTGATGGAATTCGCGAAACGCTTCACCGTCGAGGAGGTCTGGGGCGAGGATCTGCTGGCTGCCATGCCGGAACATCGCGGCAAGACCATGTATGACGTGCTGTATGCCAACGGGAAGATCGACCAGTACCCGCTGTCGGAAACTGCCGAAGGTTTCGACAACGATGATGCCGAGCATTTCGGATACTACGTCCAGAAGGGTCTGTTCGAGGAATATGCCGATTTCGGACGTGGCCATGCCCACGATCTGGCACCATTCGAAATGTACCATCAGGCGCGCGGCATGCGTTGGCCGGTCGTGGACGGCAAGGAAACGCTCTATCGTTTCCGCGAAGGCTATGACCCGTACGTGCCCGAAGGCGCAGGCGTGAAATTCTATGGCAAGCCTGACGGTAAGGCGAGTATCATCTTTGCGCCGTATGAACCCGCCCCTGAGGAGCCGGATGCGGAATACGACCTGTGGCTGTGCACCGGTCGCGTGCTGGAGCACTGGCATTCCGGCTCGATGACCCGCCGGGTGCCCGAGTTGCACCGCGCCTATCCGGCGGCCGTGGTCTACATGCATCCGCAAGATGCCAAGGATCGGGGTCTGCGCCGTGGTCAGGAGATCGTTCTGTCCACCCGTCGCGGCGAAGTCACAAGCCGGGTCGAGACCCGCGGGCGCAACAAGGTTCCGCGTGGTCTGGTTTTCATGCCGTGGTTCGACGAGGGACAGCTGACCAACAAGCTGACGCTGGACGCGACCTGCCCGCTTTCGAAGGAGACCGACTTCAAGAAATGCGCCTGCAAGGTCGAGCGCGCGTAACCGGCACGGATCGCGAAGGTAGTCCCCATGTCCCTTGCCGGCACACCTCTTTCGCCGCAACGGCGTCGTTTCCTGCAGGGAACGGCGCGCGCGGCGGGCGGCTGCGTGGTTGCAGGATCGTTGCTGGCCTGGCTGGCGCGCGATGCGCGCAGCCTGCCGGCCGAGGCCCTGCGCCCGCCCGGTGCGCTGCCCGAAGAGGATTTCCTGTCGGCCTGCATCCGCTGCGGGTTATGCGTGCGGGACTGCCCTTACGATACGCTGAAACTGGCGGAACTGGGCTCGGATTCCGGCGCCACCGGGACGCCTTTTTTCACCGCCCGCGACGTGCCGTGCGAGATGTGCGACGACATTCCATGCGTCGCCGCCTGCCCCACCGGCGCGCTGGACCCGTCGCTGGACAACATCGACGATGCCAAGATGGGCGTTGCGGTGCTGGTAGATCAGGAGAATTGCCTGAACTACCTCGGCCTGCGCTGTGATGTCTGTTATCGCGTCTGCCCCGTCATTGATGAGGCCATCACGCTTGAGCCGTCACACAATACCCGCTCAGGCAGCCACGCGATCTTTGCGCCGACGGTTCATGCGGACCGCTGCACCGGCTGCGGCGTATGCGAGAAAAGCTGCGTTTTGCCGGAAGCCGCAATAAAGGTGCTTCCAGCCCGTCTGGCGCGTGGCAGCGCGGCGGATCACTACCGCAAGGGCTGGGAAGAAAAGGCCGCCAAGGGCGCTCCTCTGGTCGAGGGCATCATTGACCTGCCCGACCGCCTGCCGGGGCCCGGCACCGACAATCTGGTCACACCCGGAGGGTTTGCGCCCGAATACAACCTGCCGGGAGTGGGACAATGAGCGCCAGCACCCAGATACCTGTGGGCCAAGAGGCGATAGAGGCCAAGGGCTGGATCGGCGCGCATCGCTTTTTGCTGTTGCGCCGGGCAAGCCAGGTGTTCTTTCTGGTGCTGTTCCTGCTGGGGCCGTGGTTTGGCATCTGGATCGTTCAGGGCAACCTGGCCGGATCATTGACATTGGGCGTTCTACCGCTGACCGATCCGCTGATCCTGCTGCAAAGCATGGTGGCAGGCCACTGGCCCGAACTGACCGCACTGATCGGCGGGCTGATCGTGCTTGTCACTTACGCGCTGATCGGTGGCCGGGTCTATTGTTCCTGGGTTTGTCCAATCAACCCGGTGACTGATGCCGCCAGTTGGCTGCATCGGCGTTTGGACCTGCCGAAAGGCTGGCAGCCAAAGCGCGGCACCCGGCTGTGGATATTGGCGACAGTCCTGATCGTCTCGGGCCTGACCGGCGTGATTGCGTGGGAGATCGTGAATCCGATCACCATGCTGCACCGGGGCCTGATCTTCGGCATGGGATTTGTCTGGGCCATGATCGCCGCGATATTTGTGCTTGACCTGCTGGTCGCACGCCATGGCTGGTGCGGACATATCTGCCCCGTCGGGGCATTCTACGGCCTGATCGGCGCAAAAAGCCTGCTGCGCGTCAGCGCCAGTAACCGCGCCGCATGTGACGATTGCATGGACTGCTATGCGGTCTGCCCGGAAAACCAGGTGATTTCGCCCGCGCTGAAGGGCAAGCCGGGATCCAGCCCACTGATCCTGTCGCCTGACTGCACCAATTGTGGCCGCTGCATTGATGTGTGTGCGGTCGATGTCTTCAAATTTACTCACCGGTTCGACGAGGCCCTCGTCGCGCCTGCCGATCCAGCCGCCGCGCCCAAGCCGCGCGCCGCCAGACCTATCTAAGGGAGTGCCATGATGAATAGACCAATCCTGACAGGCGGAATTGCCCTGATCCCCGTTTTGCTCCTGAGTGGGTTTGCTCTGGCGCAGTCCGCTCAGGTGAATTCGCTACGCGGAGCCGAAGTGGATGAACCAGTGGTCCTCGATCAGGTCCATCGCAATGTCGAAGGACGCATGCAGCGGAATTATCGCCAGCAGCCACCACTGATCCCGCATTCCATTGAACAATACCAGATCGACTTGCGCACCAATCAGTGCCTGTCCTGTCACGACTGGACCAAAGCGGGCGAACGCAACGCGCCGACCCTTTCGATGACCCACTACCTGGACCGCGAAGGCCGTGAACTGGACCGGATCGCGGGTACAAGGTATTTCTGCAATCAGTGCCACGTGCCGCAGGCCGACACTCCGGCGCTGGTCGACAATGAATTCGAACCTTCTTCCGGCAACTGATCCAACGCATCTTTGAAAGGAGCACCGATATGGCAGACTCCCCCGAAAATCGCGGCTGGATTGGCCGCCTCTGGAACGCGATCTGGACTCCGGCTGTGATGTTCAGCTCGGGCTTCCTGATTTTGGCCGGTTTTCTGGCCGGTATCCTGTTCTGGGGCGGTTTCCACTGGACGCTGGAACTGACCAATACCGAGGAATTCTGTACCTCGTGCCACACGATGGAAACCAATCTTGGTGAATACCGCGAGACGATCCACTACAACAACCACTCGGGCGTGCGCGCGATCTGTTCCGACTGCCACGTGCCGCACGAATGGAACCACAAGATCAAAGCCAAGATCATGGCGGTCAAGGACGTTTATCACGAGCTGGCCGGCACCATCAGCACCCCGGAAAAATATGAGGACCATCGTCTGAGCATGGCTTCGGCAGTGTGGAAGAAAATGAAGGAATCCGACAGCCGCGAATGCCGCAACTGTCACAATTTCGAGTATATGGACTTCACCCTTCAGGAAACCCGCGCCGCGTCCGAGCATCAGCGCGCTATCGATTCCGGCATGACATGCATCGACTGCCACCAGGGCATCGCCCACAGTCTGCCGCCCAACTATCTGGAAACCTATCAGGACATCACTGCCGAACTGGACGAGGCGCCGCAGAACCTGCAGCAGCACGCCTCGGCAGGCAGTGACGAAATCCGGTCGTTTCTGGCCAAACGGGCAGACTGAGAGGAGCTCGACACATGCTTGAATTACTTGGAACCATCGGTGGCAACATCCTCAGCCTGCCCGGCATTCTGGGTTTGGCGCTTGGCATGATGACCCGCAAGCTGTGGCTGGGCGCGGTCATGGGCGGTGTGGTCGGCGTGCTGGAGACGTTGGTCTTTGCCAAATGGCAGTTTGCCCATGTCGAAGTGTTGGAACTGATGATCGCCATCGCCGTCGGCGTTTGCGCGGGCGCGGTGGGCAGTGCCATCCGCATAAAGGGCGCAACCGCCTGATTCGAGCCAAGCGGCCCGGCGTCTGAATTTCTCAGAGCGCCGGGCTGAAGCGGTGTTTCTTGGCAGGCCTGTTGTGCAACTGTCGGAAAAGGAACGACAACTCATCAAGAATAAGCATCAGGACCGAACAAAGCTGTCGATGCTGGCAATCATTCTTTCGAAATCTGGTTCTGACGAAAAAAGTAAGTGGTTGGGGCTATCCAGTTGCACGAATGAAGCATCCGGAATCTGGGAAGCTAGTATTTTCCCTTCCGAAAGCGGTGCCACTGCATCCCTGTCGCTGTGAAGAACCAAGGTCGGCAATGAAATCTCTGTTAACAGGTTGCTCACGTCAATGTCGTCAAACAAAGCGCGAAACTGAGCAATATTCTCGGCTGGTCCGCAGAGCTTTTGGAAATCGTTGAACCACTGCATTTCTGCTTTTGTAGCGTCCGGCATGAACATCGTTGTCAGGATCTGCCGAATTGCGGGGTTTTCGTTTCCCCAGCTGTTGCGGATTAAATTGACAAGAGCTTCGCTTTCTTCAATCTCGGCTTCGTTGCCGCGATGTTTGCGCCCCCTTGAATACCCTCCACTTAGTACAAGATGCGAAATTCGTTCCGGATGCCTCAGCGCATATGCCAACGAAACAGATGCGCCTTGTGACAAACCCAGGATCGCTACTTGTTCAAAATCGTAGGCATCGATCACGACTTCCATGTCGTCGACCATGCGCTCAAAACTGATGTCGAAATCCGCCCACTGGGACAGACCATTCCCCCGTTGGTCATAGCGAATGACCGTAAACTTATCCGAAAGGTTTCGAATGTAATCGCCGTAAGCAGGGTTTTGCCAGTCTTGTTCCTAGTGGGTCGTCCAGCTTCCGGAAATCAACATCGGATACCCTTCGCCGGAAACAGTATGCGCGATGGAGGTCCCGTCCTTGGAACGACAATATTTCACCAAAGGCAATGGGTTAGGTTGCGCTGGGGAAAGAGCAGAGTACGAAGCCTGATCTTCACCGTGTTGGACGGAAACTGGTCCGATCAGCCGAAATCCACGCCGCCCTACAGTCTCAATGTAACTTGGATTTTTTGCGTCATCCCCGAGCGATTTTCGGATCTCAAAAATGTACTCGCGCACAAGATCCGGGTTCACAAACAAGCCATGCCATACGGCCTGAAGTATTTCTTCCCGAGACAAAACCATACCGGCCCTGGAAATCATGTACTCCAGCACTTCGGTAGCTTTTGGCGATAGTGTCGATTGATCCTTTCCCGATGACAATTTGCCATCCTTGAGATTCAATACCCATCGCCGCATGTGCTCCTCCCACACTGCCTGCAAGATCAACGATACATCAACGATAAGTCAACGGCATCGCCAAGTTCATGCGGATACCATGTTCCGGAGAGCCAATCAGGAATTCGCGCTATGCCACAAGTATCAACGAACAAACTGGGTCAACCCGGAGCCTCTGGCAACAACAACGGAGCCAACGAAGTCGCGCCTTTGTTGCTGCGACTTGCAAACCAACTGGAGGAAGAGATTTGCCGCGCGCTGATGGAAGACAATGTCGCGTTGGCAGAACGATTGGTGGCCCCACAATGTGAGCTGAAGAAGCTTGCCCAAGGTCTTGGTTGATGAAGCTCACAACCACTAGTGGTTAGTCAGCGACTGCTTGGTTTTGTTTTGCGCCCATCAGAGGATCAAGCCACTGTCTTTCAACACACGATAGGGACACAACCTTCGGCCCGGGCACCGAGCGCTCAGAACCTTATCAGTTCCAGAGCGTACCCCTTTGGTAGGGTTTCGACATCCGCCGGGATCACGGCCAACCCGTCCGCCTGCGCCAGCAACTCCACGCGCCCGCTGTAGGACGGTGCCATCAGGTGCAGGCGCGGCCTGCCGTCCGGAGCTGTGCCCCGGATCTGCACCGGGCGAAATTCCTGCCGCCCGGGATGACGCTGCAGCGGTTCCGCCAGCACCGCCTGTTCGGCGACAAGCGGGCTTGGATGCAAACCGGCGCGCCGTGCCATCATCGGCGACCCGATGATTTGCCAGGTAATGTAGGCGGAAACCGGATTGCCCGGCAGCCCGATATAAAGCGCATCGCCGTGACGTCCGAACATGATCGGCTTGCCCGGCTTCATGGCCACTTTCATCACATCTGTCTGACCGCCGATTTCGGAAAACAGGCGCGGCATGTGATCTTCGTCGCCAACAGATACGCCGCCGGTTGTGACGATCAGATCGCATGTGTCGCATGCCTGCCGCAAGACCTGTTCCAGCAAAACAGGGTCATCCTCGACCGGGCCGATGTCCGTCAGGTCGATCCAGCGCTTGTCCAGCAGCGCCCGCAGCATATAGCGGTTCGAGTTGTAAATCTGGCCGGGGCCGAGGTCTTCTCCGAGCTGGCGCAGTTCGCTGCCGGTCGAGAAGATGGTGATCTTGAGCTTGCGGTATACCTTGACCTGGCCAAACCCGGCTGAGGCCAGCGCCGCGGCCTCGCGCGCGCCAATCTTGCAGCCGCGACGCAGGATCAGTGCCCCCGCTTTCAGGTCCTCACCGGCGCGGCGGATATGCTGTTCGGCGGTCGGGCGACTTGAGAAGCGGATACCGCCTTTTGATAGCTCGCAATCCTCCTGCATCAGAATGGCATCGAAGTCATTCGGCACCGGCGCACCGGTAAAGATACGCAAGGCGCTTCCTGCGGGTGCCTGATGCGCGCCACTGTCCCCGGCGGCCACGCGCCCGGCGACGGGCAGATCAAAGACCGGCCCCGCGCCCAGATCGCGAGTGCGGATCGCGTAGCCATCCATGGCGGAGTTGTCGAAGGCGGGCATGTCGGTCCTGCTGAGGCAATCCTCGGCCAGAACCCTGCCAATCGCCTCAGTCAACGGTACGGACTTTGTTTCGACAATCGGATTGGCGGCGGCCAGCCCCCGTGTCAAGGCGTCCGCCACGGACACGTACATGTGGGCGTGCCGGTCGCAGGCGCATCCATCAGCCATCTTTGTTTCTCCGGGTTCAGCCGAATGCAAGGACAACCCCGGCAAACCAGCGTCAACACTGTTCATGATCGGACGGGTCGCAACCCGGCCAACAAACCGCGCCCAATGGACACCGAGACCCTAGCGCTGTCCTTGACATAGGTCACAGCTCGTCGCCACTTGCCTGAACACGTCCCCCATGCCCATGCTGTGATTGTCGGTCTGCGGCAGAATCTCGGCCAGCCCCCGCAGCCTATTGGCTAAATTGCGTAGTCCCCGCAAATCATCAGCAGGTGATCACCGGGTGAGACCAAAGGGTTTCGACGCGTGACGCAAACGACTCCGTCCTGCTGGGTCGTCAATGATGCAGGTGGGTGCCCGATGTTGTGTATGTCATACAAGGTCGCAACGACCTGTCCTTTGCCGACCTCGTCACCAAGCTGCACGTGAAGGTCAATCAACCCCTCAAAATTACTGGTGACATGCGAGCAGTCTGCACCCACATCAACAAAACGGGTCATGGCAGCATCCGCGGGTTCCGTCATGACCTCATCGACTGCGAAAAGCCCTAGGTTTGACAGAACACGGCAGCAGCCCGACCAGCCAATCTGGAAAGAGCGGGTGGTCATCGTGCCCATCCCCCCAAGCTCGCAGGAAAGGAATTTTTTGCCCTGACGATAGGCTTCCGAGTCGAAATCTGCACCCTCGCCGGACGTTCGACTCACCATTGTGAAATCGGCACCAAATTGGCGCGCAAGATCAATATTGTCTGCATTCAGCGCCGCATCATTCCCTAGGCAAACGAACGCACAGTCAATGTAACGCGTGGCAGTTCCGCCTGAGTGAAAATCCAGAATGATGTCGGATTGCGGGATCAACTCATGTGACACGAACCGGGCAATGGCAGCCGTCGGTCCGGGAGCATGTGTCCCGGGGAACGCCCGGTTCATATTTCCCTGATCCAGTGGCGACACACGGGTACGCGCACGCACGGCAGGCGCATTCAATGCCGGCAGCGCAATGATGCGCCCGTTCAGCTGCTCCGGCTCGAGCTCTCTCAGCATCCGGTGAAGGATAAGCTGCCCCTCGTACTCGTCCCCATGGTTGCCAGCCGTAAGTAGCACCGTAGGTCCGGCCCCACCGCACAACACGCCAATGGGAACGCGAATGGTGCTGAAAGCAAGCGCATTGTTGGACAGGGTCACGTCGATGAAGCCGGTCCGTTTGCCCGGACTTACAAGATCAAGCGAGCATCGGACCGGGCAATTCTGAACCATCGAGTCACCTTCTGAAAATATCACGTTTGTCAGCGGCTTCAAATTCGACCACTGCGCGCATGCTCTCATCTTTATGGTTAAGTTCAAAGCCTTCGTTGATCTGATCTTGCATTGGCCATCAGTGATCATCGAATCTTTGATTTGCCCAATCACCGGTCCTTGTGGGCATCCATCCGACCAGAATCTCTCTTGAATGCAGTTGCTCGCCAAAATCAATCTGCGGCCACTTGAACGACCGGGTTGGTGTCGATGTTTGTCAAAAAAAAGGACCATCGATGAAAAGCTGTCGGCTAATGAAGCGCTTTTCTGAAAGCACACCTGAACTGGATCTGTTTTCTTCTGGCACCAAGTTGGGTAGCCTGCATCACAATGCAGTTTTTCTAAACTTCTTCAAGCGGTACATATGCGTCGAACCCCCCTCCCCTCCCTCCGGGCTTTGCAAACATTCGAGGTGTTTGGGCGTACCAATTCCGTCGCCGATACCGCGCGGGAACTGAACGTCACACCCGGTGCGGTCAGTCAGCAGCTCAAGGTACTGGAAGAACAAACCGGTCGCGCGCTGATTGCCCGGCGGGGCCGCAGCGTTTTTCTGCGCCAGGATGCACAAGTTTACCACCAGTTCCTGTCCGAAGGGTTCGAAGCACTGCATCGGGCGCAGCATTACCTTGCGCGGATGGAGCGTGAGACGAGCCTGTCCATAAGCGCCTTGCCATCTTTGCTGTCCAAATGGCTCTACCCGATTCTCGGCGATTTTCAGCAACAGCATCCCGGCGTTTCAATCCGGCTGGATTCCACCCATCAGGAACCGGACCGCCATTTGCTGAGCGTCTCGTTCAGACTTACATATGGTGATCAGGGGCGGGATTTCCCGTTCCAAAAGGAACTGTTCACGGACACCCTGTTTCCCGTATGCTCGCCGGAGTTCGCGCGCAACCACCCCGAGCTTGTGACGCCGGAAGGACTGTCGCGCGCGCCCCTGCTGTGCACAGACTGGGGGCCCGGCTTCGAAGACGTCCCGGACTGGGAAGACTGGTTTGCAGCGAACGATATCGACGCCTCACCACGACGGAAGGATGCCGTCTTTTCGCTGTCCAGCCTGGCTTTGGATGCCGCCATTCAGGGACGTGGCGTGGCGTTGGCACAAACATCTTTTGTTCAACGGGACTTGCAGATGGGCTATCTGTGTCGCCTGTCCGAACAGGAAATACCATTGCCCAGACCCTATCTGGTCTGCTGGGGTGAAGGCGCGCTGGACGAACGAACGGCACGCAGCTTTCTGGACTGGATTCTGCAGGCAGGACGCGACGTCTCAAAATCGCTCGGAAACTCCTCAAGAGATCGGTAAAATGATTTAGTTTTCCTAAGCAACAAGACAGGCAGCAATACTATACAAGCCTGCATTCCCCGCACATAAGTTCCTAAAGCGCGAATAAACTATTCTGCGGGAGGTGAGCCGTGTTTCTGAAAAATGCCTGGTACGTTGCGGCCTGGAGTTCCGAAATCACTCATGAGCTGCGGCAAATCCGGGTTCTGGGCAAGAAAATTTGTATCTATCGGACCCGGGCCGGTGAGGTTGTCGCGCTGGAGGACGCCTGCCCGCACCGCAAACTGCCGCTGTCAAAAGGCCGCATGAAAGGCGACGATGTGGAATGCGGCTATCACGGGCTGACGTTCGACTGCGCCGGTCAGTGTGTCTCGGCCCCCGGCAAAGGGCGCATTCCTTCCTCGGCTAAGGTGCATTCCTATCCGGTGCATGAAAAATACGAACTGGTCTGGATCTGGATGGGCAATCCGGCCATGGCCGAGCCTTCCGAGATCTTCGAGATCGAGCATTACGACGACCCCGACTGGGGCATCAACCGTGGTGCGGCGATGGAGATCAGGTGCAACTATCTGTACATGACCGACAACCTGCTGGATCCAACGCATGTCGCGTGGGTGCACCAAAGCTCTTTCGCGCAGGATGCCACGAAGGACACGCCGCTGTCGGTTACAAAAAAGGACAACGGCATCGTCGTGCGTCGGTGGATGATGGATGTGGAACCTGCCCCGTTTTACAAGAAGGTGGTCGAGTTCGAAGGCAATTGCGACCGGCTGCAGCACTATGAAGTGCGCTATCCCAGCCATGCGCTGATTAAGGCCGTCTTCACCCCTGCTGGTACCGGGGGGCCGGACGGACCGCTGCATGCGCGGACCTTCATCATGGACAGCTACAACTTCATGACGCCGACCTCGGAAACCGAGACCCGGTATTACTGGTTCCAGCTGCGCAACATCCGCCCGGACGACGCCGAGCTTTCCAGGATGATGAGTGAGGATGTCCGCCACGCATTCGAAGAAGACCTGGCCGTTCTCGAAGAGGTACAGATCGGCATGGACGAAAAGGAAAGCCCCCATATCGACCTGAACATCGACGGAGGCCAGCTGCGCTTCCGCCGCCAACTGGAAGCAATGATCGCCGAAGAGGCGATGGTCGATGCCAAGATGGAGGGCTGAGGCGGCCGGGAATATCCGTTAGTATCGGGTCGCACAAGATAAGGGAGCGCGCGATCACCACGGCGTTCGAACCTGAAATCAGGTGTCGCAAGGCCTAGGCCTTGCGGGCTTCCGTGGCAATCGCAATCTTCAGTAGAGATGCGGAGGGGCAACCCCTCCGCCACTTACATTTACCCCAGGATGCCGGGCAAGCGCAGGCCATGTTCGCGGGCGCAGTCTTTTGCGATGTCATAGCCGGCGTCCGCGTGCCGCCAGACTCCCGAGGCCGGGTCGTTCCACAGGACACGCTCAAGCCGTTTGGCGGCCGCATCCGTGCCGTCGGCGCAAATCACGACGCCTGCGTGCTGGCTGAACCCCATTCCGACCCCGCCACCGTGATGCAGCGACACCCATGTGGCGCCTGAGGCAGTATTGACCAGCGCGTTCAGCAGCGGCCAGTCACTGACGGCGTCCGAGCCATCCAGCATTGCCTCCGTCTCGCGGTTGGGTGATGCGACCGAACCGCTGTCCAGATGGTCGCGACCAATGACGACAGGTGCTTTCAACTCGCCGTTCCTGACCATTTCGTTGAACGCCAGCCCGGCGCGGTGACGGTCGCCCAGACCGATCCAACAAATGCGCGCGGGCAGGCCCTGGAAGGCGATACGTTCCTGCGCCATGTCGAGCCAGTTGTGCAGATGGGTGTTCTCGGGGAACAATTCTTTCATCTTGGCGTCGGTCTTGTAGATATCCTCGGGGTCGCCCGACAGCGCACACCAGCGGAACGGGCCAATACCACGGCAGAACAGCGGACGGATATAGGCCGGGACAAATCCGGGGAAGGCAAAGGCGTTTTCCAAACCCTCATCCTGTGCCACCTGCCGAATGTTGTTGCCATAATCCAGTGTCGGAACGCCTGCGTTCCAGAAATCGACCATGGCGGCCACGTGTTGTTTCATCGAGGCCCGTGCCGCTTTTTCCACCGCCTTGGGATCGCTTTCGCGCTTGTCTTTCCACTGTGCCATGGTCCAGCCCAGGGGCAGATAACCGTTGACCGGGTCATGCGCCGAAGTCTGATCGGTGACGATATCGGGACGCATGCCACCGGCCTGCATCCGGGCATAGATTTCGGGGAAAATTTCGGCGGCATTGCCGAGGAGGCCGACGGATTTCGCCTCGCCCGCTTTGGTCCAGCGGTCGATCATCTCAAGCGCCTCGTCCAGCGTCTCGGCCTTTTCGTCCAGGTATTTGGTGCGCAGGCGGAAATCGATGCTGTCGGGATTGCACTCGACCGCCAGACAGCAGGCCCCGGCAAAGACGGCGGCCAGAGGCTGTGCGCCACCCATGCCGCCCAAACCGCCGGTCAGGATCCACTTGCCTTTCAGATCGCCGCCATAATGCTGACGTCCGGCCTCGGCGAAGGTTTCGTAAGTGCCCTGAACAATGCCCTGCGTTCCGATATAGATCCACGAGCCGGCGGTCATCTGGCCGTACATCATCAGGCCCTTCTTATCGAGCTCGTTGAAGTGATCCCAGTTGGCCCAGTGCGGAACAAGGTTCGAGTTGGCGATCAGCACACGTGGAGCATCGGCATGGGTGCGCACGATGGCCACCGGCTTGCCGGACTGCACCACCAGCGTTTCATCCTCTTCCAGATCCTTGAGGCTGGCGACGATGGTGTCAAAATCTTTCCACGTCCGCGCGGCGCGACCGATGCCGCCATAGACCACCAGTTCATGCGGGTTTTCAGCAACGTCCGGGTGCAGGTTGTTCATCATCATCCGCAGGGGGGCTTCGGTCATCCAGCTTTTGGCGGTCAGCTCAGGGCCGGTTGGCGGAAAGATATCGCGGGTGTTCTTGCGGGGGTCGGTCATGGGGCAAGCTCCAGTGCAGTGTCTTTGATGGCGTCCAGAATGTCGGAAAGCCAGCGGCGCAGGCGGGTGGCCTTGCGGTCGCCATAGGACCAGGGCGGGCATTCTGTGGTCAGGTAGGTGGATTGGGCCAGTTCCATCTGAATGGCGTGCAGGCCTTCGTCGAGGCGGCCGTAGTGCCGGGTTGTCCACCCGCCTTTGAACCGCCCGTTCAATACGGTGCTGTAGGGGGACGAGGCGGCAAATTCATGGGCAATGGCCTCGATCTGGGGCGCGCAGGTTGTCCCGCCATTGGTACCCAGATTCATGTCCGGCAGGACACCGTCAAACAGGAATGGAATGTGGCTGCGGATCGAATGACAGTCATACAGAACCGCAATTCCATGGATCGCCTTCACCCGCGCCAGCTCGGCCTCGAGCGCTGCGTGATACGGCGCATGGAACGTTTCGCGGCACTCGGTGATCTCTGCCTCGGAAGGTGGCTGGTCCCAGATGTCATGTCCGTCAAAATCCGTCAGCGGCACCAGCGTCGTGGTGTTCTGCCCGGGGTAGAGAGACACGCCCGACGGATCACGGTTGGCATCAATCACATAACGGTGGAATGTGGCCCGCACCGTGGTGGCCCCCGGAAGAAGCCCGTCGTAAAGTCGGTCAATATGCCAGTCCGTATCGGCCAGTTCCCGGCCGCGGTCGTTCAGCCTGGCCTTGATGTCAGGCGGCACGTAGGTGCCCGTATGGGGCAACCCAAGCACAAGGGGGCTGTCGCCCCGGATGATTTCCACCGGATGGGTCATGCGCCAAGCCTGGGCATTTCAATCTCTGTGCCATTGGCAATCTCACCACTGGCAATCAGAACCCAGGCGGCTTCGATATCCGGGGCGGTATAGCGGTCATCGCCAAGGGGAGGAACCACCGCGCGCAGACGCGCCATCACGCCCTGCAGGGTTTCACTGGTGGGCAGCGGCGCGCGGAACTCGATCCCTTGCGTGGCACAAAGCAGTTCGACCCCCAGAATGCGTTCCAGATTGGTCACCATCTGCCCCAGACGTCGTGCACCATGAGCGGCCATGGACACGTGATCCTCCTGATTGGCCGAGGTCGGGGTCGAGTCTGTCACGCAGGGGTTGGCCAGATGCTTGTTCTCGCTCATCAGGGCGGCGGTGGTGACTTCGGCAATCATAAGCCCCGAGTTCAGCCCTGGATTGGGGGTCAGGAAAGGCGGCAGGTCAAAGCTGAGCACCGGATCCACGATCAGGGCAATACGGCGCTGCGCAATGGCCCCGATTTCCGCAATCGCCAGCGCGATCATATCGGCGGCAAACCCCACGGGTTCAGCATGGAAATTGCCACCCGAGACGATGAGCGCCGCGTCGGCCAGCACCAGCGGGTTGTCGGTCGCGGCATTGGCCTCGATCTCGAGCGTCGTGGCGGTCTGTCGCAGGACGTCCATCGCGGCACCCACGACCTGCGGCTGGCAGCGGATGCAATAAGGGTCCTGCACCCGCGTGTCGCCCTCGCGATGACTGTCGCGGATCACCGATCCGGCCAGCAATGCGCGCATGGTGGCTCCGGCCTCAATCTGGCCGCGATGGCCACGCAATGTGTGAATCTCGGGCTGCAATGGCGCGGTTGACCCCATAATCGCGTCGGTGGTCAGCGCCGATGTCACCAGCGCGCTTTGAGCGGCCTGCCACGCACCAAACAGACCTGCCAAAGCAAACGCGGTCGAAAACTGGGTTCCGTTGATCAGGGCCAGACCTTCTTTGGGGCCAAGTTCGACCGGGGTCAGACCGGCTGCGGCCAGTGCTTGGTCGCCCGGCATCACGGTGCCGCCAAACTCGGCCTCGCCTGCGCCCATCATCACCGCTGCCATATGCGACAAGGGCGCAAGATCACCTGACGCGCCCACGGACCCCTGCGCTGGGATCACCGGGGTCACGCCCTTGTCCAGCATCGCCTCAATCAGGTCGATCAGTTCCAGCCGCACACCGGATGCACCGCGCCCGAGGCTAAGCAGTTTCAGCGCCATCATCAGCCGCGCATGGGCGCGCGGAATGGCCGGCCCCACCCCACAGCAATGGGACAGGATCAGGTTGCGCTGCAGGGTCGCCGTATCTTCGGCCGCGATCTTGACGCTGGCTAGTTTTCCAAACCCGGTATTGACCCCGTAAACTGCCGCATCACCTGTTGCCGCATCGGCAATGCGCGCATGGGCAGCTTCAATGCCGGGGCGGCAGGCCGGGTCCAGCCGAACCGCGCATTCTTCCCGGTATACCTGTTCCAGTTGCGCCAGAGACACAGAGCCGGGGGTGAGTGTCAGGGTGGTCAATTGAGTTCTCCGAGTATGCGGGAATGAAGCGGGTTGAAGCCGATGCGATAGGCCAGTTCAGCCGGGTGCGTTGCATTCCAGACGGCAAGATCGGCGCGCAAACCGGGGGCGATACGGCCGCAATCGTCCAGGCGCAGCGCGCGTGCCGCATGGGTGGTGACACCTTGCAGCGCCTCTTCGGGCGTCATCCGGAACAGGGTGCAACCCATGTTCATCGCCAGCAAAAGCGAGGTCATCGGCGCAGAACCCGGATTGCAATCAGTGGCCAGCGCCATCGGTACCTTGTGCTTGCGCAGCAGGTCGATTGGCGGGGCTTGTGTTTCGCGCAGGGTGTAGAAGGCACCGGGCAAGATGACGCCGACCGTGCCGGCAGCCGCCATGGCCTGAACGCCGTCCTCGTCCAGATATTCAATGTGATCGGCTGAGATCGCCCCGTAGGATGCGGCAAGTTTCGTGCCGCCCAGATTGGACAACTGTTCGGTATGGCATTTGATCGGCAGTCCCAATTCTGTGGCCACATCGAACAATGGCACCAGTTGCTCGGGCAGGAACGCAATCCCTTCGCAGAAGGCATCCACCGCGTCCACCAACCCTTCCGCATGGGCGGCACGCAGGGTCGGAATGCAGACTTCGGTGATATAGGCTTCGGGGCGGTCCTGATATTCAACCGGAACTGCATGGGCGCCCAGAAAGCTGGTCACGACCCGGACAGGGCGATGTCGTGGCAGCGCCCTTGCCGCGCGCAGCATGTTCAATTCGGTTTCTTTATCCAGCCCGTAGCCGGATTTGACCTCGATCACCGAAACACCTTCGGCCAGCATCGCATCCACCCGTGGCAGCGCCTGCGTGACCAAATCCTCGAAACTGGCTGAACGCGTCGCCTTCACGGTCGAGATGATGCCGCCGCCTGCACGCGCCACTTCTTCATAGCTGGCGCCGTTCAGCCGCATCTCGAACTCGACCGCGCGGTGGCCGCCAAAGACCACATGTGTATGACAGTCAATAAATGCAGGTGTCACCAGTCGGCCCTCGAACGAGGTCCGGGGCAGCGCTGCAAATTCAGCGGGCAGTTCGATCTGCGGACCGACCCAGGCGATGCGACCATCCACAGCCGCAATCGCGGCATCCTCGATCAGACCATAGGCATTGGCAGCTTCCACCATCGTCGCTGCGTGCAGATCGGTGAACAGATGATCGCGGGCCTGCATTCGAATCCCTCTCCCCGGCAATTCTCTCTTTTCTGGTACAGGTCTTTATGTCATATGTCTATCCATAAAGCGGAGACACACATGACAGCTATATTCGCAAATCGCGCCCTGCTGCCCACTGGCTGGGCAGAGAACCTGCGGCTTGAGGTCGAAAGCGGGCGGATTGCGCGCCTGACCCCGGATTCCGCGGCGTGTGATGAAGATACCCGCGTCGACATTCTGCTGCCTGCCTTGTCGAACCTGCACAGTCACGCCTTCCAGCGCGCCATGGCCGGGATGACCGAGTATCGTCTGGCCGGTCGCGACAGTTTCTGGACCTGGCGCGATTTGATGTATCGCTTTACCGGCCATCTCAGCCCCGAACAGGTTCAGGCCATCGCGGCGTTGGTTTATCTTGAGATGCAGGAGGCCGGATATGCCGCGGTCGGCGAATTCCACTATCTGCATCACCAGCTGGACGGGACGCCTTATGACCGCCTTGCCGAGCTGTCGGACCGGATCATGGCCGCTGCCGCCGAGACCGGGATTGGACTGACGCATCTGCCGGTGCTCTATTCCTATGCGGGCGTCGGGGAAAAGCCGCTGGAGAGTGGCCAGCGCCGCTTTGGCAACGATGTGGACCGTTTCTGCAAATTGGTGGAGCAAGCCCGTGGCGCGCTTGGTGATCTGCCAGATGACTGCCGGGTCGGCATCGCACCGCATTCCCTGCGTGCCACCTCGCCAGCAGATTTGGCGCAGGTTATCGCCGCGCAGGGCGCTGGCCCGATCCACATTCACATCGCCGAACAACCGAAGGAGGTGGCTGAAGTGCAGGCGGGTCTGGGTGCGCGCCCGGTTGAATGGCTGCTGGACAATGCGCCGGTCGATGCCAACTGGTGCCTGATCCACGCCACGCATATGACTGAGGCCGAGACCTGCGCCATGGCTGGCAGCGGTGCCGTTGCGGGCCTCTGCCCCGTGACCGAGGCCAATCTGGGCGATGGTCCCTTTAACGGCCCTACTTACCTAATTGCAAACGGCGCCTTTGGCGTGGGTTCGGATTCCAACGTTTTGATATCCCTGACTGAAGAGTTGCGCACACTGGAGTATTCCCAGCGTCTGCGCGATTTGTCGCGCAATGTGCTAGTCGTGGGCGAGGGCTCGGTCGGGCGGACGCTTTATTGCGGCGCGGCAGAGGGTGGCGCGCAGGCGCTTGGCCGCGATGCGGGGCAGATTGCCGAGGGCAAGCTCGCCGACCTCGTGGCACTGGACGGGCAAAACCCAGCCTTGTGTGCCTTGCGCCCGGACCAGCTTCTGGACGGGCTAGTCTTTGCCGCAAAGGACCATGTGGTGACCGACCTGTGGTCTGCTGGTCGCCATCGTGTGCAGAATGGCCGCCACGTGGCACGGGACCAGATCATCTCCGGTTACCGGGCCGCCATGGCCGGGCTTCTGTCTGGTCTCTAGGCGCGAACCTGTGCAAATCGGACAGACAGGACTATGGCATCAAGGGCCGGAGTGACGGTTAAGGCGTCATCCGGCCATTCCGCCTCTCCCGCGATCAACTGAGCGCCAACTGACGTGGCAGCCATACCCTTGGCAACAAAGACGAATCCAAACGGTGCCACATCGAAAGGTTGTGCACCTATATGAACATCCACGCTGGCCGTGGTAGCCTGCGGATCGTAAATCACATTGAATGCCTGGCACGGCCCGTCCAGCAGCCGCGCATTCAGCGGCAGCGCCCCATCGAAAAATAGCGGCTTGAACGGCCGGGCCTTATAGATATCTGTCGAGCCTTGCAAGTTCAGCCCGGCCCCGTCGATGATCGTGTGCACCCGCGCCAGACCCGGAAAGCGTGAGAATGGCCCGTCACGGCCGATCTCGGCAACGCTTATGCGCCAGGCGAGTTGATTTTTGATCCGCTGGACGGCCAGTTCACGGGTCACGCCGCCGCCATTGGCCCAGGGGGCGGCTGCCGTCTCCTCAAGCCTGATACGCATGCGGGTCAATTTCTTTGCATGTTGTCATTATTCTGGACATAATATGAATATGAGCAAAATGATATAGTGAGCAGAACTTGACCGAGCAGAAAAACATAGGCTTTCAGGCGATCCGCGATGAAGTGCTGAACCGCATCCAGACGCGTGTCTGGCCGCAGGGCAGCCTGCTGCCGACCGAGCTGGAGCTGGCGGCTGAGTTCGGCTGCGCCCGCGCAACGGTCAACCGGGCCCTGCGCGAACTGGCAGATCAGGGGATCGTCACCCGTAAACGCAAGGGCGGCACCCGCGTGGTCACCATGCCGGTCAAACAGGCAAAACTGCCCATCACCGTGGTTCGTCAGACCATCGAAGAGATGAATGCCGAATACCGTTATGCGCTTGTCAGCCGAACTGTCATTGCCTGCCCGGCGTGGCTGCAGGCCAAGTTGGGCCTGCCCGAGGCGGCGCAGGTCCTTCATCTGTCCTGTATGCACCACGCCGACAACCGCCCTTTCCAGTTCGAAGAGCGTTGGATCAATATCGACGCCGTGCCCCATGTTTCGAACGAAGATTTCCTGTCCGTTGGCCCCAACGAATGGCTGCTGGCTGAAGTGCCATTTTCAAATGCGGAAATCGCATTCTCGGCCGTCCCCGCCACAGGCCCGTTGCAGGACTTTTTGTCCGTCCCGTCCGGAACACCGCTGTTCCAGCTGGAACGCACGACATGGTTTCAGAACGAACCCGTCACGTTCGTGCGTATGACATTCCATCAAGGCTATCAGATGCGCACAACCTATTGACCGCGGTCGCCCTCAGGCATTGTCTGGCAGTCGAAGAATACGGGTTTAGCCTCGTTGAAACAGGTTTTGGAAGAGACCAGCCTTCTAATGCCGATGCCTCAGGTTTCCGGAACAACACGCACAGATGCATTTCCCATCAATGAATTCATTTAAGCGCGAAACAGAACTACTTACCTGAGCAGGAATTCTCTGGCGCAAATGCGCAGCAGCCAGTTGCGGAACTGAGTGACCGCACGCGACCCGTCGGCGCGGTACGAGGTCACCAGGTAGTAGGCATTGCCGGTCGGAAGGCTCAGATCAAGGGGCGCAACCAACTGGCCCTTGCGCCGGCTTTCCTCACCAAAGGGGCGGCGGTCCATGGCCCAGCCCAGCCCGCTTTTTGCGGCCTGCAGTGCGTTCGAGCGATTGTCCATCTCGGCGACCGGTTTCCACGAAATCTCGCTCAGACCGGCTGCCGAAAACCACCGGCTCCATTCATTCGCGTGGTGGTGGCTGCTGATCAGCGGCTCGGACTGCATCTCTTCGGGCAGTGGAATGCTGCCTCTGGCCTCCAGATATTGGGGGGCGCAAACCGGCTGGATGATCTCATCGAACAGCTTGACGCAGCGTGCGTCTTGCGGGGGTTTGTCGGCAAAGACGATCGCCATGTCGATGTCACTACCTGCAAGGATGATTTCCTCGGGCATGGTGATGATTTTGACGGTCACGTTCGGCGCTGCCTCGCGCAGATTGGGCAGGTTCGGGATCAGCCACATGTTGGCCAGTGACTGGTACATATGGACCGACACGGTTTGCTCGCTCTTGTCGCCGGTATATTCGGCGAAGGCGGCATCAAGCGTGTCCAGGGCTTGGCGCAAGGGGCCGAACAGCGCTTTCCCTTCGTCTGTCAGTTCGACGCTCTGATGTGCTCCGCGCTTCAATAGGGTCGCGCCGACAAAGGTTTCGAGTGACCGGATCTGATGGCTCACGCCCGAGGCAGTGATATTGAGCTCGCGCGCGGCCTCGACGTTGCGCCCCAGCCGTACGACGGCTTCGAACGCGCGAATGGCGGCAAATGGCGGTATCTTGCGTGACATCTGATCATCCGGTTAAGGGCCAACGTGCGGACCCTAGAACAAATGATACGCTGCTCCCAGCCCTGTCCCCTTATACGGGAGCCGTGCACAGATCGAACAGATGCCGCAGGTCTTGTGCCGCCAGTTGATCGAACTGCGCGGACAGGTCGCGGATTTCTTCGGCTCGGGATTCCCCAAGAACCGGAGCGGCGAGCATGCGGAACTTTTGGGTGATCTGGTCGTCGCTGAGTGCCATGTCCGCGTCACCGCGCGGTGTGCGGGGCTCATCCACAATCTGCTGGCCGTTCCTGAGGATGATTGTCACCTGCGCCCAGCGTTTGTCGGTACTGATGCGGGTCATTTCCGGATCATCTATCAGCTTGATGGTGCGGCTTACGCGCATGATATCGGGGTCGCGTAGGGCTTCGGCGCTCAATTCGTCGACGCCCACCTGACCGCGCACGAGCATCGCGGCGACGGGAAAGGCGATTGCATAGGCGAACTCATCCTGAGTTTGCGGTTCGTGGCCGGCCAGCCGTGTTGCATAGTGGAAGGTGCGGATTTCGACGCTGTCCACCTGTTCGTGGGTGAAGCCGTGTTTCTGCATCATGTCGTGTACGGAATCGAGCGAGGGATGGGCCCAGCGGCAGCATGGATAGGCCTTGTAATGCGTATGGTCGACCAGCCGCCAGCCGATGCCCAGATCGGCCCAGAATTCCGCGCCGTCTTCGCCCTCGCAGGTCAGCGCCGGGGCACCGGTGAACCCTTCCATTGCCAGGTAAGCCGCCGTCACCCCCGAGGGCGCGCCCCAACCGACGCCATCGCGAACCATGGTGGGATGGTCGATGCAGCGCATCATCTGGCTGCGGGGGCCATGGTATTCCCCGATCCCCGCGGCCTGCCGGATCTGTTCCGCGTTACCACCCAGCAATTTGACTCCGGCGGCGGCGACCCCAACGGCGGTCCACGCCCCCGAGGTGTGATAATCAGCGCAGGTTGCGTGTTGCACCAACCCGGCACGGTAGGAGACTTCGTATGCGGTGGCGAGGATTTCGGCAAAGCGCCTGCCGTCGATCTGATTGCCGCTGGCCTGTGCCATTGCGATCATCGCCGGGAACACGGCTGAACCCGCATGACCTTTGCAAGGGGTGGTGCCGTCATGGGCGTCGATGCTGTCCACGGTGAATGCGCCGGCCATCGCGGCCCCGACAGGGCTGACCGAGCGGCCATCCATCAGAATCCTCGCCGAACCGGATGTGCCCACCCCGAATATCATCGGTGCAACGCGGCGTGCGACACCCGACATTTCGGTGGTCACGCCCACGGCCGCCACGCCGATCGTGTCGACGAAGGACCGGCGCAGCGTCCACAGGACTGCTTCGGGCAGATCATCATAACGCAGATTGGCGGCGAACTGGTCGAATTTGTGTCCCATCAGCTCAGCAAGCCCACGGCGGATTTCATACGCTTCAAACCTTCCGATATGTTGTTTTCAGACGTTGCGATTGACATACGAAAGAACGGATCACATGAAAATCCGGGCCCGGGGACCACGACGACCCCATGTTCCAGAAAATAGGCCGCCAGTTCGGTCGAGCTGGTCAGTATCTTACCCATGGGCGTCCGGCGTCCAAGCAGTCCGCCGCAATCGGGCATCAAGTAGAACGCGCCGCCGGGGCTCTGTGTTTGCAGCCCTTCGATTTCGGCCATCCCGGTCAAAGCCTGATCGCGGCGCTTCCGGTAGATGGCGCACCAGTCTTTCAGGAATTCTTGCGGCCCGGTCAGAGCCGCCACCGTCGCCGCCTGACTGATCGAGCACGGACCGCCATTGGTCTGGCTGAACAGGCTGCGAATTCCGTTGGTCCACCATTCGGGCCCACCGGCAAACCCGATGCGCCAGCCCGTCATGGCGTAGGATTTCGACACGCCGTTCACTGTCAGTATCCGCTGCTGCAGGTCCGGCGCGACAGCAGCCAGTGTCGCGAATTCTGCGCCATCGAAAATGATGTGTTCGTACAGATCGTCCGAGATCACATTGACCTGCGGATGGCGTCTGAGGACCACGGCCAGCGCCTCCAACTCGGTGGCCGAATACACGGCTCCGGTCGGATTGGAGGGTGAGCAGATCATCATCAGCCGCGTCCGGGGTGTGATTGCCGTTTCAAAAACTTCGGGCGTCAGTTTGAAGCAGCTGTCTGCAGTGTCGACCAAAACCGGCGTTCCGCCCACGGCCTGCACCATACCCAAGTGAGAGGCCCAGAGTGGCACAGGCAGGATCATCTCGTCCCCTGGGTTCAGGACCGCCCGAATGGCGGTTGCCAGCAACGGCTTCGCGCCTGAACAGACGATGATTTCTTTTGCCGAGAAGGTCAGGTTGTTGTCGCGGCGGAACTTTTCGATCACGGCCGCCTTGACGGCTCCGTTTCCGTCGGTCGGGGTGTACCGGGTGTCGCCCGCCCGAATGGCGGCAATCCCGGCCTCGCAAATATGGGCGGGTGTGTCGAAATCCGGTTCGCCCACGGAAAAGTCGATCAGATCGGCCCCGGCCTGCCGCATTTCGAAGGCTTTGTTGAAGACACCGATGATCGGTGATGCGGGCAGCGCGTCGACCAGTCGGGACAGCATCATGATGCCTCCGCCAGATCGGTCAGGGTCAGATTGGGGCCAAGACTGTCGGGGCCAACAAGAATATGGATGACGGCGGCTTTGCCGGATGCCATTGCGCGTTCCAGCGCGGGTGCGAAATCGGCGGTCGTCTCAACCCGCTCGCCATGTGCGCCATAGCCTTGCGCGACGACCGCGAAATCGGGGTTTGTCAGTGAAGTGCCCGAAATACGCCCGGGATGCTTTCGCTCCTGATTGGTGCGAATGGTGCCGTACATGCCGTTGTCAACGATGATGAATATAGGATCGAGCCCATATTGAATTGCCGTCGCCAACTCTTGCCCGTTCATCAGAAAATCACCATCCCCGGCGACGTAGACGGCCGGTGCATAGGGGCGCGCCACCTTGGCGGCGACCGCCGCCGGAACGCCCATTCCCATCGCGCCGGAAATCGGGGCCAGAGCGCCCAGAAACTGACGGTAGTCGAAATGGATGTTGGGCCAGTCGGCCGCGTTGCCCGCACCGGTGGTCATCGTAGTTTCCCGAGGCAAAGTGGAGTTCAGCACGCACATCACTTCGGCCATGTCGACCGGGCCGCGTTGGACAGGCAGGGCCCGCATCGCCTGGTAATCGGCACGCGCGCGGGCAGGCGAGTGGCGTTTTGCGACCGGCAGCAAGGCCAGGGATTTTGCAGCTTCGTTCGGGTCGGCCAGAATGGGCAGGTCGGCCTGATAGAGCCGTCCCAGATCCTCGGGGCCCGGCAGGATGTGCACAAGCTTGCAATCCGGTTGGGGCGATTGGATGAGGCTGAATTTCAGTGTGGTCCCGTCATTCAGGCGCGCGCCCAGTGCGATCACCAGATCAGCAGATGTCGCGTATTCATTTGGCATCGGATTGCCGCCAAAACCCAGATTCCCGATAAAATTGGGGTGGTCATGCGGAAACAGACCCTGGCGGCGGAACCCTACGGCAACCGGAAGCCCGTGGTCTTCGACAAAGCGGATCGCGGCTGCATGCCCCTCTTCGGTCCAGCAGGTGCCGCCTAACAGCAGCAGCGGGCGCTCGGCTTCGGCCAGAAGCGCGGACACCTGTTCCAGATCGGCCGGTGTGGGTGCGGGAGGGGTCAGTTTGACCTTTGGCAGATCTGCGGCGTCGGTCAGTTCGGCCAGCATATCCTCGGGCAGGGCCAGCGCCACCGGGCCGGGCCGTCCCGAAAGGGCGGTGCGAAAGGCGCGGTTCACATATTCCGGGATGCGGGCGGGATCGTCGATTTCGGCCACCCATTTCACCATATGGCCCAGAAACCGACGGTAATCGACCTCCTGAAACGCCTCCTTGTCGCGATGAGTGCGCGGGATCTGACCGATCAGCAGGATCAGCGGAGTCGAGCCCTGTTGCGCAGTATGCACCCCGATGGAGGCATTGGTCACCCCGGGGCCCCGTGTCACGAAACAGACCCCGGGCTTGCCTGTGGCGTCCGAATACGCCGCCGCCATGAAGGCCGCGCCGCCCTCTTGCCGTGTCGTGTAGTACTTTAGTGTGTTCGAGCAATCATGCAGCGCATCCAGGGCCGCTAGGTAACTTTCACCGGGGACACCGAAAATGGCCTCAACACCGTTGACCCGCAGCATGTCGATCAAAACCTGTCCGCCTGTCCGCATCACATTGCCTCCTGTTTCAGAGTCCATGTTTTTCAGTCGGAAGCAAAGATCGAAACTGAATTATTCACGCCGGGATTGAGGTAAATTCATCCCGAAGGGGCGCCCGGAAAAACATCCAGGCCGTGCGACGTGCAAACGGGCGGCGCATGCCTACTTCGGGCCATGTCACGGGTGCAATTGTGTCGACCTTAGCCTTTAGAATCCCATTTACACATCAACGCGTTGATCCTCGACATCGAAGAAATGCAGGAATTCTGGTGCAAGGTGCAACCCAACCGTTGCGCCAGGCTGCAATTCGGTATCACCGGTGATGCGGACTGTAACTTTGTCTTCGCCACCACAATCGAGGATCAGGAATGTGTCTGCGCCAAGATACTCAATAACCTCGATAACGCCATCACACTGACCTGCACCTTGTGCTACGACCTTAATATGTTCGGGGCGGATGCCCAACCGTGTCGCGGCTACAGCCCGATCATAGGTTCCACTGCCACCCCCCGAAAGGCGGTAAGAACCATTGTCGGTCGTGCACGGCAGGATGTTCATTTTCGGGCTGCCGATGAATTGGGCTACGAACAGGTTCGCTGGATGCTCATATAATTCGCGCGGAGTGCCGACCTGGGCGATATGACCGTATTCCAGCACGACGATCCGGTCTGCCAGCGTCATCGCCTCGACCTGATCGTGCGTGACGTAGATCATGGTACGTTTCAGGTTCTGGTGCAGTTTGGCGATCTCGTAGCGCATTTCGACGCGCAACGCGGCGTCGAGGTTCGAAAGAGGTTCGTCAAACAGGAATGCGGTGGGGTCACGCACGATTGAGCGGCCGATAGCGACACGCTGGCGCTGACCACCTGAAAGGTCCTTAGGCCTGCGTTCCAGAAATGGCGTCAGTTTCAGCACCTCCGCAGCCTTGCTGACCTGGGCGTCGATGTCTGTTTTTGGGGCACCGGCAACCTTCAGCGAAAACCCCATATTCTCGGCCACGGTCAGATGGGGGTAAAGGGCGTAGGATTGAAACACCATGGTTAGACCGCGTTTCGAAGGCGGGTGATCGGTGACGTCGTTGTCGTTGATCAGAATTGCGCCGCGCGAAGTATCTTCAAGGCCGCCGATCATACGCAACAGGGTGGATTTACCGCAGCCCGATGGGCCTACGAACACGATGAACTCACCTTCGTCTATGTCAAGGTCAATGCCCTTGATGACCTGAACGTTACCAAACCACTTTTCGACCGCGTTGAGCTTGATGCTGCCCATCAGTTCCTCCCTGCCCAGATCAGCCAAACGGCGGCTGTCCATGTAAACGAATTCCCGCCCGCGGGACTGCCGGTATTGGGATCGAAGTATTCAGCAAACCCGAAATTGGAAATCAACGCGGCGGTTTTGGCGCGCAGGTCTTCCGCTTCGGCCTCATGGCCCATTTCGGCAAGGCCAATGCCGATCATCATGTTCATGATCGCCCAGGTTGGTCCGCGCCAGTATCGGCGGGGATCGAATTTCGGGCTTTCTGTGTCGTGGCTGGGAATAGGGTGCGGGACCGTTTTCTGAACTTTTCGGAGCCTTTCCAGCATTTCGGGTGACTCGATGCCGGCAAACCAGCACATGAAGGAAGCGTTCGAGATACTGTTCGCCCAGTCGCCGCTATGGGCATCGCGCGAGTCAAAAGACCCCAGATCGGCATTCCACAGCGACCGCGCGCCCTCCTCCAGCCGGGCGATGTCGTTGCTCAA
Source organism: Ruegeria sp. AB8 (assembly GCF_056542605.1). Lineage (NCBI taxonomy): Bacteria > Pseudomonadati > Pseudomonadota > Alphaproteobacteria > Rhodobacterales > Roseobacteraceae > Ruegeria > Ruegeria sp. AB8. The sequence continues at coordinate 74,608 of NZ_JBQGAB010000008.1, forward strand.
GCCGTCGGTTTCCAGACCGAGTTCGGTGCCTACGGCCAACAGATCGCGGGCCGCGCGTAAGGTGGTGAAGGTCATTGTCGGGTCCGCCACGCGGAACGGGTTCTTGCGGAGTAAGGTCTTCTGATCCCATCCGGCTTGGCGTCCGATCTGAACCAGCTTGATGTACCGGTCATAGTCGAACTTGGTGGGCCGGTCGTCGCTGTTGACGTGGCTTGTGTCCCGGCGGACATATTCGCCCACGTCCGAGGCATCCATACGTGCCATCGCCTTGTCCCAGTCCGGGGCGTTGTCGCGGCCCGCCTCCCAGGGGTGGGTGGTGCAGACAGCCCCCAGATCGTCCAGCCGCCATTTCATGATCCAACGGTGCCAGGCCAGCATGGCGGCGAAAAGGGGGCGAATACGAACTTCGCCCAGTGTCCGGTCCTTGTCCCAGATAAGGCGCGCCATGGTGGCCGCAATGGGTGGCTGGATGATGCCCGACGACGGGATCGGGCCGTTGCACCCCCAGACATCCGGACCGGGGAAATACCCAGGATCGGGTTTGTGAAACAGGATATGCGGGACCATCCCGTCAGCCCATTGTCCCGAGAACAGCGTCTCAAGCTCAATCCAGGCGCGATCTATGTCAAATTCGGCAAACCCAAGCGCGGCGATCGCGCTGTCCCAGTTCCATTGATACGGATACAGCCCTTCGGTCGGGATGGTGTAGCCTCCCCGGTCATTGGCGATCAGGATATTGCGCGCCTCGCGGTCGGGGTTCGTATGTTGGTTCATCTGTGTCATCCTTTGACGGACCCCGCAGTCAGGCCCTTGCTCATGAAACGTTCAAGCCCCAGGAACAGCGCCATGATCGGGACAGTGGCGATGACGGCACCGGCCATCAGGTGCTGACGGGGAATTTCTGAGGAATTCAGCATCGTGACCCCTCGGGTCAGGGTGAATTTTGACGGATCGTCCAGCAGCATGAAGGCCAGCAGGAACTCGTTCCAGGCGATCATGAAGACGTAAAGCGAGACCGACGCCAGAGCCGGCAGGCTGAGCGGAAGGGTGATCTTCCAGATCACCGACAGGCGTGACAACCCATCCATCAAACCGGCTTCCTCGACCTCGGTCGGCAAGCCGCGAAAATAGCCTTGCAGCATGTAGAGCGCGACCGGGATCGTCGTCACCGGATAGATCATGACAATGCCAAGGATCGAATTGCGCAAGCCGGTCAGAGAGAATGCGATATAGATCGGCAGCGCCAGTACGATCATCGGGACCATGTAGATCAACAGGATCGATCGTGAGAACGCCTTTTGCCCCTTGAACCGGAACCGCGCAACAGCGTAGGCCCCGGGGACGCTGAAGGCCAGCGTAATGAATACCGTGAGGACCGAGACGTAGAAGGACGTCCACAAATAGGTGCCGAAATTGAAGTCACGGAACAGCTCGGTATAACTGCGGAAAAGCGCGGTGCCCTGGCTCAGGTCGATTGAGAAATCCAGCGGATTTTGCAGCAACGCCTGCTGGGATTTAAGGCTGGTCATCACCATGACGTAAAACGGGATGACCACGATCGCCGTGAAGAAAATATAACCGAAGCCGGTGCAGAACCGGATTACCGCATCCTCGAATTCGTGCCGGGTCAGCTCTCCGAACGGGGTTTCCCTGAGAATTGCAGCCAACGAGACGTGAATTACGGCGGCCATTGCCAGAACAGTAACCAGGACTGCCTGCACCGACGTGTCCGGGCCGATCAGAACGGGGCCAAACCCGGTCAGGCCGGACAGGCCCAGCATGGCCGATATACCCAGGCGGGCCGGTGCATGGTGCGCCGGGAACCGGATGTAGATCCATCCTGCCAGCGCACCCCAGATCAGGCAGAGCAGTATCTGGGGACGAAATGCCGCCCCGGTGGAAAACGACATGGTGACGGCAACGGTTGTCGCGATGACAACCAGCCAAAGCGCGCCCAGAATTGGGCCGGTTATATACCCTTTGCGCATCACAGACCCTCCTCACGGCTAATGAAGCGGAAGAAGACAAAGCTGAAGGCAATCAGGCACACCAGGATCACCACCGCCACCGCCGCACCGGCGCCGATGTTCGATATTGCAAAAGCCTGTTCATAGACATTCACGGTCAGCGTGCGAGTGCCCGCATTGCCGCCGGTCAGCAGGAAGATGTCATCGAATTTGTTGAACGTCCAAATGAAGCGCAGCAGGAACAGCACTGACAGGATACCCAGCAGTTGCGGGATGCTCAGCAACCAGAATTTCTGGAATGGCGAAGCCCCGTCCATATCCGCCGCTTCATACATGCTGGAGTCGATAGATTGCATCCGGGCGAGGATGAACAGGAAGGACAGAGGGAAATAGCGCCAGATCTCAAACACTGTGACCATGATCAGGGCCAATGGGCGTTCACCGAAGAAGTTGATGGGATCGCTGGTCAGTCCCATCTGCACCAGCAACGCGTTGGCGGAACCTGAGAATGGGTCGAACAGCGTGACCCATGTGAAGGCGACCGCAATCACCGGGGCAACGTAAGGGAACAGGTAGAGGCCTCGGATGATGCCCTGCCCCCTGAAGCTTTTGTTCAGCAGCAGGGCCGCAAAGAGGCCCATGACCAGCGCACCGATTGTGCCGAATACAGTATAGAACAGAGTGACCCACAGAACGCCCCAGAATTCTTTCCCGTCAAAGACGCGGGCAAAGTTTTCGAGGCTGAATTCAAGGCTGGTCAGTACATTCGGCCCGCTGCCGGTGACTTTCGGCTCTGATCCCTCGACCGCATCCTCGACCGCATCCGGGTCGCCGTCGAATGTGACCGGGATGCGGATACGCTCACGCTGTCCACCCTGCAAGGTGCCGAAATCGCAATACAAATCCTGCCCGTCCAGAGCACATGGCGCAACGACTTCTCCGGCGGTCACCCCGTCCGGAAGAACATCGGCCAGGGTCACGCCTTCGATCGCGATCTCCTGGCTGGAGTTGCGCAAGCGGTATTCGATCCGCAGATCGTCGCCCGATCCGCGCAGACTTTCACGGACAACCGGCGCGGGTGGGCGCAGGTCGGACAGGGTAAATGGCTTGAAGCTGATCCAGATGATTGCCAGCAACGGCAGGATCACGACAAGCGACACACTGATCACGGTCGGAGCCAGCAGAGCCCAGGCCATACGCGCCTCGCGTTTGGCAAGTGCCCCGGTTCCGGTCGGTGGGGTTACCGAAGAAGACATGGAAGACCTCGGAGAGGGTTGGGTGCAGCGGCGCGCACGCCGCTGCGGTTTCCGATTGAGAGACGGTTCTACTGAACTTTGGCCAGTTCGTCGTTCATGGCCGCAACGGCCTCGGCAGCGTCGATTTCATCGTCGATATACTGACGAACGACACGGTTGATGGCCTGCGAGTTGATCATTTTTGATGCCAGGGACAACTGCCCCTCGGTCACGCCCCAGCGTTGTGCGACGTCAAGACCACCGACGATTTCGTCGATCATCGCCTGATCATAAAGCTCACCCAAGGGTGCCTTGCGATCCACCCCGACCGGCAATTCGGCCCAAGCTTCTGCAAAGGCCGTCGGATTTTCGGCATTGCCGCGGCGGACCGGGAACTTGCCCTCAGGCGCGATTGCCAGCGTCTGAGTATAGCCGTCATCCATGGCGTATTTCACGAATTCCATGGCTGCATCGGTGTCCGCGTCGCTGGTGATGCCGAAATACCGGACGTCACCCCAGGCCGCGCCATCCGGATTGGAGGGGCCGGACAATTTGGTCACGATACCTGTCTTGCCCGCCAGATCACGCGAGGTCGGGTCGTCGTTGATGGTCGGCGGAGCGCTATCGCGCAGACCGGCCAGCTCGTCCAGAATGAAAGGCGACCAGATGATCATTGCCGCTTTGCCGTCAAAATAAAGCTCGCGCGATTGCTTCCAGTACAACTCTCCCGGAGGTGAGGCTTTGGAAATCGCCTTGTAGAAGTCCAGAACTTCGGTGGTTTTGGCTTCGTCCAGTGGTTGGAAGCCATCCGGACCAACCGGGCTGACGCCATTGGCGAGGAAAACATGCTCCAGAACCTGGCTCATGAAGTTCTCATCAACTTTGGTGGCGGACACGAACCCGTACATCTCGGGCGGATTGTGCAGTTTTTCCAATGCCGCCTGAATATCGGCAAAGGAATCCGGGGCTTCGAGACCGTTCTCCTCGAACAGGTCCTTGCGATAGACGACCATCTGGGTCCAGCCGTCTACAGGCACCGATGCGGATTCATCGTTGAACGCGGCCATGGCGATGGCTCCGGGTGCGAATGTATCCGCGCCCAGTTCTTCGATCACTTCGGATGCGGCTTCGGTGTCAAGAATGCCAGCTTCTGCCCATGGCAGGGCATATTGCAGGGTGTGATAAATTACGTCCGGCAGGTCGCCTGCTGCAAAAGCCGCGGTTGCGCGCGTGCCCAGATCGCTTTCCGTCACCGGGATCACCTCGACGGTCGTGCCTGTATCGGCTTTGAACTGATCAGCCATTTCCTGCTGTTTTGCCAGGCGTTCGGGCTGTTCTTCCGTGGTCCAGAAGCGAATGGTATCGGCTTGCGCCGACAGCGCTGACAAGGTCAGTGCAAGGGATGTGCCAAGCAATAGCCTGGCCGTACGGGTTGCGATGCGAATAGTCATTTGGTTCCTCCCCGGATTATTCGACATGTATGGAAATCTTTTGCGCCAGTTCTTCTGGAGAACAGGTGGGCGGCCCGTCTGAAGCGCGCTCAACCAACGTGGCCTCACCCAACTCGCGCAGCGTATCTGCGATTTCGCCCCTGATCTGACGGATCAGCAGTGTCACAAGCCTGTGCCCGGCCTGGCCGGAATCCACGTTGAAGGTGGTCAATGCCGGGTGGGCATGCTGGCTTTCGGGAATACCGTCATATGCAATGACCGAGACATCCCGACCAACCTGCAGGTTTAAATCAGCGGTCACGGTATAAAAGCCCAATGCAGCAAGATCAGTGGCAAAAACGATCGCTGTGGGCGGGCGGTTCAGCCGCATCAGCGCGCGGCCCTGCACGGCCCCTTCCTCTCGGGTTCGGGCACCGTCGCGCACGAGTTCAGGATCATAGGGCAGACCTGCGATGCCCAGCCCCTCGACAAACCCGTCCCGACGCAGGTGACTGTAGTTGAATTTGAGATCGCTGCCGACATAGCCGATCCGCGTATGGCCGTGCCCGGCCAGCCTCAGGACTGCGTTACGCATTGCGCTTTCGCCGGAAATGTCGAACCAGGATGTACCTTCGGGCGGGTTCGAGCGTCCGTAACCGGTTCGTCCATATAGAATATGCGGCACGCCAAGATGGCGCAGAAGACGAACACGAGAATCATTCACGGCGGTCCGAGGCAGGATGAAGCCGTCGGCCTTGCGCTCCTCGACCAAACGGCTCAGGACTTTCAGCGTGTCCTGCTCGGATTTGGCGGTCGAGATTGTCATGGTCCAGTCAAAACCGCTGGCGGCCTCGCACGCACCGGCAAGAAATTCCTGAAGGAACGGATTGTGCCCGTCCGGCTCTTCACTGTTGAGAACCATGGCGATGGCGCGAACACGTCCGGTTCGGATTGCCTGTGCATGGCTCAATGGACGGTAACCGAGCTTTCGCGCGGCGTTTTCCACCCTTTTTCGCGTTGTTTCGGCGATATCGGAATAGCCGTTCAGTGCGCGGGAAACGGTGCTTTTTGACAGCCCCAGATGTTCGGCCAGTTCGTCGATTTTGACGCGACCCGCCGCCGGGGGCGTCGCCCCGTTGTTTCTTGCCTTGGAAGTGGACGGATTCGCGCTCATGTGCTCAGGTTCAGTTCCGAAACCGGTTTCGGCAACAGTTTTGTGTGTGTTTTTTTGGATCGAGCCAAACCCGGATCCGCCGACTACTGACCTAGGTGCCAACTTAGATGCTGAATTGCTGGCAACTCCGTCGCTCTGGACAGGCACAGGCTTCCCCGGCGCAAATCCGGCCTGATCACATACGAAACCATCGGGGCGATGTCCGTGGCGGTAGTCGCAAGTGGCCGATCAAGCCCGCAGGGCGATCTTATCCGTTGTGCGATGCAAGACCCAACGAACTCGCGGCAGCGCGAAGCTCTGATGCGGCCTGGGCTGGCAGCCCATCCCCCTCGCTTTCGTCGAAAACCGCGTAGGCGGCATATGCGAACCGGGGGGCCGCCTTGACCAGCTTAAGCCACCCGCCTTCAAGTTCCGGTTCGATCACGCGTTTCGGAAAATAACCGGCGGCGGGAATTGAGCGCAGGTATTGAAGGCCGAGGGTTCCGATCCCCAACTGAAGACGTGGCGTATTAAGCTCGGGAAAGTTCAGCAAATGGTCAGCCCGGAATTCCGGGCCCCAATCTATCAGGATGTAGGCGTTGCCGAGATTGGCTGGCAGGGCATCCGGGCCGCTGGTGACCAGTACAAACTCATCTTCGAAAAGTTGCACCGCAGAAAGCCCTGACACGCTTCGCGGCTCGTACATTATTGCAAGGTCCAGGCCGCCCTCTTCAATTTCGCGGGTCAGGGTTGCGGAAGACGCGGCTGACGCTTTGATGGCAACATCGGGCATCAATGTCATCAACTTGGGCAGGGCGTCGGTCAAATAGCCGTCCCATAAGCTCGGCGCCGCACCGATCGCCAGCGCGGCTTTCATCGCTGCCGGAAGGCTTGCATCCAGCTTTGCCTGTGTCCAGGTGCGTACCAGAACCTGAGCGTGTTTGAGGAAATGCCGCCCCGCGGGCGTCAGGGTCGCGCCGGATTTGCCACGTTCAAAAACGGATTGGCCTAGCTGCTGCTCGAGAGTCCGAATCCTCATGCTCACGGTCGACTGTGTGACATGCACCTTGTTTGCGGCATCGAAAAAGGTGCCCGTCTCAACGACCGCCAGGAACGTGCGAGCAAGTTCAATATCCATGAGCCACCTATTTGATTGCTCGATATTATCCGTGATAAAAATTCGTTTTTCAATAAAATGAGGCCGTGCCATATTTAATGTGTAGCGCGAAAGTGCCCCTGCATATCGGATCACCAATCAACACTTCTAATTTCGTATTGCAGCACCCAAGCTGAGGAACCAATGAAGTCTGATACCCGAAGAAATTTCACCGGCACCGGAGCGCTACACCAACCTTGCAATGGGTAGTTGCCCATATCTGACGGAGACTAAAATGGGTCGAGATTCTGTTGTGTCACTGCTCTCGTCGCTGTTTGCCCGGCTTGTGTTCCCCATGCCCGCTGATCTGGATATGGACGGTGACGGCCTGGCCTCTCTGGCGGAGCTTCAGACGAAGTATCCTGCAGTCCCTGATGAGTTCTTTCTGGAATTCGGCCCGGATGCAGATGGCTTTGTCAGTTGAGTCGAACAATCATTAAGTGCGAGGGAACCGATCCGAACTTCGGCCGTCTGCTATCCGGCGACCGCTTCGAACAAAAGCGCCTTTTGCGGCATGATCAGGAACTCGCCGTCGCGAAAGTGAGTGACCGCCTTTAGTATCTCTGAAGCAACAACGTTGGTGGCTTCCTCTCCCGCCGCGCGAAGCGCCTTTTCGTTCGGAGTTGATAACAGTTCTTCTCGCATGGCTTGCGCGTCGCAGCGCAGTTTTCGGTCGACGGAAATGGTCTTCGGTGCGGCAACGTTGAAACCAGCGGCTCCAATCAATTCGCGAACTTCATCGGCGTCGTTCCATGTGAAGGGTTGAACAGCCGTTGTGGCGGCCGTGTCACCAATATGGACTTTCAGCACATCGGCAACGACCGCAAAAAAGGGCGGGATCGCTTTCCAGCATGTCACGACAACCAGCGCGTCTGGCTTTACGATCCTCCTGATCTCGGCCAGGGCTGCGGGTTTGTCAGGAAAAAACTGCAAACCATGTTGGCAAAACGCCAGATCGACTGCCCCATCTTTCAAGGGCATCGACTGGGCAGGTGCCTCGATCCATTCAAATCGGTGCGGGCCGTCCGGCGTGTTTGCGCGGGCAACCTAGATCATGGCCGGGTTCAGATCGCATCCGACAATACGAGCGGGTGTGGTCAGCCGTTTGGCCACGGCGCGGGCCATGCCCCCCGTTCCGCAGGCCACGTCGAGCACGGTTTTTGCGGGGGTCAGCGAAATGGCATTCAGCGTGGCTTCTGCCATCGGGCCGAAAATGGCCGGGACGCGTTGTTTCTCGTATGTTTCCGCTGCAGAGGTCGAAAGATGAAAGGTGTTGTCTTGCGACATTGGATTGCCGTCCGAAGTTTACTAGGCGCGAGTATTGGTTGCCTTGACGGCCCAGGCGCGGGCCGGCAGCACGATCTCGTTCTCACCCAGATCAGTCTTTAATCTGCCTTTCAATTCGGCCTGTTGTTTCGGAGCGAGCTTTGCGAGGTAGCCCGGAGCCGGTCCAGCCCCTCGTGTGAACGGGTCCCAGAACGATTCGAAGTCGGAAAAGCGGGTGTCGCGCTGGATGGGTGCCACATCACATTGCAGGCCCGCAGCCCTGCAAAGCTCGGTCAGCCCGTCGGGCGTGCATTGAGGAAACCGGGCCGCCTCGTCCAAACTGGCCGCGTTTTCATCAATCGATGCCGCAGCTTTCCAGAAAGTACTGATGAAACCGATGCCGCCGCCCGGATAGTCCCAGACATAGAAGCAAACAGTGCCTCCCGGCCTGACTACGCGCATCATTTCCTGCAGACCCGCAGTTGCATCGGGGAAAAAATTGACGGCCAGGCCAGACGTCGCGATGTCGAACATCCCGGTCTCGGCAGGCAGATCTTCCGCACCGCCGACGGCAAACCGAGCACGATCATCTGCCGAGTTTTCGCGGGCGAAGGCGACGAAACCGTCCGACGGATCAACGCCGAGCACGGATTTCGGGCGACAGTGGTCCAGAATGGTTGCGGAAAGCGCGCCGGTTCCGCATCCGACATCTATCCAGTCGGCGTCAGGCGAAGGTGCCAGCCAATCCAGGAAATCGCGGGCGATCTGACGGCTCCACCGGCCCATGTAATGTTCGTAGGCATCACCGGCGGCCCAGCTGTCGAATTTCGCAGATATGGTCATGCCGGTGCACCGCCTGTGTCTTCGGGGATCACGGCATCCACTTCGATTTCGACCAGCCATTCCGGGTTCACGAAGCGTTCAATCGCCATGATCGTGTCCACCGGCCGGGAGTCCCTGCAATAGTGTTTCCGCGCCTCGATCGCGTCCTTCCAGTTGTCGATATCCGTCAGGATCACGCGGGTGCGGACAATGTCCTGCAAGCCGGATCCGGCGTCTTCGAGGGCCGCCTTGATGATTTCGAAACACTGTCTGGTCTGCGTATAGACATCGCCGATGCCGACCGTTTTACCGTTTGCATCGACCGGCGCAGTTCCCCCGACGGCGATGAACGATCCGACCCGAACAGCACGGCTGAACCCAACGATCTCTTCCATCGGGTTGCCGTTCGAAACGAGTTGCCGTCCCTTCATTACTGGTTCCCCCAAATTGATGCGCTAGTGTAGAGAATTCTTTTTTTCTTGTCTCAGAAATAATCGACCCGGCAACCTGCGGGGACAGTTCTGTTTGACGGTCTTGGGGCAAGGCATTCCAAGTGCGATTCACACAGATCCGGGCTTGAAAAAGCAAGCCGCCAGGGCATTCACGTGGCCAGTGTTATCTTATCGTTTGGCCTTGGCCACTTGGCCTGACAAGGGAGGGCTTTTGGCACAAAGGAAGACACACCGCCATAATGGGCAGGCCGCTCCATCGACGGCCCTGCCCGCCCCGGCACAGGCCATTCGTGCCGCAGGTGAAGTCTGGTAGATGGTGCAACGGGTTGCGCAGAACGACTCACCTTTTGCTCATAATGCGATCAGTCATAGCTGAGCGATAGGGTGTCCGTCTGCGGCAGCGACTGGCACGTCAGGATCGCCCCTTTTGCAATGTCTGCGTCTTCCAGCGCCATTCGCGCGCGCATGTGGACATCGCCTTTTGCCAGCTTGGCACGGCAGGCACCACAAACCCCGGACTGGCAGGAAAAGGGCGGTTTCAGTCCTGCGGATTTTGCCGCTTCGAGAACCGTTTGGCCGCTGGCCACGTCGACCGAATGCCTGACGCCGCCCAACGTGATCTCTGCCTTGGCAGCCAGACCTTCGACAGTGGTGTCAATCTCTGCCGCGCCGCCATAGCTTTCCATGTGGATGCGATTGGCAGGAACATCCAGCGACATCAGCGATGCTTTCACGGCCTTGTTCATGCCGCCGGGTCCGCAGACGTAATACTGCGCGTCCTGTGCATAGGGCGGGTTTTCGGCAATCAGCGCCTCGATCGCGGGTTCGTCGATGATACCTCTGCGCCAATACTCGGCCGAGGACCAGAAACCGGGTTGGGAAAAGACATGGTGAATGGTCATCCGATCCGGATTGGCTTCCCACAGGGCGTTCAGCTCGTCCAACAACAGGACAGAGTGCTCGTTGTTGTTACCATAAGCCAGATGCGCGAAGGAATTGGGCTCGGCCGCCATGACTGAACTGAGCATTGCGTAAAGCGGGGTGATGCCTGAACCTGCGCCAAAAAAGTAATGGGTACGCCGCGCTGTCGCTCCGGGGTCCAGGAAAAACCCGCCGAAAGGTGGCATCACATCAATCACATCGCCCTTGTTCACAGTGTCATTGACGTGGTTGCTGACGAGGCCGTTCCGGACACGCTTTACGGTGATCCGCAGGGGATCACTCGTGAACGGAGACGAGGAGATTGAATAGCTGCGCCTTTGCTCCTCTCCGTTCACCACGAAGCGGAACGACAGGTGCTGACCGGGCCGCCAGACGAAGGTTTCGCGCAGGGCGTCGGGCACGTCGAACATGACTGTCTTGGCCTGGCCGCCGATTTCCTCGCGGGTATCGAGAACGGTCAGCGGGTGGAAGTTTCGCTGGTTCATTTGGCTTCCCCCAACCATTCGAGAACGACTTTCTGATGCTGCACGACCGGGCTTTCACCAACCGCTGCGGGACCGGTTTCGAAATAGGGCGATTTCATCGATTTCTGCTGCTGTTCACATGCGTAGATGTCTTCCCCCGTGAAGTCGCCCGCGACCATCGGGTCATCCTCGCTCATGGCGTCATGGGCTTCGTACTTGCCGCTCAGGCCAAACTTGGTCCAGAAATTCGAGGATTTCATCGACTGCTTGGCAAACTCCCAGCCGGAACTGTTGGACACCCGCCCCCGGTTGGACACTCGCGTCAGTTCGGGGCCGAGCGGCTCAATGATGAAGATGTTCCAACCGTCCTCGGAGCCAGCCAACCCAATCCCCGGGAACAGCATCGGCACCCATGCGCCAGTCATGTCCTCGGGGATCACACGCGGGGCAATCAGCTTGCTTTCCTGATCCTTCAGAAAGTCTTCGACCGGGGGTTCCCAGAACATGTAATGGGGGCCTTCCCAGTGGTACTTCGCGGCCTTGTGGTCGTACATTTGCAGCGTGTTCGAATGCAGGTGGCTCAGGTGGTAGACGTCGATGTAGTTTTCGACGACCACCTTCCAGTTGGCCTTGATCTCGTAGCTGTTGTTCAGGTCTTCATATTCGACCAGTTCCTCGGGTACGTGCGGGCCAATATGCTGTTCCACCGGCCCGAACCATTCAGCGATAGAGGGCGCGTCCGGGTCAGGATGCACAAATATCATCGATTTCCAGATGTCGACCCTGGCGGGTTTCAGACCCAGGCAGGATTTATCTACCTTGCCGAATTCCTCTTGTTCTTCGGGCACCGAGATCAGGTTGCCTTCAAGGTCATAGGTCCAGTCGTGATACGGGCATGTCAGCGCCTTTTGCGTCTTGCCGACGGCCCGGATCAGTTGCGTGCCGCGGTGACGGCAAATGTTATGAAACGCGCGCAGGCGCCTGTCGCGGCCCATTACCACGAAAATGTTGTTCAGCCCGGCCTGAACGGTGATGTACTGGCCGGGTTCGCTGACATCCTCCATGAACCCGGCATAACGCCAGGTTTTTGAAAAGATCTCGCGCATTTCGCGATCGAACCATTCTTGCGAGGTGTAGGCCTCGACAGGCAGCAGGTGAAGCATTCGGGTCATTCGGGTGTTCCCAAGATTGGTGTGAGCCCTAGCCGGGCAGAAAATCGGCGGTTATCAGCAAGATACCGAAAACGACCCAGGCAACTTGGATCAACCAGTACAGAACAGGGTCTTCGTCCCGCGTTACTTCAGACAACAAAAACGCATAGCCCGTGCGGTAACTCTGGACTGTCCAAAACAGGAACAGCAGCCCCCAGAGCGATTGATAGCCAAGCACTGTTGCAGTCATCAGCACCGCGAAAGCGATGTAGTTGAGTGGACGCATCTGGATCATGAGCGGCTTTCCAATCCTTCCAGCAGGTTGCCCGCGAGGGATTGTGCAGCTTGCGGCCACTCCTGCGGCATGTTCAACGGCGCCAGAGACGCCACATTCAGATATAGCGCAACGATGCCATGGGCCGCGACAGCGATCGCGTGATGGTCGGCTTGCGGATGGTCCTTGCTCAAAATACCTGCAATCGCGGCCTCGAACCCCAGAAGGGAGTCTAGGCAGGCGGCGCGCAGGTCCGCATCTTCTGCGGCACGCGCTGTCAGTGCCGCAAACGCCAACACCATGTCCGGGGTCGATTCCATCGTGTCGGAAAACAGAAGCTCGACCAGACCCGGCCCTGCGCCATCTTCCGGAAGCGCGGCCAACAGCGCTTCGGTCTGTTCGGCAAAGCTGCGCAGGACATGGTCCTGCAACGCCATGATCATTTCGTCCCGATTGCCCAGATGGTGTCGGATCAGTGGCCGGGTCAGCCCCGCATCGTCCGCGATTTGCGCAAGCGAGGCGCCTTCAAGCCCGAAACGTGCCACGCAACGCACCAGTGCGTTCATCACCTGTGCATAGCGTTCGTCTCGGTTTGATGGGCGTCCGGCCACGTCAGTTCCAGTACTTCAGCTGCAATGTCGAATTGGCCGTCGCGCCAGTGGCGACAGCCGCATCCTCGAATTTCGGCGGCAAGCCCCGTCGCCCCATGCCGGAAAACGCATATCCTTCGGTCGGTACTTCGCCTTTCATGTCCAGATCGCTGTCCAGGTCTTCGTCGTGCATCGCGGCGAAGGCATAGGTGCCAGCCGGAAGGTTGTGAAACGTGACCGACACCGTCGCACCGGCTGCGGGGACCTGGGCCATCGCGATCGCCGTGGCCACGTCCATCGTCTCAAAGCCCGCGGCCTGATCGAAGGCCGCCACGATCACTGCGCCATTGCCATTCCGCAACCCGTCGACAGTCACCGAAAGCGGTGCGGTTTCGGGCGATTGCGCAATGGCTGCGACTGCGGTGGCTGCAGCAAGGGCCGCCACTGAGACAAGTTTGAAAGGTTGCATCGGGTCACCATAAGTTGTCAACTGTGACAGTATTTAGGGCGACTTCCTTTTATTGTCAACGGTGACAGGTTATTATTTTGGAACGCCAAACTTCAACGCATCCGGGCGGCCTCAGCCGATGCTGTGCAGTGCTCTGCCATTCGTTCGGGATGAAAGGTCAGGTTTTCAAACAAGGTCTGCGCCCAGTGCAGTGCCCCTGATGTCAGCAGGAACACTTCGGGCACGATCACCCACTCTCCAATCCATGCGCCGCCGGACCTTTCGTGTTGGTGAAGGGTGAATTCCCCGATCTGTTCCGCTTTCTGCCGCCAAGGCGCGACACCGCCTCCATGAATTCAGATGCCCGCTGGTTGCGTTTGTGGTGCATGGACGAGGACGCGCCTTTGCCGTTGGCATGTACTTCAGAAATCTCGGCAATGTCGGATGAGGACAGAAGATTGATGTTGTGGGCGATCTTGCGGAGCGTGGCGCAGAGTGATCCCAGTGCAGTCACCACATCCGCGATCCCGTCGCGGGCGTTTTGCCAGTGGGGCGCGACACTGCCCAGCCCCGGGCTTTCCGCGACTGCTGTCTTGACCCTCTCTCCCTCTCCGTTCTTGTAGCCCCGCAGATCACCAACCGGGCCGCCGATTTGCACGTTGAGGCCACGACCCGAAGCCTGTTCCAACGCCTTGTTGCGGCGCGCCAGTTCTGACCGCCACACCTCCAGTTTAGTGGCCAAGCAGTTGCAAGACAAGCTGGTGGAGCAAGTAAGACACGTATCCCATTACAGCGACATCATGCGCAGCGAGGCGTCCTGATCAGCCAACTATCGGTTCAGGGGACTAATGTGGACCTGACTGGCTTGCCTGATTGGAAATCGCGCTCCAATCGAGGTGCGCGGCAGAAATCCTCGCGTTTTTTAGTAGTTGTTATCGATCTAGTGAACTCAGGCAGGAACTCTCCTGACCGGCTGGCATGTGAATAGTGCCGGCATGAAAGCCTTAGTACAGTTTCCAGCAGTTCGAATTATGGAAGCGCGCTCCAGTACCGCTCCAAAACGGTCAAATTCTAACTTTCCTGACAATATTGGATACCGCAAACGCCAGTGACAGCCCCTATTCAGCGCTTGGAACCGGACGTGGAACTCCGTTCTCGTCGATCGCAACAAAGGTGAAGATCGCTTCGGTCACCTTTTCACGGACGCCGATGAGGCCGCGCAAAACCCAGGCTTCGATGGATATGGCCATTGAGGTTCGGCCCACACGCGACACCTCTCCGTAGATGCATAACACGTCACCGACTTTCACCGGACGTATGAACTTCATCGCGTCAACAGCGATTGTGGCAACGCGGCCTTGCGCACGTGTAGCTGCAACAATTCCTCCGGCGATGTCCATCTGACTGAGAACCCAGCCGCCAAAGATATCGCCGTTAACGTTGACGTCCGCAGGCATTGCTGCCGTGCGCAATGTCAGTTCACCTTTCGGAGTTTCACTGCTCATCTTTTGTGCCCTTTTTGGTTCAGGACACGGTCATCATGTCCGGAAGTTTTTGTCCTGTCTTGATCGCCAGAGGTGGATTGCACCGTTCAGTCGCGCATTACAGGCCGTTCTGACGTTCCCTAGGTTCCCTTATAAGACGCTCCCTGACGTTGCCATAGCCGTGATCGCCGCAGTTCTTCACCCAAGCTTTTCCGGCGGTAGGGCGTTTTTCAGCACTTTCTCATTTATGCGACCGAACAGGGCTGTCGGGCTGTGTTTGGCCATCCATATGGTCATTTTGTTCATCAGCCCCGGAGCCGTCAGGAACTTGCCACCCAGATTGCCGAGCGCTTCGGTTACAACAGCGTCTGCATTCATAACGCTTGATGGAACCTTGCTCCAATCCAACCCGGTACCAGCAGCCATCGGCGTGTCGGTCGGTCCGGGCGACAGGACATGAACGTCAATGCCCTTCGGCCGAAGCTCGGCCCGCAGGGATGCGCCGAAGTTCAACACGTAAGCCTTGCTGCCTGCATAGTTTGAAAAATAGGGGTTCGGCATGTGGCCCGACAGGCTTGAGACCAGAACGATCCCGCCCCGTCCGCGCTTTAACATTCCCTGGCAAAAGTGGTGGGTCAGGCGAAAGGTCGACAGAACATTCAGCCTCAGCAATGCCATTCCCTGATCCGCATCGGTCGTTTCAAACGCGCCGTTCACCTCGACACCGGCAGAATGAACCAACAGACCGATTTCTTCGGGGATGGTACACACCGCGTCGATGCCGGCCTCCGTTCCGAGATCAGCGGCGACACAGCGTACTTCCACCCCGTGGCGAGCGCTGAGATCGCTGGCCATAGCGTCCAGCACATCGGCGCGGCGCGCCACGAGGACGAGGTTCATCCCGGCAACCGCAAGCTGGTTCGCAAATTCGGCGCCAATTCCGGAACTGGCACCTGTGACCATCGCCCAATTGCCATACCTGTCCTGATACGTCCTGCCCATGCTACCCGCCTCTCCCTTGCTTCGCTTCGTCGCAAAAACCAACGCGTGTATCCTGAGGGTCGGCACTTCTTTTGTCGATGTGGTTGTGGGTAGTTTATCGCGTCGGTTAGCTCCGTAGCGGTCGACCCGCCCGGTCGCGCGCAACCGTATCCGGCCTTTGCAAAACGCCTTCGTGCCGGCTGACGGTTATGTGGCCAGGCCCATTTGGCGTACAGCCAGATCGCGCATGATCTCTTCCGAACCGCCGCCGATAGCCATGATCTTGACTTCGCGATAAACGCGCTCGACCGGATTGCCGAGCATGTAACCTGCGCCACCAAAGATCTGCATCGATTCAGACGCCACAAATTCCAGCGATTTCGTCGCCTGCACCTTGGCCTTGGCGATTTCAGCGGCAGGCATTTGGCCCGCGTTGATGGTGTAGCAAATCTGATCCAGATAGGCCTGATTCATGTCTATCCGGGCCGAGATTTCGGCAAACTTATGGGCGATGACCTGATGATCGATCAGGCGTTTGCCAAAGGTCCTTCGTTCGCGCGCCCAGTCCAGGGAGGCATTGAAACACAGCTTCATCATGCCCAGCGAACCGGCGATCAAAGCAAGCCGTTCATGATTGAAGTTTTCCATGATTGCAAGGAAACCCCGGTTTTCAGGACCGATCAGCGCATCGGCGGGAACGTGGCAATCCTTGAAGAACAAAGAGGCCTGTTCTGAACAATGCCAACCCATCTTTTCTTCGCCTCTAGTGCGGGTAAAGCCTGGTGTGTCGGCTTCGATCAGAAACAGAGAGATACCGCCCAGACCCGCATCGCCCGTCCGTGCGCCGACGACAAACCACTTAGAGGCCATGCCGCCGGTGATAAAGCACTTCTCACCATTCAGAACCCACCCGTTACCTGATCGCGTGGCGGTCGTGCGCATGTTGGCCACATCTGATCCGCCACTGGGCTCAGTGATCGCCAGCGACGACGACATCCGCCCCGCTACGATTTCGGGCAGAACGGTGGTGCGGAAGTCATCTGATGCGAACCGTGCCATCGGCGCAATTGAAATCGCGCGGCCGCCCACGGCTGCCGCCACGCCCGACGCCCCGCAGCCAAAGATCAATTCGTTGAAATCGGCGCGCAGAAAGGCATCGTCAATTCCCATCCCACCGTATTCTTCGGGCACCCCAAAGCCGAACACACCGAACTCGGCCACTTTTTCATCCAGTTCGGCGGGAACGGCTTTGTCGGCCTCCCACTTTTCGATGTTGGGGTGAATCTCGCTTTCGACAAAGCGCTGGAAATTGTCCCGGAAGTGTTCGCGCTCGGGTGTCATAAAGGGTGAAATCAGCGCCATCTCGGCCTCCTAGCCATTCAGTACTTTCTCAACCGGCTGTTCGGATAATGCACTGGTCGCGCCCAGTTTGACCGTGTCGAGCCATTCATACCGATCTTTTTGACCCGCTTGATCTCCCGGGTGTCCAGTGATTTGAAAATCTCATGGGCGGGGAAGGCCCTTGCAAAGGTTCGTCTCGGTCTCTGCTCAAGGTTCGCAAGTACGTCGGGATTCTTCGTGTCTTTGCGTAAACATCATCGAAATCCTCTCAAAATGGTTACAGTGCCCGATCTGGGGCATGACTGCCTAGCTTTCGGAACTCACCAGCCGCACCTCGCTTCGCCGTTGCAGATGCGGGGTCAGCAGGTAAATGAACTCCTGCACGATTTCCGCGGTCTCAGCTTCGCTCCGGACAAATGAGTCATGTGTCAGCAAGCCGCGATAGAAAATTCGGGCGATGGTCCACAGGCGAATAAATTTCGCATTGTCGCCATCCGTCGTCTTGAGATGAAGCAATGCGTTTTCATTGATGGTGTCGTTCCAGTCCAGCAGCGAGTCGTGGATCTGGCCCGCAAGCTCCTTATCCGTGCGGATCGCCACCAGAATCTCGTGCAGGGCGCGCATCGCGTCGGTGTTCATGACCTGCCGCCAAAGCCGTTCCAGATCCCTCTCGATCGTCTGCTCAGGTCGGTTTTCGCGGCCAGTCAGCCAGCGGATCGAGGCCTGCATGATCCAGTCGCTGGTGGCCACCATCAATGCGGTCTTCGAGGTAAAGTGGTGGGTCAAAGCCCCGCGCGAAAGCCCCGCCTCTTCGCAAACACGCGACGTGCTGGTTTCGGAGTAGCCGTATTTCACGAGACACCGCATCGTCGCCTCAAGGATCGTCTGCCGCGACTTTTGCGCCCTGGTCTCGCGTTTGGTCGGTTTGCTGTTGGCCATATTCCACCTTATTCAGCTTCGGTCTGCCCCTTTGCGATTTCGAAAGGTTTTATGCGACACGAAGCAGTTGACAAACAGAACGTTCTGTTTGTTTGATGACATCAAAACTGACGCAGGTCCAGTGGTTTCAAAGGGGAGTTCATGCAGAGACAAATCCGAATAGGAGGTGCCAGCGGATTTTGGGGTGAATCTGATATGGCTTTGCCGCAGTTTTTGGAAAGCGGGCGGCTGGACTATATGGTGTTCGACTATCTAGCTGAAATCACGATGTCCGTACTGGCGCGCGCGTGCGCAGCAGATGCAGACAAGGGTTATGCGGTGGACTTCGTGAATTCGGTCCTGCGTCAGAACCTGCCCGAGATCACGCGGCAGAAGATCAAGGTCATTGCAAATGCGGGTGGCGTGAACCCCGAAGCCTGCGGTGAAGCCGTACGGTCACTCATTGCCGATTTGGGGTTGGATCTGAAGGTCGCCGTGGTTTTGGGGGACGATATTCTACCCCGCTTCCAGGCCGGGGAATTCGTTGGCGTGCGCGAAATGTTTGTGAACACTCCGCTGCCGAAACCAGAAAACCTGCAAAGCGCGAACGCCTATCTGGGCGCCTTCCCCATCGCGCAGGCGCTGGCGGGTGGTGCAGAGATAGTTGTAACCGGTCGCTGTGTGGATAGTGCCGTCACGCTGGGGGCCTGTATCCATGAATTTGGCTGGGGAGCGGATGATCTGGACCAACTTGCGGGTGGCAGCCTTGCAGGACATGTAATCGAATGCGGGCCGCAAGCCACAGGTGGTAATTTCACCGATTGGCGGGATGTGGGCGATATGGCCAACATCGGTTATCCAGTCGCAACGCTCACGGCCGACGGAAGCTTTACCGTCGAAAAGCCCAAAGGCACCGGCGGTTTGGTGTCCGTCGGGACCGTCGCTGAACAGATCATTTATGAGATCGGCGACCCGCAGGCCTATATCCTGCCTGATGTTGTCTGCGATTTCTCGCAGGTTGTCGTGACGCAGATCGGCCCCGACCTGGTCCGGGTTGCTGGTGCCCGGGGCCGCGCGCCAACCGAGTCTTATAAGGCCAGTGTCACTTTCCTGGATGGATATAAGGGCTCAATCATGCTGGTGTTTACCGGCTTTGACGCCGAGGCCAAGTTCCGCGCTTATGCGCAGGCGGCTCTGACCCGTGCTCGCGGAAAACTGGCCGCCAGAAACTTGCCGGATTTCGAAGAGATATGCGTTGAGCCGATCGGATCCGAAGCCAAATACGGCGATTATGCCCGAGAATTGGGCGTGCGCGAGATTGCGGGCCGGATCACTGTAAAACACATGGACAAAACCGGCGTCGCCCTTTTCTTGGCCGAGGTAATTGGCGCGGGCCTTGCAACACCAGCCGGTCTGTCCGCCTTTGGCGGTGGCAAGCCAAAGCCGATGCCGATCGTGCGCCTCTTTTCGTGCCTGATCCCGAAATCGGATGTGCCGGTCTATGTCGTCACAGAGAGCGGCGCACAATCAGTGGATATAGCGGGGGGGCAACCATTTACGGATTCCGAACCCCTGCCTGGCATCCCCGCTGTTCTAGAAGCCTGCACAGTCGAAGTGCCCCTGATCAAGTTGGCCTTCGGACGCTCGGGCGACAAGGGCGACAAGGCCAATATCGGCGTGATCGCCCGCAAGCCCGAAAACTTGCCTTATATTGCTGCCGCGGTAACCTCGGATGTGGTGGCGACCCGCTTTGCCCATCGACTGAAAGGCGGGGTAGAGCGGTTCTATATGCCGGGCATGCACGCGCTGAATTTTGTACTGCATGATGCACTGGGTGGCGGTGGCACGGCCGCACTGCAGGACGATCCTCTGGGCAAGGCCTATGGGCAGATTCTGCTGGATCACCCCATTCCTGTTCCCCCCTCTGTTGCGGAGGTGCTCTGATGCCCGTTTTCCAGACCAGAATATCGACCTCATCCGAAGCGTTTGGGCAGAACCGTCGGGATATGCTGGCACTGATCACCGAACTGCGCGAGTACGAAGCGCGCGCCGTTGCGCGTTCGGACAGCCGCAAGGCCCGTTTCGACCAGCGTGGCCAGTTGACCCCGCGCGAGCGGGTCAAGCGCCTGCTGGACCCGGGTATGCCGTTTGTCGAGCTGTTCAATATGGCGAATTTTCTGGTCGACGACCCAGACCCGGAAACCTCCATTCCCGGCGCGTCGATGATAACCGGGATCGGCTATATCAGCGGCACGCGCTGTCTGGTCTATGCCGATGACAGCGGGATCAATGCGGGCGCGTCGACCAATATGTCAGTGAACAAGGGACTGGCCATTCTCAAGATCGCGCTGAAACAAAAGCTGCCCTTTGTGCATCTGGTGGAAAGCGCCGGGGCCAATCTGATGCAGTACACCGTAGAACTTTGGGCCAATGGCGGCGGGCTGTTTTACGGTCTGGCCAAACTGTCCGCAGCCGGCATTCCGACCTTTGTGGTTCTGCACGGGCCTTCCACTGCTGGTGGCGCCTATCAGCCGGGCATGTCGGATTATGTGATCGGTGTGAAACACAACGGTATGGCCGCGCTGGCCGGAGCCGCGCTGACGCAGGCCGCAACCGGTGAGGTGGCCGATGAGCGCGAACTGGGCGGATCGGAGATGCACGCTTCGGTTTCGGGCCTTGTGGAATACCTGGCCGAGGACGATGCGGATGGCATCCTGATATGTCGCGATCTGATCGAGCGTCTGGACTGGAACAAGAACGCCCGCCCCCTACCCCGCAAACAGGTCGAACCGCCGGTCTATTCGCCGGACGAACTCGCGGGTGTCGTCCCTGTGGATTACAGAACCGCCTTTGACTGCCGCGAGATCATGGCCCGGATCACCGACGGCTCGGACCTGCTGGAATTCAAACCCCGTTTTGGCCCTGCAACCGTCTGCGTCCAGGCCCGAATTTTTGGTCATTCGGTCGGTATCATTGGCAACAATGGCCCGTTGGACCCTCAGGGTGCGGCCAAGGCAACGCAGTTCTTCCAGCTCTGCGACAGCGCAGAGATGCCGATCATCTTCCTCAACAACATCACCGGCTACATGGTGGGTACCGAGTACGAGCAGGCGGGTATGATCAAGCTTGGCTCCAAGATGATTCAGGCCGTGTCGAATGTCCGCGTTCCAAAGTTTTCACTCTATGTCGGTGCCAGCTTTGGTGCCGGGAATTACGGCATGTGCGGTCATGCTTTTGATGCGGATTTCCTGTTCTCATGGCCCAATGCGCGCACCGGAGTAATGGGTGGCGAGCAGGCCGCCATGACCATGGACGTTGTTGCCCGCGCCGGAGCCGCCCGCAAGGGGGTTGAGATCACGCCCGAGATGGAAGCGAAGATGGCCAGGCAGAAACAGGCCATTCAGGACGTGTTCGAACCGCAGGAAAGCGTCTTCTACACCTCGGGCCGGATGTTGGACAACGGTATCATCGACCCGCGCGACACTCGTAAAATTCTGGGCTTTTTGATCGAGACCACTTGGGAAGCACGCAACCGAGACCTGAAACCCAACACCTTTGGCATCGCAAGGATTTGAGAGGGCGCAACTTGGCTGATTTCAAGACCCATCAAACCTTCGAACTGGACAATCAGTGCAACAGCCGGACGCTGTGGTCCGACCAGGCCGAAGACACCTCCGAAACCGCAAAGGTCTGATCCATGCCGCGCTTCAACTCGATCCTTGTGGCCAATCGTGGTGAAATTGCGCTGCGGGTGATGAAAACCGCGCGTTCGCTGGGCTATCGCACCATCGCCGTCTATTCCGAGGCCGATGCCACCGAGCCGCACGTGAAATTTGCCGATGATGCGGTCTGTGTGGGTCCGGCACCTGTAGGCGAAAGCTATCTGCGTGCGGACAAAATCCTTGAGGCTGCCAGGAAGGCTGGTGCGGGCGCGGTGCATCCGGGTTATGGCTTCTTGTCAGAAAACGCTGATTTCGCAAAGGCTTGTGTCGACGCGGGTATTGTCTTTATCGGCCCCACGGCCGAAGCGGTTGACCTGATGGGCAACAAGGCTGCCGCCAAGCGTCGGATGATTGAGGCGGGTGTGCCTTGTGTTCCTGGCCGTGAGGGCAAGGGTCAGTCGGATGACCAATTGATCGCTGCCGCAGCCGAGCTCGGTTTTCCAATCATGGTCAAGGCTGCCGCAGGTGGCGGCGGGCGCGGGATGCGTCTGGTCCAGATGGCCGAGGAACTGCCCGCTGCGCTGATCTCGGCCCGGTCCGAGTCGCTGAACGCCTTTGGCTCGGACGAGTTGATTCTGGAAATGGCCCTCATCCGCCCTCGTCATGTCGAGGTTCAGGTTTTTGCCGACGCCCATGGTAACGCCATCCATCTTGGCGAACGTGACTGTTCCGTCCAGCGCCGACACCAGAAGATCATTGAAGAGGCCCCCTGCCCGATCATGACCCCCGGACTGCGTGCTGCGATGGGCAAGGCCGCCGTCGATGCGGCGCTGTCGATCAGCTATCTGGGCGCGGGCACGGTGGAGTTCCTGTTGGACGCCTCGGGCAAGTTCTACTTCCTTGAAATGAATACCCGCCTTCAGGTGGAACACCCGGTGACCGAGATGATCACTGGTATCGATCTTGTGGTGCTGCAAATCAGCATCGCACAAGGCGAACCCCTGCCGTTGGTGCAGGATGATGTGCAGTTGAATGGCCATGCGATCGAGGCGCGTCTTTACGCCGAAGACCCGGCGCAGGACTTCCTGCCGATGACGGGTCATGTGGACCTTTGGCAACCCCATCGCGGCGAAGGCATCAGGATCGACAGCGGTATCGAGACCGGCAGCGTCGTCTCGCCCTATTATGACCCGATGATCGCCAAGGTCATCGCCTGGGGCCCGGACCGTGAAACCGCCACCGCGAGGCTGAGCGCGGCACTGGACAAAACACGACTATTCGGCATCAAGACCAACAAGGGCTTCCTGTCAGCAATTCTTGGCAAGGATGCCTTCGCCAAGGGCCAGGCTACCACTGCCTTCATCGCCGAAGAGTTCGGCGCAGAAGAATTGACGCCACCGGTATTGTCCGAAACCGAAGCAATGATTGCGGCCGTTCTGCAATACGAGGACTCGCGCCAACGGGGTATGGCGGCCGCGCTGGGTATCAACCCGGAACTGGCCAACTTCAGTTCAACCGGGCGTCTGGAAACCGACTATCGTTATGTCAGCGAAGGCATGACCCGCGACGTGACGGTGACTGCCACGGAAGGCCGCTATGACGTGACCTGTGGTAAAACCCGCGCCACCATCGCCATCGACCGTCAAGAAGGCACCGAAGCCCGTTTGCGGGTGAATGGACGCATTGTCCCGGTCGGTGTGCTTGTCACCGAACGCGGCCGTATTCATCTGGACCATCAGGGCCGTACGTTCGCCCTGCGCAACGAGCTCGAATTTCCGGCTTTGGCCGAGGAGGCACGCGGCGGAGGCCGTGTGGCGGCACCGATGCATGGTGCTCTGCTGGAAATCAATGTGGTCGTGGGCGACACCGTCGCCAAGGGCGATCGTCTGGCGGTTCTGGAAACGATGAAAATGCAGCACGCTATCGAAGCGGAAATCGACGGAACCGTGACCGAAGTACAGGCCAGTGCCGGAGGACAGATCGCCGCCGATGAGGTGATCCTGATCATTGAACCCGCCGAGGAGGGCGAAGATGTTTGATCAACCGCAGGCCGTTCAGGCCGAAAGCCAGTCGCTCTACGATCTTCTGAAGGACCGGAGCGAGGAAGATCTGGCCCGCACGACCCTGTTCAAGGGCTGGACCGCCAACCGGATTCTGGGCCATCTGCATGTCTGGAACATCGGTGCAGACCTGTCGCTGAGCAAACCCGAGGCTTTCGCGCCTTTCAACACTGACGCCATGGCCCACTTTAGCAGCGGCGATCTAGTCGGATTCGAGACGAAATACCTCGAGGGCTTATCGGGGCACGCGTTGCTGGATGAGTGGATGTTCTATACCACTGGAATGTGCGACCGCTTTGCGCAGGCCGATCCCAAAGCTCGGGTGCCGTGGGTCGGGCCGGATATGTCCGTGCGATCGTCCATTTCTGCCCGGCTGATGGAAACCTGGTCGCACGCGCAGGCGCTTTACGATCTGTTCGGTGTCGTGCGGCAGGATCACGACTATATCAAGAATATCGTCGTTCTGGGTGTGAACACCTTTGGCTGGACCTACAAGAACCGCAGCTTGGATGTGCCCAGTACGATGCCCTATCTAAACCTGACCGCCCCTTCCGGTGAAGTCTGGGAATGGGGGGAACCCAATGAGGCCGAGCGGATCGAGGGCCGCGCCACAGAGTTTTGTCAGGTCGTCACCCAAACCCGAAATATCGCCGACACCGCCCTACAAGTGACCGGCCCGGTTGCCACGGAATGGATGGGCATGGCGCAGTGTTTTGCGGGCCCCCCCGAAATGCCCCCGACCCCCGGCCAGCGCCATATGGCCTGAGCTCGTAAGAACACGTCTGGGTAAACCCCCCAAAAGTCGCCAGGTATGGCCGCGAACGTTTGGTGCGATCAGGCGACGCGCGACAGCATCTGGTGTCGGCCACGACCCTGATCGCAGACGGTGTCCAACCTGTTGGTGTTCAGGTTCGAGAACTTGGCGGCCGGCAGTTAATTCATTCGCTGCGAACGGCCAAATGCCAAGCCTGAAAACGACCACTCCTCGATTGCGGCCAGCTTAAATCTCGGGCCGCACGGCGCCTCAATTGGCTGCGGAACGGGTCTTTTCCTGCTGGTGAGTACCGTGTTTCGCATGCTCTTGTTGTTCATTTTTCAGATTGTTTCATCACACAGTAAGTAAGTTTTTGCTTTTCGATTTCGAAAATATTATGAATGAAAGTTAAATAGGATCCGCCTGCAATGAGTTCATGCATTTCAACCACCGGCCATCAAATCCCGAGAATGTGTGCAGCGAGCCTGATCCGTCTTGGCAACAGGTGCACAATCTCAAGTCTGCGGAAACCTGAAATGGCGGCTCGGGAGCTGGTAAATGGGCGATAGCGGCTTGAAAACATACGGCCCTTTCATCTCGGGTTCATTCCTGAACTGGCATGGTGAGACATTGCCGAGTGTTGACCCTGCGACGGGTCAGGAATGGTGTCGGTTTGCGTGTTGCGGGTCTGACGAGGTCGATCAGGCTGTTCGTGATGCGGACACGGCGTTTCGAACCGGGCCCTGGGCCAATGCAACATCTTCGCAGCGCGCAGATATCCTAGATGGTCTTGCGGATGGGCTGCAGAGTCGCTGGGAAGAGCTTGTCGAGCCCGAAATCCGTGACAACGGCAAACGCATCGCCGAAGTCCGCGGACAGTTTTCCGGCTTGCACGGCTGGTACAGGTACTTTGCAGATCAGGCACGACAGCTTTCGCCCGCGCCGCAATCGAACGGGGTGTCTGGTGTGGAAAGCACCGGCCATTGGATGCCTTACGGGGTGGTCGCCGCGATCACACCGTGGAATTCACCGCTGATGATCCTGGCGTGGAAACTGGCCCCGGCACTAGCCGCAGGGAATACGGTGGTGGTGAAACCATCCGAGATGGCGTCGGCCTCGACGCTGGAATTTGCGCGACTGGCGTGTGAATGCGGCTTGCCTTCTGGTGTATTGAACGTCGTGACAGGTCACGGGCATGAGGCTGGTGAGACGCTTGTGCGCCACCCGCTGACCCGCAAAGTGACCTTTACCGGCTCTGATATCGGCGGGCGTAAAGTGGCCGAGGCAGCAGCAGCCGGAGTTGTTCCTACTACTCTGGAACTGGGTGGCAAGTCCCCGCAAGTCGTGTTTGCCGATGCCGATCCGGAAAATGCGGTCAACGGCGTCATGTCGGGAATCTTTCTTTCGAATGGTCAGACCTGTGTCGCCGGGTCCCGTCTGATTCTGGAGGAAACGGTTGCCGCCGCCTTTACCAATCGCCTTCTGGAACGCGCCCGCATCCTTCGGCCTGGTGACCCGATGAAAACAGAGACGCAGATCGGACCGTTGGCGAACGAACCGCATTGGACCAAGGTTGCGGCCATGATCCGGCAGGCGAAGGCCGATGGCGCGATTTGCCTTCTTGATGGTACCGAGACAGGGGCCGGGTATCCCGGTTTTTATATCGGACCAACGATTTTCGCCGAAGTGACACCGGACATGCAGCTCTGGCGTGAGGAGGTTTTTGGTCCGGTCCTTGCGATCACCACCTTCGCAACTGAAGACGAGGCCATCGAATTGGCCAACGACACCGACTACGGCCTGGCGGGCGGAGTCTGGACCTCTGATCCGGACAAGGGCGCGCGCGTTGCCGGCGCCATTCATGCAGGCACGGTTTACATCAACCATTTTCGAAGCGTCGATCCGGCAAGTCCCATCGGCGGGTTCAAACTGTCGGGATATGGCCGGGAATTGGGGCCGGATGCCGTCAAGGACTTCCTGCAAAGCAAATCGATCTGGACCGGATCTTCCCCGGTTCCCGACCCCTTCCCGGACCCGACGGAAACAACCCTTTGTGACCCGGAAAGTATGGAGCAATGACATGAGCAATCCAGCCAACGACATCTTGTTCGCAATTCCCGAGGGTGATTTCCGGGGTCATGACCAGCAACAGGTATGGTCACTTGAGCATGATCCGGAACTGACCGAAGTCGGCCCCGGCACACCTTGCGGCGAGTATCTGCGGCGGTTCTGGATGCCGGTCGCGATGACGGATCAGATTGGCGATCTGCCCTATCGACTGCGCATACTGGGCGAGGATCTTGTCCTGTTCCGGGAAAAGAAGGAAGGCAAGCTGGGCCTGACTCATCTGCACTGCTGCCACCGCAACATGAGCCTGGAATTCGGTATCGTCGAAGAGGGTGGCATCCGATGTTCCTATCATGGCTGGAAATACGGTCTGGATGGCACGGTTCTGGAAACGCCCTGCGAACCCCCTGCCAGCCAGGTCAGGAAAAAGGCCTGTCTGGGGGCTTATCCGGTGATCGAATACAAGGGACTTGCCTTTGCTTATCTGGGTCCAAAGAACGAAATGCCGCCATTCCCAGTCATGGACACGTTCGATGATGAAGGAGACGAGCTTGTTCCCTATCTGATCAAATCTCCGTGCAACTGGCTCCAGGTGATGGAGAATGCTTGGGATCCGTTCCATGTCGTGTACCTGCACACGCTGGCCGCCCGCGTGCAGTTCACCGAAGCGTTCGCGCATATGCCGATGATTGAGTTTCACGACTGCGCCACCGGCGATTTCTATACCAACGTGCGCCGGGACGGGGACTATATCTGGGTGCGCGTGCACGACCACATGCTGCCCAGTTTCACGCAGAATGGCGGGCATTTTCCGGTGCCGGACCGCTCGCGCTATTTTGGTCGCGGGGGACTGACGCGCTGGATCACCCCGATCGACGACACCAATACGATGGTCATCGCCTGGCGGCACTTTCGCGACCCCGAGTTCAATGATGACCCGCGAGGGTTGACCAATCGTGACGAGGTCGGGTTCGGCAAAACGGATTTCTACGGACAGGGCCCTGACCGCCCATATGAAACGCGCCAACGAGATCCAGGCGACTACGACGCCTGGGTCAGTCAGGGCCCGATCAATATCCATGCCCGCGAAAACCTGTCGTTTACCGACCGTGGGGTCGCCAAGGCGCGGCGGATGGTACGCAATGCGATCCGGGCGCTGCAAAAAGGCGAGCGCCCCGCACAGCCGACCGACCATTTCACCGGCAGGGTGATCCCAACCTACGCCGGTGACACGGTACTGAAGATCCCGCAGCAGGAAGGCCGCGACGACGGTGCCCTGCAGAAAGAAGTCAGCTTCAAGGTCGCCGAAATCCTGAAATCGGGCGATCACCTGACCGGCAAACAGAGACGCGACTTTATCGTGAAGGAACTGAAGGCTTACGAATCTGGCTGGGCCTGACGGTGAAGGGCGAGGCGACAGGAAAAGGGGATTGGACATGACGCGCATACCGCACAATCCGGGGCGGGTGGAGTGGTCGGGGGAAAACCCGGGCATCTACCTGAAGCGGGATCCGGGTCAGGAGAGGTATGACACTCTGGCGCTTTTCTTCCGCGTGGTTGTATCGCCGTTCGGACGGGGTCATGCGGCCATCGTGCTAGGTGCGCCGGATGACGCACTCGGCTGGCCCAGGGTGCCAAATCTGATCATGACTGATAATCAGCGTATGATGCGTTGGATCGTCGATGGCTGGGTGACGAAAATGCCGACATTCGTAGGCAAGGCCGGGCTGTCCGCGATGACATGGCTGGACTGTGACAGCGTTGAAAAACGTCCCGGAGACCTCAAAACCAGGTATTCGGAGACCCTGCGCGGGTCTGGCGTGACACTCGAGATGATCTGGCGGGATATGGGCCCGCCGCTGCCGGTCGAGGTGACCAAAGAGAACTCGGCGACCAAGGAACACGAGATGTATTCCGTTTTCCTTGAGGCGGGCAAGGCGGAGATCAAGATCAACGGCACAACCCTGCCCGGCCAAGTGGCGGAACGTCAGTTCTTTGGCCGCAGGATGAGCACCGCCTTTCTGGCCTTTTCAGAAACCTGGGTCACGCCGCAGGAGGATGCCTGATGCCACTGAATGAACCGATCACACCGGGCGTGGTTGACTGGACCGGGGAAAATCCCGGAATCCTGTTGAAAGATGACGACGGGAAAATTAGCGCGATGGCCTTGTTTTTCCGTGTTGCCTGGTCGCCTGTGGGACAGGGGCAGGTTCTGCTGCTGTACGGCACCCCCTCTCAGGTCGAAGGCACTTCGGATGCGCCGAATGTCATCCTCAGCGACAATCCCGATCTGACTGCTTTTCTGAAAAAGAACTTCATCAGCAAACTTGCAGCCTTTGCCAACGCGCCAGCTTTTGAAACCCTTCCGGAAATTGGCGCGCAGGTGGTTCGCAGCTCGGGTGACCCGATGAGCCATCGTTACTCTGAAACCATCGTTGGCGGAACCCTGACGGTTGAACTGGTCTGGGAGAAGCTTGAACCACCCCGCGCATTGGAGTTGTCCCCGCATGAGGTGGCATCGGGTGAACAGAACATGTTCTCGCTTCTGATCCCGGCGAAATTCGCGCAGATCATCGTAAATGGGCGTGCATTGCCGGGAAAATTGGGGACACGGGTTCAGGCCGGGTTCGAGACCACGACCGCGTTCCTCTATTTTTCGGAAACCTGGATCATCCCGCCGGAGGTCTCATGACTCTGCACCCCGCCGACCAGCTGGCGTTTGACCGGGCGATGGTGACGCAACCGGTCTGGAACCGTTTTAACACGGCCTCCGAAGCAGTCGGGTTGGCCGAAAACGTGTTGTTGCATGCTGGTCCGGCGTTCTCTGCGCCGGAACAAATCACTGTACCGATCCTGAATTCCGCCTGTGTCGCGGCAGTCTGGGAAGGGTTGGCCCGGGATTTCGATCAGGCCGAAGCGATGATCATGGCACAGGAAATCCTGTTGCAACCAGCGCAAGACCATGACGTGGTCACACCACTGGCTGCCGTTGTCTCCGCAAATATGCCCCTTCACACGATTTACGATGCGTGGCGGGGACAGACGCGGGTATTCACCCCGATCAACGGTGGCGCGCGCCCGTCCATGCGGCTGGGTCTGCGATCCCAGGCAGTGCTGGATCATATCCGCTGGCTGAACACGCGATTTCTGGACATCCTGCAAAACGGCATCGCCGAGGGCCTTGCACTTGTGCCTCTGGCGGTCATTGGTCTGGTGGGTGGTGATGATTGTCACGGGCGAACCCCCGTCAGCACGGCTGCGCTTGTCGAGGAACTGAAAGAACGCAGCCCGAGGGGCATTGATGACGAGGATGCGCTGGAATTCATGGCGACCTCACCGTCCTTGTTTCTGAACCTTTGGATGGCCGCAACCAAGATCATGATGAAACTGGCCGAGGGGGTCGAAGGGTCCAGTTTCGTCACCGCGGCCGGCGGAAACGGGCGCGACGTCGGCATTCAGGTATCTGGCCTGCCCAGGCGTTGGTTCACCATTCCGGCCGCTCCGCCATCAGGTAAATTCGATGTCGATCTACCGGCCGAGCGTGCCCTTGGCGCCATCGGTGACAGCGCTGTGGTCGACGCGTTCGGGCTGGGCGCCATGGCCATCGAACACAGCCCAGAGCAGTTAAAGGGTTTGGGTGCCTTTTTGCCGGACGATGCCAGGACACGTACATCCGGCTTGTCAGTAGGCGCGCACCCATACTTCAATGCCTTGGATATCCGTCTGGGCTCGACCGCCAGAGGGGCGGTTGCGCAAGGGGCAGGTCCGGTGGTCAGCCTTGGCATTCTGGATCGGCTGGGACAGGCTGGGCGCTTAGGCGGTGGGATTTATGACATGCCGGTCGATCCTTTTGCGGCTGCCTTGCGGGCGCTGCCTTCATGACAGAACTGAATGAGCTTGGGGCGTTTGAGCTTGCCGCGCTGATCCGGGCGGGCCAAGCCAAACCGTCCGAAGTAATGGCCGCCCATTTGCATCGCATGGCACGCAGAGAGCCTGAAATTGGCGCCTTCGAATACCTCGATGCTGAGCATGCCATGGAACGGGCGATCCGAGCCGACGCTCTGCCTGTCAACGGGCCGCTGTTTGGGGTGCCTTTCGCGATTAAAGACATCATTGATACCGAAGACATGCCAACAGGATGGGGCAGTGACTTGTATGCGGGGCGGCAGCCAACGCGTAATGCGGCCTGCGTTCAGGCATTCATAAATGCGGGCGCGATTGCAGTCGGCAAGACGGTGACAACCGAGTTCGCCTATTTCCGCCCGAGCAAGACGGCAAACCCCCACAACACCTTGCATACACCCGGCGGATCTTCGTCAGGCTCAGCCGCAGCGGTGGCGGACTTCATGGTGCCGCTGGCCTTTGGTTCGCAAACGGCGGCTTCCCTGATCAGGCCAGCGGCCTATTGCGGGGTATATGGGTTTCGGCCAACTATGGGTGGCTATCCGCTGGACGGAGTCATGGGTTTGTCGCAAAGCCTAGATACCCTGGGCGAGCTGGCCCGAAACCCCGTGATCTTTTGTTGGCGGATTCTGTCTTGCTGGGAACCGATGTGCCGCCGCCGCCAGACTTCCAAGACAATCTGCCGCGTATCGGGCTGATGCGTGGCCCACACTGGATGGATGGCACGGTCGAAATGCGCGATACATGTACTCGTGCGCTGGCTGCAATTGCGGCGGCCGGAGCCGACACAGCAGAGGTCGCCTGCCCGCAGGTGTTTTCCGGACTTTCCGACGCCCAAAACACCGTCATGAGTTATGAGGCCGCCCGGTTGCGCGCTGTCGAATACAGCGCGGGCGAGTCCGCGATCAGCCCGCAATTCCATTCGCTGATCGAGAATGGTCTTCGGACAAGCGAAGCGGACTACGGGCAGGCGCTGACAATCCGCGACAGCGCGTCTGTCGTTCTGAACCAGTTGTTCCGGGATATTGACGCCTTGCTGGTGCCATCGGCTCCGGGACCTGCACCTAAGGGGTTGGAAGCCACCGGCGATCCACTGTTTTCCCGAATGTGGAACCTGTTGCAGGTCCCGTCCTGCGCCGTACCGTTCGGGGTTGATCCAAGCGGCCTGCCGTTGGGATTTCAGTTGATCGCACCATGCGGTGCCGACGCGCGGTTGTTGGGCATTGCGCAATGGGTTCATGATATTCTGCAGGCTGAGCCATAAAATAATGGGCACGAATCCCGGTCCAAGTGGCGTGTAGGTTGCTGGCTATTTGGTTTTCAGTAGTCCTTTGCTGGGGCCACGGGGTCCGCTTCAAAACAAAATTCTGTCGCACGACTATCGGCCGAGCGAGCAAGTGCATGTCGCTAACGAGAACTTTTGTCGCAAATCGGCTTGTCGAAGCATTGGCGCGACGGCAAGATCAATCGCATGAGAGCGAGTCACATCTTGAACCCTCTGGAC
The DNA here is from genome assembly GCF_056542605.1 of Ruegeria sp. AB8. Classification (NCBI taxonomy): domain Bacteria; kingdom Pseudomonadati; phylum Pseudomonadota; class Alphaproteobacteria; order Rhodobacterales; family Roseobacteraceae; genus Ruegeria; species Ruegeria sp. AB8. The sequence continues at coordinate 106,632 of NZ_JBQGAB010000008.1, forward strand.
CGTCGCGCGACCGGTTGCGATCTGGTCGCGTCAGCCTGAAGCGCGGGCATCTGCCCGGGCTCATCTGCGCTGTGACGATCATATCCGGAAAACTTCATGACATTTCAAAGACTGCGTCTGGCCATTGATATTGGCGGCACATTTACCGATACGGTTCTGGTATCCGGTGAAGAGACGATACTGGCTTCGACAAAAACGCTGACCACGCACCAGAACCCGGCAGATGGCGCGATGGAGGGCGCGGTGCGAGTAATGGCACAGTCCGGGCACGACCTGAATGAAGTAACAGGGTTCATTCACGGCACCACCCTTGCAACCAATGCACTGATTGAGCGGCGCGGCGCTGTTGTGGCGACGGTGACGACCGAAGGGTTCCGGGACATCCTTGAGATCGCGTACGAGCGGCGGTACTCGCAATATGACATCAATCTGGAAAAGCCCGATCTGCTGGTGCCGCGCGAACGGGCGCTGACCGTTCGTGAACGGATGGCGGCGGATGGCAGTGTGCTGATCCCTCTGGAGGATGACGCGATTGATGCATTGTTGGCCGATCTAGACGCCAGCGGTGCCGAGGCGGTCGCGATCTGCCTGATGCATGCTTATGCCAATCCCGACCATGAGCGGCGCCTGCGCGATGCGCTAGCCGAGAAACGTCCCGGTTTGACGGTTTCGATCTCGTCCGATGTCAGCCCCGAGGCGCGTGAATTCGACCGTCTCTGCACCACGGTTGCCAATGCCTATATCCAGCCGCTGATGGAAAGCTATCTCGAACGGTTCGTCGCCCGGTTTGAGGCCGAGGGCGTGACCTGCCCGATCCTGATGATGACTGCAGGGGGTGGCATGTGCACGGTACGAACCGCCGCCCGGTTTCCGATCCGACTGGTGGAAAGCGGACCAGCGGGCGGTGCCATCCTTGCCGCGCGCATCGCGGCGCGGGCTGGGATTTGCGATGTTCTGTCCTTTGATGTGGGCGGCACAACCGCCAAGCTGTGCCTGATTGATAGCGCCCGGCCCCAAACCTCACGCCAGTTCGAAATCGCGCGCGCAGCTAGGTTCATCAAGGGATCGGGCATGCCCGTGCGCATTCCGGTGATAGAAATGATCGAGATTGGCGCGGGTGGTGGTTCCATCGCGGATGTCGATCGTCTGGGCCGCCTGACCGTCGGCCCGAAATCGGCCGGATCGGAACCCGGCCCGGTGGCCTTTGGCCGAGGCGGCACAGAACCAACCGTGACCGACAGTGACATCACGCTGGGTTACATCGTGCCGGACACTTTTGCCGAAGGGCACATCAAGCTTGATGCCGAAGCCTCAAAAGAGGCGCTTACCCGTGTGATCGGATCACGCCTGGACACCGATGCGACGGGATCGGCCGATGGGGTCAGCCGGATCGTCGATGAAAGCATGGCCAGCGCTGGCCGGATGCATGCCGTGGAATCGGGCAAGGATCTGGGTCCGCGCACCATGATCGCCTTTGGTGGTAACGGGCCGCTGCACGCCAGCCGTGTGGCGCGTTCGGCCGGGGTCAGCCGGATCGTGATCCCGCCCAATCCGGGCGTCGGCTCGGCGGTGGGTTTCCTGTTCGCACCAGTCAGTTTTGAGATCGTGCGCTCGCGCTACTCGCTGCTGGAGACGCTGGATTTTGACGGGATCAACACCCTGTTCGCTGACATGATTGCCGAGGCCTGTGGCGTTGTTGCACAAGGTGCAGGCGATGCGCTTACCGAGACGCAACGCACTGCCTTTATGCGCTACAACGGTCAGGGTCACGAGATCGAGATTCCCCTGCCCGACCGTGCCTTAACGGCGGATGATATCAGCCCGCTGATAACGGCGTTCGAAACGGAATACCGCAAGCAGTTCTCCCGCCCTGTGCCGGGGATGCAGATCGAGATTCTGAATTGGGCCGTGCGCGTTGCCACGCCGGATGCCGAGGTGACGGATATTCCGACAACACCTGATCTGACCACGATCACACCTTCCGAGACGCGCCCCATCACCTGTGATGTTGACGGGCAGAAAAAGCAGGCAAGCTTTGTCCCCCGCGACAGCCTGAGACCCGGCGACCGGATACATGGCCCGGCACTGATCACCGAACCGCAGACCACAACATTGGTCTCGGCTGATTTCTCGGCGCATGTGGACGCCATTGGAAACCTCGTCCTGCTCCAGGACCAGAAAGGAGGCGCATGATGACTGCCGATCATTCTCCCGCCCGCCTGCAAGTGATGTGGAACCGACTGCTGGCAGTGGTCGAGGAACAGGGCCAGACCCTGATCCGCGCGGCGTTTTCGCCCATTGTGCGGGAATGTGGCGACATCTCTGCCGGGATTTTCGATATCTCCGGCCGGATGCTGGCACAGGCGGTCACCGGCACACCGGGCCATATCAACACCATGGCCGAAGCGGTGATGCATCTGCGCGAGCGTTTCCCGGTGCAGAACATGAAGCCCGGCGACATCTACATGACCAATGATCCCTGGCTCGCCTCGGGGCATCTGAACGATTTTCTGCTGATGATGCCTGCGTTCAAGAATGGCGAGGTCGTGGGCTTTACTTCGTGCACCTCGCATCTGGTCGATCTGGGTGGCCTCGGCATGGGGCCAGAGGGTTCGGACATCTATGACGAAGGTCTGCTGATCCCGCCCTGCAAACTGGTCGAAGAAGGCGTGCCGAACGCGCTGCTGCTCGACATCGTCCGCGCCAACAGCCGCGAGCCAATTGCAAATGAGGGTGACATCTACGCGCTGATCGCCTGCTGCGAGGCGGGTGTGACCCGGTTGGTCGACATGATGGACGAGTTCGGCATCGACGATCTGGACAGGCTGGGAAGCTACATCATCGACACCTCGCGCCGTGGTACGCTCGAAGCAATCGCCGAAGTACCGGAAGGCGTCTACAGGAACGCGCTGAAGATGGACGGCTACGAGAACGAACTGGAACTGCACGCGACACTGACCGTAAGCAAATCGGGCATGCATGTTGATTTCACCGGCACCTCGGGTTGTTCGCGCAAGGGTATCAACGTGCCGCTCAACTATGCCACCGCCTATACAGTGTTCGCACTGCGTTGCATCGTCGGCTCTGACATCCCCAACAATGCCGGGTCGCTGGAACCGTTCACCGTGGACGGACCAAAGGGCTGTATCCTGAATGCACAGCGCCCGGTGCCGGTCGCCATGCGGCATACGCTGGGACAGGTGACGCCGGATCTGGTGCTGGGGTGTCTGCATCAGGCGCTTCCAAAAGCGGTGCCGGCCGAAGGTGCCTCGTGCATGTTCGACCTGCCAATGCGCCATGCCCCCGAAGTGGCCCGTGACGGTGGGCGCGAGTTTGCGGTTGAACCGGTACATAATGGCGGCACCGGCGCTCGGCCACACGCGGATGGCCTGTCGGCCACTGCTTACCCTTCGGGCGTATTCGGATCACAGGTCGAGATCACTGAAAGCGTGGCGCCCGTCACCATCTGGCGGCGCGAACTGCGCCCCGATTCCGGCGGCGCAGGCACGTATCGCGGCGGATTGGGTCAACGGATCGAGATGACCTCGGCCAACGGTGCACCCTTCATCGTATTCCTCTCGGTCGAACGGCTGAAGTTCCCCGCCCTGGGGCGTATGGGCGGACGGCCAGGCGCACCCGGGCGCATCCGTTTCCGCGACGGAGAAGGCGACATTCCCGGCAAGGGCGAGTTGCGGGTCGAAGGCGGCGACTATCTGATTTTCGAAACCCCCGGCGGAGGTGGTTTCGGAGATCCCTCCGAACGCGACGCACAGGCACTTGCGCTGGATCTGAAACGCGGCCTGATCAGCAAGGACGGCGCCAAATCCTACGGTGTTGTGTCATGATCCGCCCGGTTTCCCATGTAGGCGCGATGGCGGCGTATGCGTTGGCCGATCTCGGCGGCGCGGACACCATCTCGCTGGCCCAGAACGAAAGTGCCTTTCCTGCAAGCCCCGCTGCCATCGCGGCGGGACAGGCTGCAATGAGTGATTTGCCACTCTACCCCGATCCGGAGTGGCCGGAACTGCGCGCCGCTATTGCCGATGTGCATCGGCTGGATCCGGCGCGGGTGTTATGCGGCGCCGGCTCGATGGAACTGATTGGTTGCCTGATCCGGGCTTATGCCGGACCTGGCGATCGGGTTCTCGGTACGGACTATGGATATGCGTTCGTCTCGTCCGCTGCGGCGCAGGTGCAGGCTGATTATGTCCAAGCCCGCGAAATTGACCTGACAGTATCCGTTGACGACATCCTTGCTGCGATGTCGCGCAAGACGCGGATCGTTTTTGTCTGCAACCCAGGCAACCCGACGGGCACCTTGATTCCGAACTCCGAGATCCTGCGCCTGCGGGACGGGTTGCCCGCAGATGTTCTGCTGGTCGTGGATCAGGCCTATGCCGAGTTCTCTGATGAGGTCAATGACCCCGCCGGGAATTTTGCCCTGACTGACAGGGGTGATACCGTGGTCATGCGGACGTTTTCCAAGGCTTATGGTCTTGCGGGTGCTCGGGTGGGCTGGGGGTATTTCCCGCCGGCGATTGCGACTGAGATACGAAAGCTTCTGAATCCCAACAATATATCGATCGCCTCGCAAGCCGCCGCAACCGCCGCGATGCGCGATCAGACGCATATGAGGGACGTGATTGCCCGAACCGCCGACATTCGCGACCGCTTCGCCGATCAATGCCGCGCCATGGGCCTGAGCGTTCCCGAAAGCCACACCAACTTCGTCCTGCTGCGTTTTGCCTCGGCCGAAGAAGCACAGCGTGCTGATGCGGCGCTGCGTGCTGAAAATCTGTTGATGCGCGGAATGGGCGGCTATGGGCTGAGCGACTGCCTGCGCGCCACCATATGCGAGGCACCGGTCATGGGTCGATGCCTGGCGGTGCTAAAAAAGGTGATATCATGATTTGCGAAACGCGTAGACGAGCCAAAATAGGCGTCCTTGTGCCCTTCACCAATACCAATCTGGAACCGGATATGGAATTGATGCGCCCGCCGGACACCACCGTCCATTTCCAGCGCATGGGTGGGTACGACGTGGACGAGATTCCGGGATCGGACCAGATGGCAAATCTTGGCGCATCCGATATCAGTCACGACCTGCGAATGATCGCAGGCGTTCGGCCGGACGTGGTATTATACGGTTGCACTTCTGCCACGCTGACTCATGGCCCGTCATTTGACGCGGATCTTGCGCGGCAGATAAAATCCGGTTCGGGCGCGCTTTCTCTGACCGCCGCAGGGTCACTGATTGCGGCGATTACAGCGCTGGGAGCTGCCAAAGTCGGGTTTTCCTCGCCCTACCTGGGGGAAATCAATGCACAGGCGATTGATTTCATGTCTCAAAACGGCATCGAAACCGTTCGTTGCGCTGACATAGGCCGCGAACTGGGGAATTATGGTCAGGGTGAACTGACCCCGGATGAGGTTTTTGATCTGGCCTGTCAGGCCGATCATCCCGACGCGCAGGCAATTGTTCTCAGCTGCACGGACATGCGATCCGTGGAAGCAATTGACCGGATCGAAGAAAAGCTGGGCAAACCAGTGGTGACGCCCAATCAGGCAATGATGTTTTGCCTTATGCGGGCCCTGAATCTTCCGCGTCACGATGCGTTACCAGGCCAGTTGTTCGAGTGGCTTTGATCTTCGCCCCTATTCAGGTGCGGTTCGCAGCGTCGTAGATCAGTGCGCCAAGGTCCGAGAACTTTGATCCGGCTTGGTTGAGCCCGAGAACCGCGTCCCGAATGGCGACGGCCCGTTCTGTACACAGCGACGGGCTGGCGAATTCCATGAACTTTCCGACAACCTCGTCCTGATCCATCGGTGCTTCGGGGCCGCCGCGCGCGTGTACGTCACCCGAGTTCAGCACCTGTCCGTCGGTCGGAGTTATGCTGACATCGGCAGTGCGGCTTTGCGGGAAGCGGTCAGAGTGGCGTGCGGTTTCCGCAACCGTGATGCGCTCGACAATGCTGGCCACCAGCGGGTCGGACAGACCTGCGCCGGTGATGTGCTCGACACCGATCCGGCCATGTGCCGCCATTGTGGCGACCGCAAAAGGCAGCGAGTATTGCGCCTTGGACGTATCATCCGGCATGCCCCGGAACAGGCAGGCGCTTTCCTTGAAGGTGTTCACGTGGATGGCCGCGATATCCTGATGGCTCAGGTTGTTTTCGCGCATCAATGCGCGGGTTGCGTCAATGGCAGCGTGAGCCCAGCGGCAAATCGGATAGGGTTTCACATACTGATGTTCCATCTGCCAGAACTGACCCAGGTCCTGCCAATGCGGGGCGACCTCTTTCGCCTCAATGGTGATGGCAGGCGCGCCGGTAAAGCCCTTTTCTGCCAGTACCGCCGAGGAAATACCCACCAAAGCCCCCCAGCCTGAGCCGTCGTGCAACATGGTCGGGTTAGCGATCTCGCGCATCATCTGGCTGCGCGGACCGTGATACTCGGCGATGCCCATTGCCTGCCGCATCTGTTCAGCGCTCAGACCGCGAAGACGGGCTGCAACCGCCACCACGCCCAATGCATTCCAGGCGCCCGACGTATGATAGTCGCTGACCGTATCATGCAGAGAAATCCCGGTTCGTCCGGCAACTTCATACCCAATCGTCACGGCGGTCAGCGCTTCAGGCCCCGAGAAATCGGGCACCGTTTCCGCCAGTGCCGCCAGGGCGGGAACCACGACGACCCCGATATGGCCCTTTGTCGGGTTATACCCGTCATGACCGTCCAGATTGTCTGTTTGGGTCGCGGCTGCGTAAGCGGCTCCGGCCACGCTGACCCTGCGGCCATCGAACAACATGCGTGCACTTAGCCCCTGTTCACCGGCACCGTATAAGGCTGCCGCGCAGTCTCTTGCGATTTGCCCGGCCTTCATGGGGCCAGCGCCGATGGCGATGCCCAAAGTGTCGAGCAGCATCAGAGCCGCCGCATTGAGAGTGGAGTCCGGAATGTCCTGCGGTTGGCGCCCCAGTGTGAAATCGGCAACGGCTTGAAAGGTGTCTGTCACGGTGTCCTGCGGGCGTTTTCTTTTGGCTTCCCGAAAATTCTAGCAGGGTTTACGATTGGCAGGACGAAAACTATCGGGGGCATTGGCCCTTGATTTTTTGCGACACTTTCCAATCTTTGCGGGACCAAAAAGAACCGTTCAGGCGTCGCTGACGGACAAGAAGGTGCACAGTATGCGCTTCACTTTGGTTCTGCGTCCCATCTGAGATACCGTTGCCATGATGAATTTGCCCCACCTGACCTTCCTGCGCTCGTTCGAGGCGGCAGCGCGCCATCTGAGCTTTACCAGCGCGGCGCAGGAACTGAACTGTACGCAGTCGGCGGTCAGCAACCACGTGCGCTCGCTTGAAGAATTTTTGCATCGTCCGCTTTTTGTTCGCCATGCCCGGTCATTGACCCTGACAGATGTGGGTGAGGCCTATCTGCCATCCGTGCGCCATGCCCTGAACGAAATCGACGTGGCCACGCAATCCGTCATTCTGAACACGCACAAGCGGCGGGTCGTGGTGTCATGCCCTGTCAGCCTGGCGGAAAACTGGTTGCCGGATGTAATCCGGGGCTTCAATGCTGTGCATCCGGATATCGATCTGACGGTCCATGGCACCGTCTGGACCGATGTCGGCGCAAATGTTTCCGACATTTCTCTGACGATCAATCATGCTGAAGACGTGGCGGAAGGTGCCAGATGTCTTTGGGTTGAAAAGCTGGCCGTGGTCTGTGCCCCGGATTTTTTAGTCGATGGAAAGCCCCTGACCTCTCCCACCCAATTGCAGGATGCGTCACTGATCCACATACTGGGTCGTCCCGCCTATTGGGAGCGTATTGCGCAGCATTTCGGATTATCGGATCTGAACCAAAAGGACGGCTTGCGCACCAATATTTCGAACCTGGCGATGGAGATGGCGGTCAAGTCTCTGGGGTGCATAGCACTGCCCCGTTCGCTGGCGCGGCCCTATGTAAACAGGGGATTATTGGTTGAACCCTTTAGCTTTGAGCTGGAAAGCCCATGGGCTTATTTCATGCAGCTCAAAGAAAAATCGGCCTCGCCTCCGGTCAGGCTATTTCAGGACTGGCTTTTGAAGGCTGCCGCTGAAATGAATACCTGACCGGAACAAGCTGCACTGTTTGTTATGCGCCGACTTCTTCCACAACCGGGGCCGTGTCGCGTAGGCGGTGCCCTGCAGGGTCAAAGGGCGGCTCAGCCAGGATTTTGGCCTTGTGCGGTTTCCCAAGAATGAAGACATCGACCGTATCGCCGGGCTTGGCGACAGCGGGGTTGGCATAGCCGATGGCAAGGGATTTGCCGACTGAATAGCCGTAAGCGCCCGAGGTCACGCGACCGACTGGCGTGCCGTCCGGGGTAAAGATCGGCTCGCCGCCTGTCGCATCGGCATCGGTTACGTCGACCTCGAAGATCGACAGAACTTCGCGGGCGGCGTTATCCTTGATGGCCAGATAGGCGTCCTTGTGCAGGAAATCCTTGTCCAGCTTGATCAGGCCCGCCAGCCCGACCTCCTGCGGCCAATATTCCTGTGAATACTCGCGACCCCACGAGCCATAGCCCTTCTCGATCCGCAACGACCCAAGCGCACGGCCACCCACCGGGCCGCCATTGCAATCCTTCGCCGCCTCAAGCAGCGCAGAGTAGAGCCTGATCTGGTCCTCTTCGGCGCAGTGCAACTCCCACCCCAGGTCACCGGTAAAGCTGACACGGATCGCGAGGCAGGACACGCCTGCCACCTCGATCGAGGCCGATCGCATGAAAGGGAAGGACTCGTTCGACAAGTTCGCATTGGTCAACCGCTGCAGAAGGTCACGCGATTTGGGCCCTGCGACGTTGAAACCCGCGATCCGGTCCGTCGCCACCTCGAACGTGGTGCTCTCGGGCAGGTCGATCATGTTGAAGAAGCGCTGATGATAGCGTTCAGCCATGCCCGAGCCGATCATCATGTATTCGTCGTCAGCCACCTTGGTGATGGTAAAGTCTCCGGCCACACCGCCACGCACCGAGATCAGTGGTGTCAGGCAGGACCGGCCAACCTGGGTCGGCACCCGGTTGGCGACCAGCTTGTCCAGCCACGCATGGGCGCCTGGTCCCTTGATCACGTAGTTTGCAAAGTTCGAGATATCGATCACGCCAACGCTCTCGCGCAGCATCTTCACCTCGCGGCCCACCGGTTCCCACCAGTTCTGTCGTGTGAAACCGTTTGTTTCGACCGCCCCGGGCTGATCTGCAAACCAAAGCGGGTGTTCCCAGCCGCAGTTCAGGCCAAAGACACAACCCATATCCTTTTGCATCTCATAAGCCGGGCGCACGCGGGCCGGTCGCCCGGCACTGCGTTCCTCGTTCGGGAAATGAATGGCGAAACGGTGGGTATATTGGTCCTCGACCCGCGCCTTGGTGAATTTCTTGTCCGCCCAGTCGCCGAACCGGGCCAGATCCCAGGCAAACATGTCGTATTGCGGCTCGCCCTCGATCATCCACTGCGCCGCAAGCAAGCCCAGACCGCCCGATTGCGAGAAGCCGGGGATAATGCCGGTGCAGCAGAAATAGTTCCGCAGCTCCGGGACCGGCCCCCAGATCGCGTTGCTGTCCGGGGACCAGATCATCGGTCCATTGATCACCCGCTTGACCCCGGCCGTGGCGGCCACCGGCACACGCTCGGTGGCGCGGATCACATTCTCCATGATCCGGTCCAGGTCATCGGGGAACAGGTCATGGGCAAAGTCCAGCGGCGTACCGTTTTCTGCCCAGAACTTCATGTCTTTTTCATAAGCTCCGATCAGCAGGCCGTTGCCTTCCTGGCGGAAGTAGTATTCGCCATCCCGGTCGGCGATCGAGGGCAGACGCCAGCCCAGGCTCGCGACCTCGCTAATCGCCTCGGTCACGAAATACTGGTGTTCGGTCGGCTGCAATGGCAGCTCGATCCCCGCCAACGCCGCGACTTCGCGTCCCCAGAGGCCCCCGGCGTTGACCACCCATTGAGTATGGATGTCGCCTTTTTCGGTGCGCACGATCCACGAACCGTCGGGCTGTTGTTCCGTCCCGATGACCGGGCAAAATCGCTCGATCGATGCGCCCATTGCGCGGGCCCCCGCGGCATAGGCGTGGGTCACACCCGAAGGGTCAACATTGCCGCCGTCGGGTTCGTACATGATGCAACGGATGTCATCGAACTGCGCCAGTGGGTGCAACTCCTTGGCCTGCTCGCGGCTGATTTCGTGAAAGTTCAGCCCGTAGAACCGCGCTTTGGCCTCCTGCAGACGCAACTGGTGTTCACGGTTCTCGGTCTGCGCCAGATACAGCGAGCCCGGTTGGAACACGCCGCAACCCTGTCCAGTTTCCTTTTCCAGCTCTTTATACAGGTTCATTGTATAATGCTGGATGCGGGTGACGTTGTTGTTATCGTGCAGCCCGTGAATATTTGCCGCCGCATGCCAGGTCGATCCGCTGGTCAGTTCGTCCCGTTCCAGCAGGACAACGTCCCTCCAGCCCAGCTTGGCCAGGTGATACAGGATTGAGCAACCAACAAGGCCGCCTCCGATCACTACAGCCTGCGCGTGCGTCTTCATCGGTATTCCTTCTCGAAATCAAAGACGTCAGATATTCTGAGTCATCATGGTTGCGGTCATCCGACCATTTCTCGTTCGTCGGATAACGGCACGATTCGTGACAAAACTAAACGATCACCTGTTGCTCGACCTGCAAAATATTGTGGGGCAAAGCCCCGGAGATTTTCCATGCATTCTGATTGAGAATGAACATGCAGGACCAAAGCTATTGGATCATCACAAATTCGATGGGTTGATGTGTCAAAAAAGAAAAAGCCCGACAGATTCAGCAATTGGTATCAATAGGTTCGACATTTCCTGCGTACGCCGTCATAGTGGCTTTCAAGAGGCAGTCGCTTTGACTCGCCAGTCATCCAGGGGGTTGCAATGGCTTTGGTCAGAGGTTTTTTGCCGATCATCGACACGGCGCATTTTATGCCCCGCGACAACGTTCTAAGATGCCGGACGCTGCAGACGGGATCGTCTGCGTACCGCAATCAGCAAAGGCTTGAACTGTGAACCCGGATTTCAGAATGTCTGCGTCCCCCAGACACGAATTGCGCAATACCCGCAATCAGGGAACGACGTTCCTGGCACTCGCGTTTCTGTTCAGTGTTTTTGTCAATCTGCTGATGCTGACCGGGCCATTGTTCATGTTGCAGGTCTATGACCGGGTTTTGGGATCGCGCGCGGTCGAGACGCTGACGGCGCTGTTCCTGCTGGTCGCACTGCTCTATGTCCTGATGGCCATGCTGGATTATGCACGCGGCAGGATTGTCGCCCGGTTCGGGGCCCGGTTCCAATCCGCTTTGGACGAACGGGTGTTCGACGCCACGTTACGGCGATCGCTTGATCCGAAAACAAGATCCGCACCTGCAACGGCATTGCGGGACCTCGAAATTATCCAGAAACTATGCGCGTCCCCCATTCTTCTGGCGGTGATGGACATCCCCTGGACGCCGGTGTTTCTGGCCGCGATCTTCCTGTTTCACCCCTTGCTTGGATGGCTGGCCGTTGGTGGCGGTTCGCTGCTGATATTCATTGCTCTGCTCAACCAGGTTCTGACCCGGAACAAAGTAGCGGAAGCCCAACGGGCATCGGCGCAGGCAAACTCGTTTTCCGAACATGCCAGGCAAGCCGCGGAAGTGGTCCGATCGCAAGGAATGCAGAGGGCTGTGACCCAGCGGTGGTTGCGGCAACGGTCGAGTGCATTGTCACAGACCATTTCCGCCAGCGACTGGACTGGAAGCTTTACTTCACTGACCAAATCGCTGCGGCTGTTTTTACAATCCGCGATGCTGGCGCTTGGGGCCTGGCTGGTGCTTCGCAATGAATTGTCGCCCGGTGCGATGATTGCAGGCTCGATCCTTTTGGGCCGGGCATTGGCGCCCGTGGAACAGGCGGTGGGCCAATGGGGGATGATCCAGCAGGCGCGGACGGCCTGGGTTTCGTTGAACCGTTTTCTGGACACCACCCCGCCCGAGATGCCGCGCACCAAGTTGCCGGTGCCAAAAGCGAAATTGGAGGCCAAGCGCCTGACCGTCATTCCGCCAGGTGCCGATACACCGACACTGCGCAATGTCACGCTGCGCCTGGAACCGGGCAAGGCGTTGGGAGTTATCGGCAAAAGCGGGTCGGGTAAAACGACACTCGCCAAGGCCCTGCTGGGGCTATGGCAACCGGCTGGCGGCGAAATAAGGTTGGGCGGTGCTACGCTGGATCAGTATGATCCGGACGATCTGGGGCAGCATATCGGCTATCTGCCGCAACAGGTTACCCTGTTCAACGGAACGGTGGCCGAGAACATCGCCCGGATGTCCGAAAACCCCGATCCCGAGGCAGTCGTTGACGCTGCGAAGAAAGCCAACGCGCATGACCTGATCCTGACACTGGAAAAAGGGTACGACACCTTTCTGGAAGGCAATGACAGCCAGCTTTCAGGTGGGCAGAAACAACGTATTGCCTTGGCACGTGCCCTATATGGGGATCCGGTCCTGTTGATTCTGGACGAACCGAACTCTGCGCTGGATGCAGACGGAACCGAGGCTTTGAATGCCGCCGTTCGTGGCCTGAAAGCCGAGGGCAAGGGGGCGATCATCATGACACATCGTCCGCAGGCGATCTCGGAATGCGATGATCTGGCCGTGGTCGAACGCGGTCAGGTGGTGAAGTTCGGCAGTCGGGACGAGATTTTGAGCGCGGCTGTGCAAAACGCCGAAGCCATCAAACGAAAATTCAATCAGGTAGGCAGCTGATGGCGGCGAATCTTGAACAACATCCACGTCCGGCGTGGCGTATTACGGTTCCGGCGCTTGTCGGTTTCTCTGCTTTGACCATCCTGGTCGGCGGACTGGGGCTCTGGTCGGTGCAGACAGAACTGGCGGGCGCTATCGTCTCGCAAGGGGTGATCGAAGTCCAAAGCAACCGTCAGGTCGTCGAACACCCCGACGGTGGTGTGGTCGGCGAGATCTTTGTGCGGGATGGCGATGTCGTCGCCGAGGGTGATTTGCTCCTGCGGCTGGATGATACGTTTTTGTCCTCGGAAAAAAGCATTGTCGAATCTCAGCTTTTTGAACTTCTGGCGCGGAAATCGCGGCTGGAGGCTGAACGCGACGGAAGCAACGCAGACGGTTTGGCATCCAGTCTAAGCGCCCTTCAGCAACAGGAAAAAATCGATTCAGATTTGATTGATGGCCAACAAAGGCTTTTTGAGGCGCGGATCGATACGATGGCCCAGCAGAAAGAGCAACTGGGCAAACAAATCACCCAGATCGAAAGTGAGATCGAAGGCACGCAGGCTCAGTTGGTGTCGCTGCGCACTCAGGTCGATCTGATCCAGAACGAGTTGGAGGATCAGGAAAACCTGCTCAAGCGTGGTTTGACGCAGGCCAGCCGGGTGTCGGCCCTTCAACGTGAAAATGCCAGCCTGACCGGTGAAATTGGTCGTCTTGAAGCATCGGTGGCCCGCCTGAAAGGTCAGATCGCCGCAACAGAGATTCAGATCGTCGAGCTCACCGCCACCCGGCGGGAGGAGGCGATCACCGCGTTACGTGAAGTACAGGCTCAGGTGTCTGAACTGTCGGAACGCAGGCTGGCCTTGACCGAGCGTTTGTCGCGTTTGGATATCCGTTCGCCGGTCTCGGGGTCAGTCTATGACAGTCAGGTTTTTGCGCTGCAATCGGTGATTCAGCCCGGTGAGCCAATGATGTATGTCGTGCCGCAGAACACACCGCTGCTGGTTGCCGCGCGTGTGGATGCGCTGCATGTTGATCAATTGTATGTCGGGCAAGAGGTCGCCCTGCGCTTCCCGGCGTTCAATCAGCGTGAGACACCTGAGATCGATGGTCATGTGATAAACGTATCTGCCGACACCTTCATGGACGAGAGTACTGGATTTACATTCTACCGGACTGAGGTAGCCCCAGACGACGGCGAAGTTGAACGACTGAACGGGCAAGCTCTGCTTCCCGGTATGCCGGTTGAGGCGATGATCAAAACGGATGAACGAACGCCGCTGTCTTATCTGATCAAGCCGATGGCCGATTATTTCAATCGGGCATTTCGCGAGTAACCAGGCGCATCATCGCGCCGGGTTTCAGGCCGCCTCCAGATTGCCGAGCAGGATCGAGGTCATGTCGACCGAAAACTGTCCATCCACGGCGACAGCGTTTGTGCCCGTTACATAGTTTACGTTGGTCGGGGTAATCCCGGAAAGATCCGCAGCGGAGTCCAGAAACACCCATTCCGCAGGATGTGTGGTCGGTAGACCAACAGCGACCTACAATACCGCCAGCGCATCCAGAGCGTTTACCGTTCCGTCCTGTGTGATGTCAGCCGCGATCAGGTTTTCAGGCGTGGCGGGCCCCCAGGTCGGATCAAGCCCCACGGATATACGCAGAACCTGCAGTGCATCCAGTGCGGTTATCTGGTCGCTGGCGGTCGAATAGCTTTTTACAACATCGAATTGACCAGGGAACGTGCCGGAAGGCAGGCCCAGATCAAATTGCCCGTTCTCATCGGCAAAAACACTGATCGTGCCACCTCCGTTTGGAGTGAACCTGATTTCTGCGTCCGCCAGCGCAGGATTGGCCGTCTGTGTGTCGACTGTGATGTCCCCCAGCACGCCACCCGAGCCGTCAGGCACGAGCCCGCCGAAATTGCCGAAATTGACCGGGATATGGTCAGGCCCGCCAAACCCCGCCCCAAAGATGTCGGCGCTGGTCAAGGGGCCACCAGTTGCGGAGTGAACCAAAATGGTTTCATTGACGTAGTCAATCTGCGCGCCTTGAGTTGTCGCGGTGATAGTCAGTTGCGAGGGGGTTCGCATCAGCGGTTAGTCGAACAGGCCCAGCCGGTCCAGATCCGGCTGGAAGTCAGTAATCGTGGTCGTGTCGCTGCCATAGTTCATGACAAAGATATCGGCACCGGAACCGCCGGTCATCGTTGTGGCGCCTGTGCCAGCGATCAGAATGTCGTCCCCCATCCCTCAAAGTCAGTCGTCAGCGACCGCCGGTCGAAAAGCTTGCACAACACATCGATCCGGGCCGATTGGGTGTATTATTTGTTCCTGCTTATTCTCGTGAAATAGTTGCGGTCACGGCCTGCTGAGCGAAGCTATTGCACAGCTTAGACGAAGCAGGCTGGGTGGCCTGGTTCAGACAACCGTAATTTGCTTTTGCCAGCCTACAATTGATCCTCCCCCTCTGAAGTGGTCCGCCATTATTGTTATGAAAACGGAGGAACCACATGGCGAACAAGATCAAGCTTGCGCAGATGAAGGCCTGTCTAGGCGACGTAAGACGAATAATTGCCTTTCATTCTCCGGTTCCCGCAATCAGTGGGGTAGGTCTTCATTTACCTGCCACAACAACTAATACGGAAAGAAAATCCTGTCCAAGTCGGCTGATTCACACGACCGCTACAGCTCTGAACTTTGCATCAAGCGTCAGTAGTTTGATTGTTGCGAGATCCTTGGGTACGGCGTTGTTAAGCATAGCATCTTTCAGCATTCACTTTAGATGATCGCTCGCATTCCCAACGCTCGTAGCTACTTCCCATCCGAAACGATCATGCCGCCAAACTTGGTTTTGTTCCTAGGACGTAGCTTCGCTAGTCCCATATTTGTTTCCCAACGTCAGGGTTGTAACCCTCGCTTTGTATTCTTTGATTCCTCCAATGATCTGATCGCCTGATAATCTTTGTTTCATCGTCCATCCGTTTGTTATATCAGTCAACAGAACCTCATTGGCCTGTTTTCAGGGGGCCTGTTCAAGGTCAAGACGACCGCCGCCTTTTAAATTGCCCGCTGCGGCAGGCTGGACGGCGGGATTTTCCGCGTCGGTGCGGATACGATCAATCGGTCCGACGAAACGAAGAAGAGGTGTTTGTGGTCGAGATCCAAAACCGACAGCACAATGTTGGACGGCAACTGTGCAGAGATAGAAATCATCCCTGGCATGGTTATATTCTCACGGGTCGACAGTCAGTCCTCGACTACCTAGTCCAACCTGTTTTCAAAAAATAAAAGACAAGGCATTGCGAGAATAGCATCTGCCGGCGTTTCCGGCTAACCGCCGCGCCGGGTGAAGCTTGCTTAATCCCGGGCCCGAATTTCAAATCCGGGAAGCTATGCATAAATTGGTTCAGGAGGCAGGCTGCTTGAACTGCTGGTCAAACAAACGCCGGAATGCCCCGTTACGCTGCATCAGGTTGTCGAGATTACCCTGTTCGATCACCTCTCCATCCTGAACAACCATAATCTTGTCGGCCTCCAACACAGTCGATAACCGATGCGCGATCACGATCGTGGTGACATTTTTGGTCAGTTTGTCGAGCGCTTCTTTCACATAAGATTCTGATTCCGCATCCAATGCGCTGGTTGCCTCGTCAAGCAACAGAATTTCTGCCTGGCGCAGGATTGCACGCGCAATTGCCAGGCGTTGCTTCTGCCCACCGGACAGAAACGCGCCATTTTCACCCACCTGCGTGTCATATCCGTTTGGCAATTCAGTAATAAAGTCATGGGCATGTGCCGCGCGGGCGGCTTCCATGACTTCTTCAACCGTTGCGTCGGGACGCGCGTATCGAAGATTGTCCATTACGCTGGCGGAAAACAGGAAGGTGTCTTGCCCGACGTAAGAGATTTTACGCCGCAAAGAAGCGAAGCTCACGTCCATGACATCTTGTCCGTCGATTTCGATGCGCCCCTGATCCGGATCATAGAAACGCATGATCAGGCCAAAGATGGTGGACTTGCCACCGCCAGACTGCCCCACCAGCGCAGTGGTTTTTCCCGCTTCAAAAGTCAGGTCCATATTCTTGAGAATGGGCAAGGAACCTTGATAGCCAAAAGTCACATCATTTAGCCGAACCTCGCCGGGACCTGGGCGCAGCTGAACGGGTTCGATGCTTTCACGCATCGGGTCTTCCTGGTCCAGCAACTGGAACATCATGCCGATTGGCACCAATGTCGTCTCGATGACCACGCGCATCTTGGAAAGTCGTTTGGCCGGTTCATAAGCCATCAGCAAAGCGGTGATGAAGGACATCAGTTGCCCCGGTGTGGTCGGTTCGCTGCCTGCAATTCCAATCGTGCTGATGATCAGAATGGCCGCAATCGCTATACCTGCCAAAAATTCCATCAATGGGCTGGCGATTGATTGCAGCCGTGAAATGGAGTTGGCACGGCTTTCGACGGCTTTGATCGCTTGATTCATGCGGTCGGCCATGTGATTTTCTAGTGCAAAAACCTTAATAATTTTGATGCCCCCCGAAGTTTCCTGAAGAACTTTTATGATCTCCGCCAGAGATTTCATTTCGGACAGCATGATAACGCGCACGCTCTTTAGCAAAATTCTGACACTTAGCAGGGCGATTGGTCCCACCACGAAAAACAGCACCGACAAAATAGGTTGCTGATAAACCATCACAAATACCAGACCGACAAGGGTCAGCGCGTCGCGAACGAAACTCGTGACAACGACATCAACAAGGCGCCTTGCAGCCAGAGCACCCTGTGTCACGATCATCAAAAGATCAGAGGATTCAGTGTCGGCAAAGAAACCGACACCTCGTTTCAGCAGTTTCGCATATAGCTGTTCCTGCTGTACGGCGATGATCCGATTCCCGGCACGCGCCAGAAACACAGACTGCATGTAAGACGCCGCTGCTTTTGTAAAAAACAACCCCATAATTGCCAATGCGACGAGATAGACCTTTGAACGGGCTTCTGGCGTCGTCATGGCGTTGACTATGTTTTCCATCATCCAGGCGGTGCCCGCGGTTGTCCCCGCGACAACGACCATGGCGGCCATGGCGATGCCATAAAGCCAACCCTGGCTGCGCAAGCTGCTGCCAACCAGTCGGCCTATGTGGCCGGATCGCCATTGATCCCAGAAATTTCTGACCATTCTACTCTCCAGGCCCTCAATTGCGTTCGACACCTGCTGCCGACGCGATCTTCAATGTGTCGGAAACGATCTTGTTGCTTGTCTTTTCAGGAAAGACGGGTTGGTGTTAGTTAAGCGGGACGGTTGCAAGAATCCATAGCTGGCTCAAAGATAAAATTGGACATCCCCCAACTGTATGAAAAAGCGATGAAATTCGAAAATCTCAAGCAGATGCAGTTGGGAAGATCGTGGGCTGAGCAAATCATTGCCAATCAACTTCTCCCAAAAAAATGTACCCGGCACCGTAAATTGTTTTGATAAGGCGCGGATTTTTGGGATCTTCGCCCAGTTTTGTGCGCAGACGTGAAATTCGCACATCCATCGCCCTGTCGAAACTCTCACCTGCGGCGCCGCCTAAGGTTTCCTGCATCTGCGCCCGACTGATCAACCGTTTCGGGCTTTCCAGAAACAGGCGCAGAACCTCACCTTCGGCATGGCTGAACGGAGTTTCCGAACCGGTTCCGTCCACAAGAACATAGCGATCGAAATATGCGGTCCAGCCATTGAAATATGCCACTTCCGACTGCGGAGACTGGGTTCTTGGTGCGCGCAATCTTGCGCGGATTCGGGCGACAACCTCGGCCGGGTCGAAAGGTTTGGTGATATAGTCATCGGCCCCAAGCTCCAACCCGGTGACGCGATCCTGCACCTGCACCCTGCCCGAAATGATAATTACGGCTGCCCCCTGTTCCAGCGCCAGTCGGTGTACCAACGCCAGCCCGTCTGTATCCGGAAGCGACAGATCAACAAGGCAGACGTCCGGTGTCACCCGTTTCAGCGAGGCTTCGAATTCGCGGGCGCGTGAAAAGCTTTGTGTGCGGAATCCGGCCTCTTCCAACGCATCCGTCAATATGCGCCGTATTTCGGGCTCGTCATCAAGGATGGTCACCAATGGTTGGTTCATCAGGCGGCCTCGGTTCGGATCAGTGCAGACAATTGTGCCCGGGAGAACGGTTTACGCAACACCGGCGCCAAAGCAAGCGCTTGTCGATGCAGAGGGTCGGAATAGGGCAAGGATGTCATCAGAATACAGGGAAGGCCAAGCTTCAGCCGCTCAAGCAGATCAATCCCGGTGGCTGGTCCATCAAGCCGGATATCGGACAGAACCAGCGCGATGTCGTCAATATCCAAGATCAAACCGAGCGCTTCATCAACTGACGTGGCCTCGATCACAGAATAGCCGAGGTCAACAAGCAGGTCGCGGAACTGGCAACGTAATTCGTCGTTATCCTCGACAAGTAGAACAAGACCGCCGCGGCCTGATGGTGCGGGCCTGTAGGGCAATCGCATGACAACGGATGCACCTGATTGCGTGTTGCGCAAATTCAGGTCTCCGCCAGCCAGTTTGACGGTATCGTAAACCATCGGGAGGCCTAACCCCGACCCGTCGCTGCCTTTGGTCGTGAAAAACGGGTTAAGAGCCTTTTCCAAAGCTTCGGGTGAAAATCCGGGCCCGGTGTCGGATACGGTGATTTCGGCCCATATTCTTCCGATCGCATGGGCGCTGATGGTGATCTGACCGGAATTGCCGCATGCGTCACGCGCGTTCAGGACAAGATTGAGCATTGCATCCTGGACCATACCAGGGTCGAGCATCAGCGCCTCGTCCGGCAATGTATTGACCACCGACAGCCCCACCCCCCGCGGCAATGATGGCGACGCAAGAATGCGAAGGTCTTCCAGCAGCCCTCGCATGTCGGTCGCCTTGGGTTGAGGTGTCCGGTTTCCCGTCATATCCGCGATCCGGTTCAGCAATTGTCCGCCACGGCGCGCTGTTTGTTGAGTGGCCGAAACAAGTTCCTGCGCCTCTTCGGGCAGGTCCATCTTGTTCAGCCGCGCCTGCATCCCCAGAATGATCGTCAGCAGGTTTGAAAAATCATGTGCCATGCCGCTGGTCATCTGCGCCGCCATTGCGCGGCGGCTGGCCTGTTGCAAGGCGACCCTGGCTTGCGTTTCTTCGGTCACGTCGACCGACATTATGTAGACGCCCCCTGCCCCGTCCGGGGTGAAAGAAACCCGTATCCGGCGCGAATCCTGATCCTCGGTAAACTCAAAAACCGAAGTTTCGCCGCCATAGGCGCGTTCCAGATAGGGTTCGACCCGTTCAAACGCTGAAGGACCCAGCGCCTCGGAGATGTGCAGGCCTGCAATCTCAGACGGTCGGCCCGGCATGACGGAACTCAGGCGGCGGTTTGAGTAGTCGTAGATACCGTCTCGTCTGAGATGAGCGATATGGGCCGGCATCATCTCCGTCGTCAAACGGGTGCGGGCCTCAATCTCGGTCAGTTGGCGCTTTGCCTCTTCCAGAGCTGAGTTGGTTGCGGCCAGCTTTCGGTTCGCGGCTGACAATTCCTCGGCATGGCTCAGCAACTGTCCGGACAGTTCCTCGGACCGTGCGCGCAACAGGTTCTCAGCCCGTTTTGTGCTGGTGATATCTGTATACACCGCGACCCAACCACCCTGTGGCAACGGTGCCCCCTCGATCGAGATAACCTGTCCGTTTGGTCGCGCCCGTTCCATGTAATGCGGTTCGAAATTCAGCGCCTGCTCGACGCGGGCCTTTACCATTTCGTCCACATTTCCGTCGCCGCCATATTCCCCTCGGCTGGCGAGAAACTGAATGGTGTCGTGAAACAAGGCGCCGGGGCGGACCAGGGTGTCGGGCAGATCGAACATTTCCTGAAAGCGGCGATTGCTGACGACAAGCCGCAATTGGCTGTCGTAAATCGAAAGGGCCTGACCGATCAGATTCAGACCGGCCATGGTCATTGCTTTCATATGCTGTTCGGTGGTGTCCAAGACAGTTCTCCCCACGGAACAGGCGTAACATCAGAACCCCCGCAGGTGTAGGGGGCAGAGATGCGACAAAAACAGGCCGGACCTGCCTTGGGCTCATGATCACGCTGCACTGCCCTAGTCTGGATAGCGCTCTTTCGACTTGGCACCCTCTGGCGTCAGAGAATAAAGGGAAAGCGTGTGGTCCGCATTGCGCATGCGGTGCCGTAGCATCTGACGCCCAAGCCGGCCCAGATCCGAAGCGAATTCGGGATTGTTCGCGACATTCTCAAGCTCACCCTTGCCGGCATGGTCAAAAAGGATCGGAGGCAGATCAGCGGCGAACTCAACCAGCGTGAACCGGTCGTCCCGAAGAATGCTCAGGTTCGAGTCGCTGTTGCCGGTTCCCAATTGCTGCTGCCACAGAGTTGGCTTTTCAGGTTCCGAAAAATCAAGCTCACTGAACGAATACCTGCGCCAGTCTTCGGGAACATCACCCTTCAGCAGCGGCACAAGCGAGCGTCCGTCCATCGAGTTCGGAACTGATTTGCCCACCCAGTCGAGAATGGTTGGGGTAACGTCCACGGATTCCGTTGGCACGTCGACGACCGAACCCGCGCGGGCTGAATTCCCCGGCATCCTGATAATCAGGGGCGTATGATAGGCGGCATCAAACACCGTCATTTTGCCCCAGGTATGCCGATCGCCCAGCATCTCGCCATGGTCGGCGGTGATCACCAACAAGGTGTTGTCATATTGCCCGCTTTCCTTCAGGTACTGGATTACACGCCCGACGTGATGATCGACCTCAGTCGCAAGACCCAGATAGACGGAACGCAGGGTTTGAACGTTTTCCTGTGTCGGTTCAATTTGCCCCATGCCCTTTACAAAGCCGGTGGCCGTTTGGGATTGCATCGAAGGGGCAAAAAACGGGTGCAGCGCCGCTTCGGCCTGCTGGTCCGGGAATCCGGCGGGCAGAGGCAACTCGGCAGGATCGTACATGTCATTATACGGCGCAGGTGCGACAAGCGGCGGGTGCGGCCGGATATAGGTCAGATGGGCGAACCAGTTCTGTTTGTGGTACGCGGCGATACCATTCAGAAAAGCGTCCGTCAGAAAGGCCGTGTCACTGTCTTCGGCCCGGTACAGCGCCGGATCATTCAGTTTCGGGGTACTCCCAGTTGGTGATACGGGCTTGTAGACATCCCAGTAATCGTCGAACGAATAGCCCTTTTGCATCAGATGAGATTGCCAGGGAAAAGATTCCTCGAGCCGCATTTCGACCACCTCGTGAAACCCCTGCATCGGGTACTCATAAGACTTGAGCGAAGGGTCTTTGGGATCAAACACGCGCGGATCGGCGGACGTGTCGGTGTAGCCGAACAACATGGGCAGATATCCGGCCTTGCGCATCTCGGTCGCGACATTGGGAATGTCGTGGCGCAGCGGCGTTCCGTTGCGGACAGAGCGGTGGTTCATCGCGTACTGACCGGTCAGTATCGAAGCCCGGGACGGGCCGCACGGGTTGGTCACCGAGAAGTGACGCGTAAAGGTGACCGCATCGCTCATGAACGTGCGCAAATTGGGCAGATCCACATGCTTCGCCAATGCGCCTGCCAGACAATCTGCACGCAGTTGGTCGATGATTATGAATAAGACGTTTCCTGCCTGTGACATGTCCGCAATCCTGTTTAGCCACGCTTCTGTCTGGCGCGGACTTTGTCTTGGTTCCGGCGCTCGTGCAACACGTTGACAGATTTTTTCAGAGCGAAGCCCGTCAAAAACGAAGCCGAGAGAAAAAGGCCGCTTTTCAAGGGGCAGAGCGGACGCTATGGCTCAGACATGACGGATTTGATTTCACTTTACGAGGCCCGCATTGCCGATGGCAGCCTGATCAGGGATGACGCGCAGGAGGCCGTTCTGCCACAGTTCGAGCGTATTCGCGCCACCCTAGCCGAACCTGTCAAACGCGGTTTCTTCCGAAAAGCCCCCCCTGCCCCCAAAGGCCTTTACCTGTGGGGTGGCGTCGGGCGCGGCAAGTCCATGCTGATGGACATGTTTGTGGATGCGCTGGAGGATATTCCTGCACGGCGCGTGCACTTCCATGCTTTTATGCAGGAAATTCACGCGGGTATGCACAAGGCCCGAAAGGAAGGGGTCGAGGACGCGCTGGCACCCGTTGCCGAGGCAGTTGTCAAATCAGTCCGATTGCTGGCCTTTGACGAAATGCAGATCACGGACATAACGGACGCGATGATCGTGGGCCGCCTGTTCGACCTTTTGCATGCAGGCGGGGTGGTCGTGATCACCACGTCGAATAGGCACCCGGATGAGCTGTACAAAAACGGGCTGAACCGACAGTTGTTTCTGCCATTCATCGCGCATATCAAGGAACAGCTTGAAGTCTGGGAGCTGATCTCGCCCACCGATTATCGTCAGAACCGTCTGGCGGGTGAGCCGGTGTATTTTACGCCGATCGGGCCAGAGGCCCGGCAGAATATCCGGGCGGTTTGGAATGACCTGTCGGGAGGCGCGGCGGAGCCACTGGTGTTGAAGGTGAACGGCCGGGCCGTTGAACTTCCGGCCTTTCGCAATGGCGTAGCGAGGGCCAGCTTCTATGATTTGTGCGGACGTATGCTGGGCCCGGCAGACTATCTGGCCATTGCGGAAGCGGTGAAAGTGCTGGTTCTGGAAGACGTGCCGCGCCTGTCCCGCAACAACTTCAACGAAGCCAAACGGTTTGTCACTTTGATTGACGCCCTTTACGAGGCCCGGGTCCGGCTGATCTGCTCGGCGGCGGCCGAGCCCGAGATGTTGTATGTCGAAGGTGAAGGAACGTTTGAATTCGAGCGCACCGCCTCACGCCTGCGGGAAATGCAGGATCAGGACTGGGGGAAATAGGAGGCTCTGCCCCCTCGCTCCAGCGCGCTCCGAGGTTTTCCAAACAGAAAAACAACTAGCCGTTTTCGCGCAGGATGTTGCCCGCCAGATAGAGCGAGCCACAGATCAGGACACGGGCCTGTGGGTCTTTGTCCGTGACTGCTGTCAGGGCTGCCGCGACGCTTTCCGCTGTTGAAGCTGGCAGGCCGACCCTTGCGGCCGCAGCCGCAGTGTCGTCAGCGCTGAGCGTGTTGGCCTCGCCGGGAATGGATACGGCGGTCAGGCTTTCGGCCTGATCGGCAAGCGGCGCCAGATAACCAGTGACGTCCTTGGTGTTCAGCATGCCGCAGATCATGTGGGTCGGGCGCTTGGGCAGTTTCGCCAGAACGTCGGCCAACGCCACACCAGCAGCAGCGTTGTGGCCCCCGTCGAGCCACAGTTCAGCGAGCGGAGCCTGTTCTGTCAGTGGCCCTGTTTTCAGGCGCTGCATGCGTGCTAGCCATTCGGCTTTGGTCACGGCGGCCTCATAGGCGTCATCGCCCATTTGCAGATGGCGCAGAACCGCCAGCGCTGCGCCTGCGTTCTGGATTTGGTGCGCGCCCAGCAGATTGGGAAGCGGCAGATCGCGCAATCCTGTTTCGTCCTGATAGATCAGGCGTCCGTTTTCTTCGTGGACGTGCCAGTGTTGGCCATGAACAAGCAGTGGCGCACCCAGTCGCGCGGCGGTGTATTCAATGACCTCGAGCGCTTCGTCTTCTTGCGGGCCCACGATACAGGTCACTCCGGGCTTGATGATGCCGGCCTTTTCGGCTGCAATTTTGCCCAATGTGTCGCCAAGGAACAGTTCATGGTCGATCGAAACCGGCGTGATGACTGTCACCGCAGGCTGGTCCACGACGTTGGTTGCATCCAACCGGCCACCCAGCCCGACTTCAAGGAGCGTATAGTCAGCTTGCGTGCGGGCAAAGGCCAGCAGGGCCGCACAGGTCGTGATTTCGAAATAGGTGATATTCTCACCGTTGTTTGCGGCGTAACACTCGTCCAGAACCGCCGTAAGGTCAGGCTCCGAGATCAGCTCTCCCGCCAGTCGGATTCGCTCGTGAAAGCGGGTCAGGTGGGGGGATGTGTATGCGTGAGCTGTCAGCCCGGCCCCTTCGATCCCTGCGCGGATCATGGCTTGCGTCGAACCTTTGCCGTTGGTTCCGGCAATATGGATGACCGGCGGCAATCGGTTTTGCGGGTGGTCCAGAGCTGCCAATAGACGCCACACACGATCCAAAGTCAGATCGATGATCTTGGGATGCAGCGCCATCATCCGATCAAGGATGACGTCGGATGTCGGGGTCGTCATTTCTCGCCTGCGCCCTCGGTCGAAGCTTCGACCGGTGCTTCCTCCGGCTCTGGTGCGGGAAGGTCGCCTTTGACGGCTGGCGGCAGGCCCATCAGCATTCGGGTGATGGTGATCAGTTCATCGCGCATTTCGGTGCGTTTTGTAACGCGGTCCAGCATTCCGTGATCCAGAAGGTATTCAGCGCGCTGGAATCCTTCTGGCAGTTTCTCGCGGATGGTCTGTTCGATCACGCGCGGTCCGGCAAAGCAGATCAGCGCATTCGGCTCCGAGATATGCACATCGCCCAGCATTGCATAAGACGCGGTGACGCCGCCGGTGGTCGGGTGGGTCAGCACCACGATATAGGGCAGGTTCGCCTCTTTCAGCATTTCCACCGCGACCGTGGTACGGGGCATCTGCATGAGGCTCAGGATGCCTTCCTGCATTCGCGCGCCACCGGCAGCCGAAAACAGGATCAGCGGGCGTTTGAGTTTCACGGCCTCCTGCGCGGCTGCGATGATGGCGTTGCCGACATACATGCCCATCGATCCGCCCATGAACGAAAAATCCTGCGCGGCGGCCACAACTGGCGTGCGGCCGATTTCACCGCTCACGACCAGCATCGCCTCTTTCTCGCCGGTCTTCTTCTGGGCCGCTTTCATGCGGTCGGGATATTTCTTTTGATCCCGAAAATGCAGCGGATCGTCCTTCGGCGCGGGGACTTCGACCTCGGTGAAAATACCGCCATCAAACAGATGCTTAAACCGCTCTCGCGGCGTGATTGCCATGTGGTGATCACATTGCGTGCAGACATTCTGGTTGTCGGCCAGTTCGCGGTGAAACAGCATGGTTCCGCACTCATCGCACTTGTGCCACAGGTTTTCGGGCACTTCCCTGCGCGAGAAGATCGAGTTGATCCGGGGGCGGACGTAGTTTGTGATCCAGTTCATGTCGGAACCTTGCTGATGCGGTTTTGACGTCAAATAAGGCGCTACGTCAGGAAATGCAATCAGCGCCTAAGCGCAAGTCGTGCGGTTAGCCAGCAAACAATCATCATCGCGAAATCCACATACAGCCAGTGTCGTATCACGTCTGTCTGAGACATGTCATAGGGCAGAAGGAACAAGGCAAGACCGCTGAGGTTGTCAGGGATCGAGAAAAACAGCAGCGCCACAACGTTGTTGAAAAAGTGCAACGCCATAGCCGGGCCAAGGGTACCCGACCGCGCGGTGAGATCGGCATTGATCAGGCCAAAAGCGCCGGCCCAGATTGCGATCAGAAGGGCGTTCTCTCCGGATGTGGCCGGCGCGTAGTGACCGGCCGCAAACAACAAGGCAGGCAGACCCATCCAAATCAGGCGCGACCGAAACCGCGCAGCCAGTGATTGCTGAATGTAGCCGCGAAACAGGATTTCCTCGGCGCTGGTTTGTATCAAAACCGCAGTCAGAGACAGCGGCAACAGCAGCAGCCACGTTTCGACAGCCAAATTGGGTTTGAACGGTGCACCAAGATTGTAAGGCGGCAGGATGAAGATCAACGCGGCCAGCAGCACCAATGCCAGAAGTACGCGCCAGAACTGGCGAACGCCCAGACGGCGGGGACCCAGGATGGCTTGCAACGTGCGGTTTTGCATCGCCCCGGCGGCCAGTTTGACCCCCACAGTAATGAACCCGAAGCTAGACAACAGTATCAACAATGCGGACGGTGTTGCCCCTGCCTGAAAGCCGGAAACCCACCGCGCGGTGCCAAGACTGAAAATCACAGAAGACAGGGTGAGGTTCAGGAAAACTGCAACACCACCAACAATCGCCAACCCGACCGTAAGTCGCCACAGTTCCGGTCTGTCACGTGCGTCGCGGACAAGCATCTCATGGGCTGCGTATGCCGTATGTGTCGTGATTTTAGGTTCCACTGGTACTGCCGGTATCGGTGAATATGTCCTCTGGGGTTTGCGCGGCGGCAACACGATCGGACACTGTCATCAGGTAACCGGCAACGGTTTCAAGAAGTTGTACGGCGACATTAACGTCGCTTTCCACGACGGCGCGCAGCTCTCCGGCGCCGATCCTGAGAAAGGTACAATCCTGTGTTGCAACCAGATCGAATTGTCTGGCGTCCTTGGTGATAATCGAAAGATCTCCGATCAATCGTCCCGGCTCGATGACCGAGATTACCCGCTTGAGACCCTTGCTGTCGTTCCATTCCAAATTGGCCTGACCGGAAATACACAGGTAGGCCGCGTCAGGTGCCTCGCCGCGGGCAAAGATGGTCTGCCCGGCTGCGGCCTCGTACCATTGTGCGGAAAACGCCAGCAAACGTTGGTTTCTGCCATCCAACTTGGAGAACAACTCGGTCGAGGAGATGATCTTGAGCTTCCGGCTCAAGTCTGCCGTAGCGCCTTCTTCCGCTTCTGTTTGAGTTCTTGACACACCGTCAATACGGCCGTCCTTGATTTCGACGAACAGGTCATACGCTTCGGGATGGGCAAAATGATCTTCCATGAAGATCATGATTGAATCAGGCAGCAGCTCACGCAGTTTCAGGCGGGTGCGCAGTCGGCTTTCCGAATCGTGGCTGGCCAGCACCTTGTCCAGCACCAGAATGTCGGGGCGTTTGATGCCCGCCCGCGAAAACGCGGCACGCTCCTGAAAAACGGTCGGCAGGTTGTTTCCCCCCAGTCCGGACGGCAGATCGTAAATGATCGCGGCGGCGCGGCGGCGCAGCCCGGCTTCGTTCATAACTTCGGCAACTACATCTTCGATCTCGTCTTTTTTGGCCCCGGCCATGATCGAAATGCGTCCGTAAAGCGCATTCTCGATCACGGTCAGACGCGGAATGTAGAGATCCGGCGACACTGGCAGGAACATCCCCTGCATCGATTCCCGGATTCTTTCTGCCTGCGTCTTTCGAATCGTCAAAATTCTGTTCTTGTACTCGTCCGGAAAATTCGGACCAATCTGCTCGGCCGTAAGAAGGAAGGGCACGGTCATCAGCAGGGCTTTTTCTTTCTGACTGATCGCGGCATCACCCTTGGCTTTGCGACGGTCTTCGATGTCCAGCAGGCTGTGGAACATGTCGCGGGACAGGCCAAGGCGCAAAAACAGCGGGTGGTCCGTGCCATCCC
Source organism: Ruegeria sp. AB8 (assembly GCF_056542605.1). Taxonomy (NCBI): domain Bacteria; kingdom Pseudomonadati; phylum Pseudomonadota; class Alphaproteobacteria; order Rhodobacterales; family Roseobacteraceae; genus Ruegeria; species Ruegeria sp. AB8. Next base: position 134,755 of record NZ_JBQGAB010000008.1, read on the forward strand.
GGCCAAATGCCTGGGTCAGTGTTTCAAGCACGGCACTGGAAATGCTCATAGCGTCATCGTCCAGGGCGTTCGCGCTGAGCATCGCCTGGAACCGGTCATCTTCGGCAAGCGTTTCCGGAGAGATATCCTGCGACGGAGACGCAAACAGCAGGTTGCCGCCCAAAGGAACGGCGGGGTTGAACTGATCCGGATCGAATCTGAAGACATATCGGTCCAAGCCGCGCTCGCGCAGACGCTCGGCGACCATCCCACGCAGATCAACAACGTCTTTTGCCAAAGCCGGATGCTGTTCCGGATCGAACCGGGAACGTAAAGTACGGCGGAACATGAACTCGTCGATCCCCATCGCCTCAACAAGCTGGAACCACCAGTCGCGGATGTCGTCAGCACTATCCAGCCCGGCCAGGCTGGGGTCGACCCATTCATCCGACAGGGAATCGGGGGGGTTTCCAGCCCGCACGGCCTCGATCTGCCGACGCGAAGGGGCTTTTATCGCGTCCGACTGATGTTGCGGGCGGATCCGCAGGGGCATCAGCAGATTGTCCCCCAGTGTTCCATCGAACAGGTAGGGGCGTGAATAGGCATACCCAATTCGGGCGGCAATCACTGTTTGATGCAGCGAATTGAGATTGTGACCCGCCATAATCACGTCGCCTTGTACCGGCAGCAGCTCTCTTGTCAGCAGTTGAGCCAGCGCACCACGCTCGGCCGCTTGTGGCGACTGTATCGCCACCCGGGCACCCTTTGGGATTGTCAGATCGATATCTTCAAGAATGGTCTTGCCGTCATCATCGCGGACCGTCACGTTTCGCAACTCGATGTCACCGGTCAGGTGCGGGATGGTTTCGGGTTCTCCGGAAAACAGGCTCTCCGGGATCATGTTGGCTGGGGCAAAACGCTCTATCACGATTTCCCAACGCAGCGACATGTCTTGCACCTGATTGTAGTAGGTCAGCAAATCCTTCCAAGGGCCACTCAGATCCTTGTAGGCCCCAAGTGCGGCGACCAGTGCGCCCACTGTCACCTCTCCCGTGATCGCAAGATAACCACCGACCGAGTAGAACAGAAACGGCGTCATCTGCGTGATCAGGTTGTTGATAAACTTCATGAAAAATTTCTTGTTGTAGATCTTGAAGCGGATCTCGAACAAGATGCCCAGCCGATGGCTGAACTGCGCCAGCCGATAACGCCAGCCGCCATTGGTGCGCAGATCACTGATGCCCGCCGCACTCTCACCGATTTCAGAGCTTAGATGTCGAACCTGTTGAATTCTGTCCTTGTTCAGCAGGTTGATCTGGCGTTGCAGTTTCGGGATCAACCAGGCCTGCAACGGGATGAGCGCGACACTGGCCAATCCGAACCAGACGCTTTGCATGAACAGAAATGTGACGATTGTCATCATCTGCCCGAATTGAAACACCGGTTGGGCAATCGCGTCGCCCATCAGCCCACCCATCGGTTCGGCCTCGGAGGTGATCATCGAAACCAATTCGCCCTGGCTGGTGGTGGCGAAATAGGATTTCGGGAACCGCATCGTTCGCTGGATCAGGGAAAAGCGAAGGCGGCGCAGCATACGCTCGGCCAGAACGCCTTTCATCGTGTTGATGCGCATCTTCATCAACCCGCTGGCAATCACCGTGGCCAGAAAAGCAAAGCACAGAATCCAAAGGTATTGGATCTGCGTCACAGTGTAGCCCCAGATCGTCACCGTGTCAGTGGGCGCCCCAATTGCATCGTTTATGATCTGTTTGGGCAACTCGAGCGAGGCATAGAGAAAGGGAAACGACAATACGGTCAGCAGCAACAATACAAGCTGCTGTTTCTTCGAGTATTTCCAGATAAACGAAAACAGAGTGGGTTCCATGACCGCCCTTGTCCTGAGAAATTCGGATGTGCGCTGTTTGACGGATGTTCCACTGCGATCCGGTATCAGACGGTAAGCACTGCCCCGGTCTATTGCAAGAACGGGCGCGGCTTTGGCAGAAAGGTGCGGTTCTGTCCAGCCCGCCGCAGATCACATTTCCGGAAAATTAAGCGCTGAAATGCTGTAATTCGGGTTTAACCGCCACTTGGTCTTTGACTAAACAGGTACAACTTTGGACGATAGGATCATGGGCAGTTTTCTGGATCGCTATATGCATCGCAAGACTCTGGGGCATTGGCGCCAAGCCGCAAAGGCTGCGACCGAAACGCCTGAGCCATTGCTGCGCAGGCAACGGGATGAGGCGCGTAAATTTCGGACTATTCTTGACTGGCTGATCCAACAGGCCGACGAACGGCTGGCCCGGCCACTGATTGGTTCGGTGCAGTTTCCCAAACCGCTTGCTACGGACTGGTCGTGGCGTCCGGATTTGTGGCGCGGGCGGCTGTCCAGGCACGGTATCGCGTCGGCCCCGCGAAAAGCGCCGATGGACCGGCAGGTAACCCTGTTTCATGATTGCGAGCAGTCCGAAATCGGAATGCGCCAGATACGCAATCGCCGTGACAAGGACCTGGCCCCATTCAGCCTTGCGATCGAGGTGTTCGGGTTCACCGGTTCATTTCTTTCTCTGTCGGTCGAGCTGCCACAAGATGCGGCGCAGGACTTGACGCGCCAACACCTGATGCGTGTCGATACGTTGATCGAAGGCGAGCGGAACGGAGAAATTTTCGCACGTCTCAACATTCAGCACGGCCCAAATACGGAACAGGTGTTGCGCAAACTTGACGAAAACCGAACCTCGAACGCAATGGACTTTGACCTTGCGCATCTGTCTTTGAACGAGAAACGTGTTGAAAAGATCTGGCTGGATCTGATCTTTGACGATCCTGGGATGAATCGGATCGTTTTGCGCGATTTGACGTTCTGCCGCCATTTCCGAGCTGACTTGTAAGGTGCTTGCCGCATGACCCTTCACTCCCTCACATGCACACGGTTTGAAGACGGGCTTTGGCAAGGTCATCTGCAGGCCGAAACGGAACCCAAGATCGAAGTGCGCTATCTCGGTGAACCGCTGGAACAGTTCAGCGTTTCACGCGCGGATGGCGGTTGGGATCTGAGTATTCAGTTGCCCATCTCCGCCCTTTCCGAAGGGGTGCACTGTTTTGTGATCGTCGACACCGCAACGACGAACAGGCTGGGCGACATCACGGTGATCGCGGGCACTCCCGCTGCAGATGACCTGAGGGCTGAGGTGGAGCTTTTGCGCGCCGAACTGGACATGCTGAAACGCGCGTTCCGGCGGATCTGCAGCAGCGCGGAATAGACCGGGCGTTCAGCTTGTCATACCGGCTGAACCCTTAAACTGCTGTTTTCCTATCTTTTTTGACCGGCTTGATGCATTATCGGGACATCCGGAGCAACCTGGGTTTCTCAATGGACCGCAGTAGTATCATCAAGGTCATCGCCCTTATGGTGACCGCATTTGGGATCGGGATTGATTTTACCGGTGCGCTGATGCTGATCCCGGCCATCGAAAACAGCTTTGATGCCGACATTACAAGCACCCAGTGGGTGCTCAATATCTACGCCCTGTTTTTCGCCATGACCATGGTCGCCGGCGGGCGGCTCGGCGACATGTACGGGCACCGAAAGATCATGATCATCGGTCTTTCGATCTTCCTGTTTTCTTCCATCCTATGCTTTGTCTCCCCCGGTCTGGACTACCTGATCGGAGCACGAGCCCTGCAAGGCATCGGAGCCGGATGTATCTGGCCCTGCACACTGGCCTTCGGTGCCACCAAAGTGTCAAAGCCCGAGCATCGGGCCCTGGTTATGGGGCTGATCCTTGCGGGTGTAACCAGCGGCAATGTCTTCGGTCCGATGATCAGCGGCTTTGCCGTCAACCTTGGTGACTGGCGATTGTTCTTTCTGGCCAACGTCGTGTTCTCCTGCATTTCGATGGCGACAGCCCTGTTTTTGATGGAACGTGAGACCAAACACAAACAAGGCGAACACATCGATTTTGCCGGGATGGGCATCCTGTCCTTCGCGGTCTTGCTGCTGCTTTATGCCCTGGATGTCGGTGCGGAGTGGGGCTGGACTTCGGTTCCGCTGCTTCTTCTGTTCTTTGTTAGCGCAGTCCTGTTTCTGTTGTTCCCACGTGTCGAAAAACGCGTAAAGGAACCTTTGCTGCTGCCTCAGTTGATGCAGAACCGAGAATTTTTGATCACGCTGGGCCTGAACATGTTCAATGTGTCTGCGGCCTTTGTGGGTTTGCTGTATTTCCCGCAATACATGCAGAAAGTACTGGGCTGGAGCGTTTTTCAATCGGCGCTTGGGCTGGCACCGCTGACTGTTCTATTGGCGGTCGGATCCATTGTTTCAGGAACGCTTTACAACGATTTCGGTCCAAAAAGGCTGATGTTCTGGGGCTACCTGATCGCGACAATTGGCGCAGTAACTGTTGTCGTCTTGCCGCAGGGCCTTGGCTATTTCCAAATTCTGCCAGGCATGGCGTTCATCGGATTGGGGGCGACGCTGACTGTCGGGCCGTCGGGAACGGCGGCAGTCTGCGCTGTAAAGCCCGAACGGGCGGGTCTCGTCGGCGGGCTTAGCTTCATGACCCATCTGGTCTACGGGGCCATTGCCGTCGCCTGCGCCACGGCAATCATGTATGTCACAAGCCTTGCCAGCCTGCGCGACAAACTGACTGCGGCCGGTGTCACACTGTCTGATGCTGAACTTCAGGCAATCAATGGCGGAACGCTGACCACCAAATCCGCGCAGGCAGTCATGCAGAAGCTCAGTGAAAGTGAAGTTGCGACGGTCAAAACCGCGATAGCCCAAGCATTCGATACCGGCATGAACATGGCGTTTGTCTTTGCAGCGATTTCCGTGTCCGTCGGGATCGTACTTGCGCTGATGCTGGATGAAAGCAAGCTGCACAAAATCGAAAGCTGATCGCAGCCGAACAAAGATCTGTTCCGGTAACGAGGGCCGCCGAAACCGGCGGCCCAATTTATTTGTTACTGCGAAGGCCCGTTGGGGTTGAAGGCCGACAGGCCTTTCAGGATATCGATGGCATAGGCCAACTGATAGTCCTTTTCCCGCAACTCGGCAGTCGCTTCGGCACGGGCCCGGTCTTCTTCGATCTGGCGAATTTCATCCTCGCTCAGGCTGTCGTTGTTCAGGCTGCCACGCAGGTCGGCCTCGGACCGGGTGCGTGCATTGCCCTCTTCCTCTTCGGGTTCTGGGGCTGGGCGCGGTTGCTCGACGATGATGTCGGGGCTGACGCCAAGCGCCTGAATCGAGCGGCCCGAAGGCGTATAATAGCGTGATGTGGTCAAACGCATTGCGCCGTCGCCGCGCAATGGCATGACTGTCTGGACCGAGCCTTTGCCAAAGCTCTTGGTGCCAACAACAATCGCACGGCGATGATCCTGAAGCGCCCCCGCTACAATTTCCGAGGCCGAGGCTGACCCGCCGTTGATCAGAACCACAATCGGCTTACCTTCGGTCAGATCTCCTGCCGTTGCATTGAACCTTTCGCCTTCGCCCGGATCGCGGCCGCGGGTCGAAACGATTTCGCCTTCATTCAAAAAGGCGTCCGACACCTTGATCGCCTGTGTCAGCAAGCCGCCCGGATTGTTCCGCAAATCCAGCACTACGCCATTGACCTTTTCGATCCCGCCGGCTTCTTCGATCTGCTCTTTCAATCCGGCTTCCAGATTGGGGTAGGTCTGATCATTGAATGTGGTCACACGCAGAACGACGCTGGTGCCTTCGGTCCGTGCTCGTACGGCGGTCAACTTGATGGTGTCGCGGATAATGGTGACGTCAAACGGTTCCTGCTCGCCTTCGCGCACCACCGTGATCACGATCTCCGAGCCGACCGGCCCGCGCATCAGATCCACCGCCTTGTCCAGCGTCAGGCCCAGAATGCTTTCACCATCAACGTGGGTGATGAAGTCGCCGGCTTCGATCCCCGCCTCGTCCGCGGGGGTATCATCGATGGGTGAGACGACTTTGACGAAGCCTTCTTCTTGTGTGACCTCAATCCCTAGCCCTCCGAATTCACCGCGTGTCTGCACGCGCATCTGTTCGGCGTCGTCAGGCGACAGGTAGCTGGAATGCGGATCCAATGAGGTCAGCATTCCGTCAATGGCTGCCTCGATCAGCTCCTCCGGCTCGACTTCTTCGACATATTGGGCGCGGATACGTTCGAAAATGTCCCCGAACAGATCCAATTGCTCATACACGCTGGCCTTGCTTTCGGCCTCTTGCGCCAGCAAAGGTCCGGCAATCTGAGTGGTTGCGATAATGCCTGCCACAGTTCCGGCCAGACCGGCCATCACAAATCTCTTCATGTTTGTTTATCCATCCTTGTTGGTCCGAAACCACGATTCCGGGTCCACCGGGCTATTATCCTGTCTTACCTCTATATAGAGCGTTTCTGACCGGTCAGTTCCAGTGCCATCACTTGTAGTTGACAAAATAGCGCCGATTTCCGGCGTTTCACCAGGCATTAGCCCCACCGGCGTTCCTTCGGTGATCACTTCTCCGGGTGTACCGAAGACCTCTTGCAACCCGGAAAAGACAAAAAGCAATCCGGGCTGGGGTTCCAGGATCATCAGGTTGCCAAGGTCCAGCAGCGGCCCGCGATACCGGATCGTCGCTGCGGTGGGTGTCGTGACCAGCGCGCGCGGCCGGGTGCCCAGCACGATACCGGGGCGCTTCACCCCGGCGGCGTCCGTTTCCCCTGAACTGTGCAGCAGAACACCCTGAACGGGCAAAGCAAGGTTTCCTTTTCTGTTCGAAATATCGGCGTCGGTTTCGGCAATACCGCCTTCCGATATTTCGGCCAGACCGCTGGCAAACCCATCCAGTGTTTCCGTCGAGGAAATCAGGATCGCCGTGCTGATGGGGTCTTCGACAAACCGGCGCGGCAGGTCCGTTCGATCGGCAATGGCCTCGCTTAGTTTGGTGCGCGCATTCTGCACTCCGGTCAGACCCTTGGTCAGGGTTTCGGCGGCGTTTTGCTGCAGTTGGCGAAGTGTCCGAACCTCGTGCAAGTCCTGAGCAAGCGCTTGCGCACGTGCATTCAGGCCGGGCGTGACTTCGGCCAGCATCATGCCGGTACGCGCGGCCCCCAAAGGACCGGACGGATGCAGGATCAGTACGGGCGGCGTTGTTGTTTCGATGGTTTGCAACACGCCCAGCAACTGCGCGATTTCTTTTTCCCGCGCGCGCAGTTCTTCTGTCAGCTGCACCTCTCGGGTGGCGGCCTTGCGCAAGCCGTCGCGCATGGCGCTTAGCCCGGCTTCATAAGCCTGCACCGTTTCGGTCAGGGCGCGCACCCGATCCCGGGCGCTGTCGGCTTCGGCCAGCGCAATCGAGGCCTCTTCCAGCATTTGCGCTGCCTCCAACGCGGCAGCCGACGGGTCCGTTTGGGCGTAAACAGGCGAGGCCAGCAAGACTGAAAGAAGCGCGGCCCGCACTGTCATGACAGAAGGCTCTGGCCAGTCATTTCCGCAGGTTGATCCAGCCCCATCAGCGCTAAAAGCGTTGGCGCCAGGTCCGACAACCGGCCATCGCGCAACTTGGAACCAGCGGGTCCACCGACCAGCGCGACCGGCACTCGGTTCAATGTATGAGCGGTATGCGGTCCACCGGCTTCAGGGTCGACCATGACTTCGCAATTCCCGTGATCGGCTGTCACGATCATGGCTCCGCCTGCTTTGTCCAGCGCGGTAACCACCTGCGCCAGACCTTGATCAACGGCTTCGCACGCCTTTATCGCGGCGTTCAGATCGCCTGTGTGCCCGACCATATCCGGGTTGGCGTAATTGGTGACGATCAGATCATACCCGGCTTCGATGGCCTCGACGAATTTGGCCGTGACCTCGGCTGACGACATCTCGGGCTGAAGATCATAGGTCGCCACCTTGGGCGATTTCGGCATGAAACGGTCTTCGCCAACCTCGGGCGTTTCCTTGCCGCCGTTCAGAAAGAACGTCACATGAGGATATTTTTCGGTTTCCGCCAAGCGGAACTGCCGCAACCCTTGTTTGGCAACCCATTCCCCAAGCGTGTTGACGATGGCGCGTTTCGGGAAAACGGTGGTCATGTAGGCGTTGTGCCCGTCGGAGTATTCAACCATTCCCAGCAAAGCTGACAGGGCCGGGCGCGGTCCGGTGTCGAAATCGTCGAATCCCGGCTCGCCAATTGCGCGCAGTATTTCCCGCGCACGGTCGGCGCGGAAATTCAGACAGAAAATACCATCGCCATCGTGGACACCTGTGTAGCCGCTCAGAACCGTGGGTGTTATGAATTCATCCGTTTCGGATTGGTTATACGCATGGTCCACAGCACCATGTGCGGTGGCGGCGGTACGCCCCTGCCCCTTGATGATCGCCTCATAGGCTTCTGCAACGCGTTCCCAGCGATTGTCGCGGTCCATGGCATAATACCGTCCGCTGACAGTCACGATCCGCGCGACATCTGGCAGGCGCTCTTCCAGTTCGGCCAAAAACCCAAATGCGGATTTTGGCGCAACGTCCCGTCCGTCTGTCATGACGTGCAGGGCGACAGGTACACCTGCGTCTGTCACGGCCTTGGCCGCAGCAACGATGTGATCAAGATGGCCATGTACCCCGCCATCCGAAGCGATACCCATCAAGTGCGCCGTTCCGCCCGAGGCCTTTACCTTACTGATGAAGGCCTGAAGGGCATTGTTTTCAAAGAAACTGCCGTCTTCGATCGACAGATCAATCTGCCCCAGATCCATGGCAACCACTCGCCCGGCCCCAATGTTCGTGTGCCCGACCTCAGAATTTCCCATCTGCCCGCTGGGCAGACCCACATCCGGCCCATGTGTAATCAACGTCGCATGGGGACCGCGTTCCATGATCGCGTCAAAGGTCGGCGTTTTCGCCAGATAAGGCGCGTTGGCCTGCGTGTCTTCGGACAATCCCCAGCCATCTAGGATGCACAGGACAACGGGTTTGGGGGCGGCCATGAAGTTTCTCCGGAACACTGCTTTGACAGTCTTCTACCCGCTGCCCATCCGGGCGTGAACCGTCTTTGCGGTGTGTGAAGCAGAATTAATCGGTCCCTTCGTCACTTTGGCGCGAAACCCGCGTTTTCAGTCCTTCAGATAATCCTGGTAAGGATGTGCCTTGCGGTTGCGGTATTTGACCGTCAGTTCCAGCGGAGTGTCGTTTTCGTCGTAAATACCGATCATGATCCCTGTGCCCCCGCTTCGGCTGCGCATTCCGATCAACTGCTCTTCAGACCGGGTTGTGCGCTGTGACGGGCGACGCGTCCAGGCAAACAGGTGATCATACATCTGGGCGATGACGTCCGTATGATCCGCACTGTCACCCAGATCGACCAGTTCGTCGGGATCGTTTTCAAGATCGAACAGGATCGGTCTGTGCCCGCCTTCGCAATGGACAAGTTTCCATTTTTCGTTGGCGACCATGAACATCACGGCATCGCGTACAGATGCGTTCAGCTTTTGCGCTATGGGAGAAGCGGAGTAGTCGTATTCACAGACTGCGACACTGCGGGGCGTTTTGTCGGCTTGCCCGCGAAGGATGGGCAGCAGGGAATGCCCTTCCAGGATATGCCCGGCCATTTCGCCGCCCGCCACCTCAAGAAAGGTTGGTGCCAGATCAATCGCCTCGACCAGCGCGTCGCAGGTGGTGCCTCGCGTGGCGTCCGCCTGAGAGGAAGGGTCGTAGATGATCAGCGGCATCTTGGTCGAGGCGTCGTGGAAGAAGGTCTTTTCCCCCATCCAGTGATCGCCCAGAAAATCCCCATGGTCCGAGGTCAGCACGATCATCGTGTCGTCCATCCGCCCGGTTTCCTCCATCCAGTCGAACAACCGCCCCATCTGGTCATCCGCCTGTTTGATCAGCCCCATATAGGCCGGGATCACGGCATCGCGGACCTCCTGACGCGAGAAGGCCTGCCCGACTTTCGTGTCCATAAAGGCTCGGAGCACTGGATGCGCATTTTCGCGCTCGGCCTCGGACCGGACCACAGGCAGCACATGTTCGGGTCCATACATCGAGGCATAAGGCTCCGGCACTACGTAAGGCCAGTGCGGCTTGATGTAGCTGAGGTGACAGCACCACGGCCCGTCATGACTTTCCATGAACTCAATGCCGCGCGTTGTCAGATAGGGCGTTTCACTGTCTTCTTCCGCGATATTTGCCGGCTCGGATGAGTTTTTAAGGAACCAGCCTGACAATACGTTGCCGTCGGCATCCAGGCCGGAATTGGCAAAGTCATGCCAGGGGTTGTCGCTGTCGTATCCTTTGTCCCGGAGATATTGATTGTATTTCTTTGCCCCGTCCGGATCATAGAACCCGTCCGGTCCTTCAGCGCGCAACCCGTCATCGCGTTCGAAGACGTCAAAGCCGCATTCCGCGACGCGAGCGCCAATGACGCTGTCGGGTTCCAGTCCCAGGCGGGCCATCCCTTCGGCGTCGGCAGCCATATGTGTCTTGCCGACCAGCCAGCACCCCATCCCCGCTTTGCGCAGGTGATCGCCCAATGTGATTTCACCAACTTTCAGGGGAATGTTGTTCCATGAGGCACCATGGGAATGCACATAGCGCCCGGTATAGGTCGACATGCGCGAACTTCCGCAGATCGGGGACTGAATATAGGCGCGATTAAACCGGACACCGCGTGCGGCCAGTTTGTCGATATTCGGGGTATGCAGGTGTGGATGTCCGTAACAGCTGAGGTAATCCCAGCGCAGCTGGTCGAACATGATGAACAGGATATTTTTGGCTTCGGCCAATGCAATGCCCCCCTTTGATCCGGGACCTGCTTAGCTATTTCCCGCCCAAGAGCGAAGTCCAAACTTCAATCAGGCTTGTCGTTCCATCTGTTCGAGCATTTTTTTGGCGCGTTTGCACTGCAACTGGTCCCGCAGCGGGCTGTTGGGGTCGACGTCTTTTTTGCACACAACGCATTTGTCCGCGCCCGAGATTGCATTCAGACCGCCGCAGCTGCCTTTGATCGTCTTGCCCATCAGCATGACGCCCAGCGACATCCCTACCATGATGATCAGCAGTAGTATGAAGGCCAGAATAAATGTGCTCATCTCAGGTCCTGCCTGTCAGTTGGTGCTCAAAGCGTCTTTGAACGCGGTACTGTGAACAGTAATAAAGGCATCTTCGCCGCCTGTCACATCCCGAGATATGAAGAACACGGCTAGTTTATGCTTTTCGGCCAGTTCCAGCCCTTTCTCCTGCCCCAGCGCCAGCATTGCCGTGGCCCACGCATCCGCCATCATCGCGTTTTCGGCCAGTACGGTGACCGAGGTGGTGCGATGTGTGATCGGTCGTCCGGTCGTGGGATCGATGATATGGGAATACCGCACACCGTCCTGTTCGAAGAAATTCTTGTAATCGCCCGAGGTCGCCATGCCCAGATCGTTCAGCGATACGATCAGTTGCAGGTTTTGCCCGCCTGCTTCGGGTTTTTCGACCCCGATGCGCCAGACCTCACCCTTGTCATTCTCGCCTTTGGTTACAAGATCGCCACCGATCTCGACCATGTAGTTCTCAATCCCCGCTTCGCTTAGGGTTTCGGCCACCGCGTCGATCCCATAGCCTTTGGCGATAGCCGACAGGTTGATGCCCACTGCCGGATCGGATTTGGCCAGCGTTCCGGCGTCACGGTCCAAGGTCAGCAGCCGGGATTGCCCGACACCTTCCAGAGCGGCTTGAATCTCAGCATCCGACGGCACCGGGTCCTCGGGCTTGCGCGGGCCAAACCCCCACAATTCGATCAGCGGGCCCAGAGTCACGTCAAAGGTTCCGCCGGATTTTTCATGCACATCGTCAGCGGCGGTCAAAACCAGAGCGAACTCGTCCGAGACCGGAACGGGCGAAGTGTCGGTCGAAGCTGAAAATGTCGAAACCTCTGAGTTGGGATCCCAGTTGGACATCTTGGCGTTCACTGCGGCCAGTGTTTCCTGCACGGCTGCGGCCAGGGCTTCCTCATCCACATCTTCGCCAATGGCGGTGATGTTGAATGTTGTTCCCATGGTTTCGCCCGACAGACGGACCACTTCGGGTTCTTTGTCAAACAAACAGCCAGAAACAAACAGAACTAAAGCCAGAACAGGCAGATGGCGCATCGGGGAACTCCCTGGAAAACCTAGCCGGGCATATGCCAGCGCCCCATTACAGAGTCAAATCGACATCACAGTTTCAGCGGCAGAAAACCCAGCACCAGCAATCCGACCCCGGCAGGTACACCAAACAGCCAGGCCCGTTTTTGCCATCCCGCCTGCTGCTGTTTCCACGCCATTCGGAAATTGTGACCACACACCACGACGGCGAAAAAGATCAGCGCAGCCAGCGGCGGTGTCAGATAAAGGTCTGTCAACGGGTCGGGATTCCTTGTTTGTCAGCAATTTTCCGGGATCAGGGCATTTGCACCCTATACAGGTCGGTTCGCTGCGGTAAGGTGAAAAGACAGCCATCTCGGATAAAAGAGGAGATTGCCCATGGCCCCAAGCTCTTATCAGCCCCCCACACGCGGCGACAAATCTGGTTCTGCGACCTATAGCCAGTCAGCGGATTCAAACCTGTCGCATACGCAAACGACCGTGGCCAAGCTGCTTGAGGGTAAAGGTGATGCGGTGTTTGCGGTGCGCCCCGCCGATACGATTCATTCGGTAGTGGAACTGCTGAAGGAAAAAAGAATCGGTGCAGTGGTCGTGACCGATCAGAACGGAACCTTGCAAGGCATTCTGTCAGAACGCGACATCGTGCGGCGCATGGCGGATACCCCTGGCCAGACTCTGCCGCAGTCGGTCGAAGATCTTATGACCAAGGAAGTCAAGACCTGTTCGCCCGAAGACCTGCTGAACGATGTTCTGAAGACAATGACCGATGGACGTTTCCGCCACATGCCGGTTCTGAGTGATGGCCACCTGCACGGTGTCATCACGATTGGCGACGTTGTTCACTTCCGTCTCAAGGAACTGGAATACGAAGCGCTGCGCATGAAGCAGATGATCGTCGGTTGACCAAGTGACCTTCCGGGTTGCGGGTCGCATTTTCACTGGCCCGCGTCCCGAGTTGCGCAGATCAGGTCGAAATAAAACGAACGCCGCCTCTGTAAATTTCGGCTGCCGTCAGGCGGTTCGTTGCAAATGCCCCGGTATCGACTGAGACGACGCCATTGTTGACCCTTGGGCGGTCTATGATTGTGTGTCCGTGCACAACCCATTGGCCGTCTGCCCTGCGTCGTCTTGGAAACATCGGATGCCCCCACAAACAGACCTGTCGCTGCTGGTCATCCACCGTCAGGTCGGGATCCAGCGCGGCATGGACGACAGTTACGTTTCCGCTTGACCAGATTAGTGGTCTGTCCCGTAGCCATGACAGCAGGCCCGTGCCCATGACCTGCTTCAACTTGCCAGCAACCGCTTCGGCAATTTCATTTGTTGGATGAAGGTCAAATTCGGTAATCCCGAATGAAGCCAGTGTCTGGAATCCGCCATTACGGAACCAATGATGTGCATAGCGTCCGGGCTCGTCCAAAAATCGCAGCAGCATGTCTTCATGATTGCCCATGAGGCACACGACTGGCCTGTTTGCTGCCGTGTCGAAGTGCTGCAGATGTCGCAGGACCTGTGCGCTGTAGTCACCCCGGTCGATGTAGTCCCCGACAAAGATCAAAGGGCAGTCGTCTTCAACCCTCATCAGCAGGGCCTGAAGCAGGTCCAGCCGGCCATGAATGTCGCCAATTACGACAAACCGATCATCAGGAGCGATTCCGGGAACGGCTGTTTCCCGATCGTGCCGTGCCCGGCCAATAAACCCTTTGATCCAGCTCGTAACCATGTTCTACGTTCCCTAACCCGACCCGTTGGCAACGACAATCCCGGGCCGCCCGCTCAGTACTTGACCGTCGGTGCCGGGCGTTTGATATGACAAGCTAAAGTTAGATCTGGGCCTGGCAGGTTCAAAGACGATCTTATCGCAGGCAGCCATGTGGTTTGAAAGGTTCTTGGGGATTTCATGAAACGAGTTTTGGTAACGGGAACTGCCGGGTTTATCGGATTTCATCTGGCAAAACTGCTCCTGGCCGAAGGGTTTCGGGTGCATGGCTATGACGGCATGACCGACTATTATGACGTGGCGCTGAAACAGCGCCGGCATCAGATGTTGCTGCAGACGCCGGGCTTTTCAGCCACCGAAGACATGCTGGAAAACCACGAGCGCCTGATGCAGGTCGCAGACGACTTCAAACCCGAGGTCATCATCCACCTGGCTGGCCAGGCCGGTGTGCGCTACAGCCTTGAAGCGCCACGCAGCTACGTTGAATCCAACATCGTCGGGACATTCAATGTGATGGAGGTTGCCCGGACCCATCAGGTAGAGCACCTTCTGATGGCTTCGACGTCTTCAGTCTACGGAGCGAATGAGGACATGCCGTTCCGGGAAACCGACAAGGCCGACGGGCAACTGACCATCTATTCCGCGACCAAGAAGGCCAATGAATCGATGGGCCATTCCTATGCCCATCTGTGGGGCCTGCCGACCACGATGTTCCGGTTCTTTACAGTTTACGGCACGTGGGGCCGCCCTGATCTGGCTTACTTCAAGTTCACCGATGCCATTCTGAACGACCGTCCCATCGACATTTACAACAACGGCGACATGTATCGCGACTTCACCTATGTCGAGGATCTGGTACGGGGCATTCGCCTGCTGATAGATGCCGCCCCTGTGCGGCCTGACAGCAAAGATGAGATCGCCGTGGGCGACAGCCTGTCACCGGTTGCGCCCTTCCGGGTAGTCAACATCGGCAACTCGGACAAAGTCCGCCTGATGGATTTCATAGAAGCTATCGAGGACGCGTTGGGTAAGAAAGCGATCCGGAACTACATGCCGATGCAAATGGGAGATGTTCCGGCGACCTGGGCCGACACCAGTTTGTTGCAAAACCTGACCGGTTACAAACCCCAGACCGATATTCATACCGGTCTGGCCAAATTCGTTGAATGGTATCGGGAGTACTATAAAATTCCCGCCGACTGAAAATGCGGAACAAAAAAACCGGCGCTAATTGCGCCGGTTTCTTCTTAACCGCCGAAGTCGTCCAGCATGATGTCTTCGCGGTCCACTCCGAGATCCAGCAGCATGTTGATGACGGACTGGTTCATGATTGGCGGACCGCACATGTAGAACTCGCAGTCTTCCGGTGCCGGGTGGTTCTTGAGGTATTCCTCGAACAGGACGTTGTGGATGAAGCCGGTGTAGCCTTTCCAATCGTCCTCGGGCTGCGCATCCGAAAGGGCCACATGCCATTCGAAATTGTCGAACTCCTCGGCCAATTGGTCGAAATCCTCGACAAAGAACATCTCTTTCTTGGAACGCGCACCGTACCAGAAGGTGATCTTGCGGTTGCGATTCTCAAGGCGCTTGAGCTGATCGAAGATATGGCTGCGCATAGGCGCCATACCAGCGCCACCGCCGATGAAGACCATCTCTTTCTCGGTCTCGCGGGCGAAGAATTCACCAAATGGACCAGAAATCGTGACCTTGTCACCCGGCTTCAGGTTGAAGATGTAAGACGACATCTGACCCGGCGGGATACCGTCGGACCCCGGAGGCGGTGAAGCGACACGGACGTTCAGCATTATCATGCCTTTTTCGTCCGGATAGTTGGCCATAGAATAGGCGCGCTCGATCGGTTCGTTCACGACGGATTTGTACTGCCACAGATTGAACTTGTCCCAATCTTCGCGGTACTCGTCCTGCACGTCGAAATCGGTATAGGCCAGTTGGTGCGCGGGGGCCTCGATCTGGATGTAGCCGCCAGCACGGAAATTGACGTCTTCGCCTTCCGGCAGATCCAGAGTCAGCGCTTTGATAAAAGTGGCCACGTTGTCGTTCGAACGAACGGTGCATTCCCACTTCTTGACGCCAAAGACCTCTTCGGGAACTTCGATGTCCATGTCCTGCTTGACCGCGACCTGACAGGACAGGCGGTCACCGCAGGATGCCTCTCGCTTGGTGATGTGGCTTTCTTCGGTGGGCAGGATCGAACCACCACCCGAATGCACCCGCACACGGCATTGCGCGCAGGTTCCGCCACCACCGCAGGCGGAAGGAACGAACAATTTCTCGGCCGCAAGCGTCTGCAGCAGTTTGCCACCCGCCGGAACCGAGATGGTTTTCTCGCCATTGATGGTGATGTTGACGTTGCCGGTAGACACCAACCGCGAGCGTGCCGCCATAATGATGGCGACAAGCGCCAGAACGATCATCGTGAAAAGGATTACGCCTAGGCTAAAAGTTTCCATTGCGCCCTCCTTACAGTTTCACGCCAGAGAAGGACATGAAGGCCATGGCCATCAGTCCCGCGGTGATGAAGGTAATGCCCAACCCCTGCAGACCGTCCGGAATATCCGAATATTTCAGCTTTTCACGAACGCCTGCCATCGCTGTGATCGCTAGCGCCCAACCAAAGCCGGAAGACAGACCATAGGTGGCGGCCTCAGCGAAGTTATAGTCACGCTCGACCATGAACAGCGAGCCACCGAGGATGGCGCAGTTCACTGTAATCAGCGGCAGGAAGATCCCCAGCGCGTTGTAAAGCGGTGGGAAGTACTTATCCAGGATCATCTCGAGGATCTGAACCATCGCCGCAATCACGCCGATGTACGAGATCAGCCCAAGGAAGGTCAGGTCCACATCCGGGAACCCGGCCCAGGCCAAGGCGCCCGGCTTCAACAGATAGCTGAGCAACAGATTGTTTGTCGGCACGGTGATCGTCTGAACGACCATCACCGAAATACCCAGACCCAGCGCGGTCGAAATCTTCTTGGAAACGGCTATGAAAGTACACATGCCGAGAAAGAAACTGAGCGCGAGGTTTTCAACAAAGATGGCCTTTACGGCCAGAGAGATAAGCCCTTCCATCAGTGCGCCTCTACCTGCTGGATTTTGTATTCACGTTCTTCGACCTGGTTCGGCTTCCACGTGCGGAAGGCCCAGATGATCAGACCGATGATAAAGAACGCGGACGGCGGCAGCAGCAGCATGCCGTTGGGCACATACCAGCCGCCATTGTTGACGGTCTCCAGAATGGTGACTCCGAAGAGCGACCCGTTCCCGAACAGTTCGCGGATGAAACCAACCAGCAGCAGGATCAGACCATAGCCCATTCCGTTGCCCATGCCGTCGATGAAGGACGCGACAGGCGGGTTTTTCATAGCGAACGCCTCGGCGCGGCCCATCACGATACAGTTGGTGATGATCAGACCGACGAAGACCGAAAGCGTTTTCGAAATCTCGAAGGCATAGGCCTTGAGAACCTGATCCACCAGGATCACCAGCGAGGCGATGATCACCATCTGGACGATGATCCGGATCGAGCCCGGGATCTGGTTACGCAGGCACGAGATAAAGAAGGACGAGAACGAAGTCACGAACGTCACCGCCAGCGCCATCACGAAGGATACCTGCAGCGAAGAGGTCACCGCCAGCGCCGAACAGATGCCAAGCACCTGCAGGGTAATCGGGTTGTTGTCGACAAGCGGGTCGACCAGCATCTCTTTCTTGGTCTGAGACATCAGAACTCTCCTGCTTGCAGTTTGGCCAGGAACGGAGCGTAGCCCGCATCGCCCATCCAGAATTTCACCAGGTTATCGACGCCAACAGAGGTCAGCGTGGCACCGGCCAGCGCGTCGACATAAAAGTCCGGGCCGGCGGCAGGCTGAGATTTGGCGACGGTGATTTGCAGATCGCCCGCGTCATCACGAAGTTTCTTGCCATTCCACAGCGCTTTCCAACGCGGGTTGTCCACTTCCGCGCCAAGGCCCGGAGTTTCGCCATGCTGATAGAACTGCAGGCCGAAAATATCGTTGCCGTTGTTTTCCAGCGCGATAAAGCCATAGAGCGTGGACCACAGGCCATAGCCGTGCAGCGGCAGGATGACCTTATCCAGTTCACCAGCATCATCCCGCAGCAGGTAGATCACTCTGAACTTGGACTTCCGCCCAATTCCAGCAGGATCGTCATCCAAAGCAATACTCAATTCGGGATCGCTGGCGGCGGCAATGTCATCAAATGTGGTTGGGTCAAACTGGTCATCGACGAATTCGCCGGTGGCCAGTTCCAGAACGTGCGGCTCAAACGCAGCGAAGGCCTCGGTCACGTTGATGCCGGGTTCGTAAACACCAGCGACCTGCAAAACGTTGACTTGCTTGTCCTTCAGCTTGTTCGCTTCCTGTACCGGGCGAAGGCTGACGGCTGCGGCGGAAACGACCATCGAAGCTACCAGACAAACGGCGACAGCAACAAAGATCGTCTTGCCAACCGAGTCCGGCGAGGCCGCCAGGAACCGGGCAATCGCCCCCTTGGGTTCTTGGGGTTGCGTATCAGACATGGCGACGCGCCCTCCGTTTGATGTTGGCCTGAACGACGAAGTAATCGATCAGCGGTGCAAAGACGTTACCGAACAGGATGGCCAGCATCATGCCTTCGGGGAAAGCGGGGTTCACTACGCGGATCAATACAACCATGACACCGATCAGCGCACCGTAGATGTACCGACCCAGATTGGTGTGGCTTGCCGAAACGGGTTCGGTCACCATGAACGCCAGGCCAAAGGCGTATCCGCCCAGCACAACGTGCCAGTACCATGGCATCGCGAACATCGGGTTGGTGTCAGAACCGATCAGGTTCAACAGCCATGTAAACGCGATCGTCCCGGCCAAACAGCCCACGATCAGGCGATAATTGGCTATTTTGGTCATCAGCAGGAAGGCGAGCCCGATGATACAGGCCAACGTCGATGTCTCGCCAAAGCTGCCCTGGATGGTTCCGAAAAACGCGCTGGACCAGGTGATGCCCTCAGCCGCAAGGGCCTGAACGCCTTCAGCTGCTGTTACCCCCAACGCTGTTGCGCCCGAAAAGCCGTCGACTGGCGTCCACACCGCATCGCCCGACATCTGCGCCGGATAGGCGAAGTACAGGAAAGCACGACCTACAAGCGCAGGGTTGAGGAAGTTCTTGCCAGTGCCACCAAACACCTCTTTGCCGATCACGACACCGAAGATGATGCCCAAAGCCACCTGCCACAGGGGTGTAGTTGCCGGCATGATCAGCGTGTAAAGCATTGAAGTGACAAGGAAACCTTCGTTCACCTCGTGGCCGCGCACGGTGGCAAAGATGACCTCGAAGATACCGCCTGCAACAAGCGTGACGATGTAGATCGGCAGGAAGTAAAGCAATCCGTGCATCACGTTGGCAAACAGGCTGGACGGGTCCAGTGAAATGCCAAACATCTGCAACAGGGCGATCCGCCAGCCCGTGGCTGAGTCCGGCCCAAGGGCCGCAATCGCGGAATTGGCCTGATAGCCCGTATTCCACATACCCCACAGGATACAGGGGATCGTCGCGATCACGACATAAGTCATGATCCGCTTCATATCCACGTAAGACCGCGCGTGGGGGGCGACGGAGGTGACTGTTTTCGGAGTGTAGATGAAGCTTTCGACCATCTCGTAGATGGGGAAAAGCTTCTCGTACTTGCCGCCCTTGGTAAAGTTCGGCTCGATCCGGTCAAAGAAGTTGCGCAAACCCATTCGGATCAGCCCTCCTTTTCAATCTTGGTCAGGCAGTCGCGCAGCGCCAGCCCATATTCATATTTCGCCGGACAGGCAAAGCCGACAAGGCCAAGGTCCTCTTCGTCCAGCTCCAGCGCACCCAGCGCCTGTGCGGTGTCAGTATCCATCACCAGCAAAGCACGCAACAATTGGGTCGGCAGGTAATCCTGCGGCATCAACTCTTCGAACGTGCCGGTAGGAACCATGGCCCGGCGACCGCCGTTCAGGTTCGACGTCAGCGCGTACAGCTTTTTGGCAAAGGCCGAGCCCAATACAGGCTGCACCGCGAATTTCGAGGGCATCGGTCGGATCCAGCCCATCGGGATCTGGTCCGCGTCTTCGCGAATGATTGTAATCTGACGCGCAAAGCGGCCCAGATAGGCGGTCGGACCCTCGGCGTGCTGACCGGACAGGATCGACCCGGAAATGATCCGGGCGCTGCCGTCAACATTGACCTCGTCACGGGTCAGATCATCGGTCGATGCGCCCATGACCGTGCGGATCAGGCGCGGTTGACGTGCCCCGGGACCTGACAGCGCAATTACAATATTCGGGTCCAAATGGCCGGTCTGCATCAGACGGCCAATGGCGATCACATCCTGATAGCCGATCGTCCAGACACGCTTGTCCCCTGCCAGCGGCTCGAGGAAATGGATATGCGTTCCGGCCAGGCCTGCGGGGTGCGGTCCGGAAAAACCCGCCGCTTCAACCCCGGGCAATTCGGTGCCGGGCAAGGTGTCACCATCCTTGTGGCACAGATAGGTTTTGCCGTCCGTCAGGTGTGAAATCGCGCCGAGCCCGGCGGCAAAGGCATCACCGGCATCGGCGATGATCAGTGCTGCATCCGCTGCCAGCGGATCACTGTCCATCGCGGTTACGAAGATCGCTGCGGGTCTGGTGCCCGGTTCAGGCATCTTCGAATACGGGCGGGTTCGGAATGCGGTCCAAAGACCTGCGGCGCAAAGCTTTGCCGCAACACCTTTGGCGCTGTCCGTGTTACCCGTGCCCGAGAAATCGATGCCGGTGTCGTTGACATCCGAAACCTCGATCACGACGCTTTGGAGCACGCGCCGGGCGCCGCGATTGATGGCAATGACCTTACCGCTGAGCGGTGCGACCATCATCGCATCAGGCGCATCCTTGTGGCAGAACAGCGGCGCGCCGCGCTGTACTACTTCACCTTCCTGAACCAGCATCTTGGGCTTGAGCCCCACAAAGTCCCTGCCCAGAACGGCAACCGTCGAAAACTCGGGCCCCGGCTGAATCTTCTGTTCGGGCGCCCCCGCTATCGGCAGATCCAACCCTTTTTTAAGTTTGAAAGTTTGCATGTTGCTACGTTCTTCCAAGCCTCTTATTTGCGCCCGCTATCACCGACCTTAATCAGGTTGGCACAGGATAGCGCGGATATTCATACGATTATTGTCGCAAAAGCGCCAGAAACCGGTTGAATTCCGTAAGCATAACTTCGGTCCCGGTCCCTTTACGCGGGGAATACCACAAACGCAAACCTGTTACCGCCTAAATTAAAGTTCTCAGGTCACAATACCGAAACAAACCTGTGTTTTTTGGGAACAAGTCCAAAAAATAGGATATCGCCCTGCCCGTTCTTCCGGTGTAAGCAGCCGATATGAACACTTCCGACGATCTTGACATCTTTTTGGTTGCCACTCCGGGCCTTGAAGCGCCGCTTTGCGCCGAGGCGCTGGAACAAGGATTCGCAGACGCGCGCAAAGTGCCGGGCGGCGTCAGTTGCCGTGGCAACTGGGCCGAGGTATGGCGCGCCAATCTTGTCCTTCGAGGCGCCAATAAAGTTCTGGTGCGGATCGGCAGCTTCCCGGCCATCCACCTGGCGCAGCTCGACAAACGGGCCCGCAAATTTCCCTGGGCTGACGTCCTGCTGCCCGATCTCCCCGTCCGGGTTGAAGCTACCAGCCGAAAGTCACGCATTTATCATGCCGGAGCGGCCCGACAGCGCGTCGAAAGAGCGATCTCGGAAACTCTTGGGGCTCCGATCTCCTCGGACGCGGACATACGTGTGTTGCTGCGGATCGAAAGGGACATTTGCACAATCTCGATCGACAGTTCAGGCGATCCGCTGCACAAGCGCGGCCACAAACCAGCGATTGCAAAGGCCCCCATGCGGGAAACCATGGCGGCCATGTTCCTGCGGGAATGCGGATTTGACGGGACAGAACCCGTTTTGGACCCGATGTGCGGCTCAGGCACTTTTGTCATCGAAGCGGCCGAAGTGGCCTTGGGATTGGCACCGGGGCGGTCGCGGCACTTTGCCTTTGAAAAGCTTGCGACTTTCCGCGCCGACGAATGGGAAAAACTGCGCCAGCCCGCTCCTCCGCACGATTCCGTTCCGACGTTCCACGGATCTGATCGAAACGCTGGGGCGGTCGAGGCCGCATCCTCCAACGCATCACGCGCCGGCGTCACGCAGATTACGCGGTTTCAGCACCGCGCAATCAGCGACATCAAAGCACATGAAGGACCGTCGGGATTGGTCATAGTCAATCCGCCATATGGCGGCAGGATCGGCGATGAAAAGCGGTTGCGGTCCCTTTATGGCAGCATGGGAAAAGTGCTGATGTCACGATTTGCCGGCTGGAGAGTCGGCATTGTAACCAGCAGCCAGTCGCTGGCTCGCGCAACCCGGCTGCCGCTGTTGCCACCGGGTCCCATAGTGGACCATGGCGGAACAAAGATTCGCCTGTATCGCACGGATCCACTGACCTGATGCTATCTGTCCGACAGGTGAATTGTTCAAACGAAGTTTTTTACCGGTTTTTTTCGAGTATTTTTCCGAACGACCAACTTAGAATCCCCCTTGCGCATCCAGTTCACCGGGTATAGATCACCCGCCACGGTCGGAGTGTAGCTCAGCCTGGTAGAGCACTGTCTTCGGGAGGCAGGGGTCGGAGGTTCGAATCCTCTCACTCCGACCAGATCAACTGCTTGATGTGACACGCATCTTCTGCAGTTGCTCCCCTCAGCACGAACTGTCGTGCACTCGTCTGTCACTCTCTCGTCACTCGCAGCTCCGCGTTGCCCACCTAAGGAGCAAGCGAGATGGCAACGATCAGGAAGCGCGGAAGCAAGTGGCAGTGCATCGTCAGACGTGACGGGAGGACGGCAAGCAAGTCGTTCTGCAAGCGAAGTGAGGCATTGAAGTGGGGCAATATAGTTGAGGCGGAAGCGGATGCTGTTGGTGGCATCTTGCCAACGCGTGCGCAGAAGCAAACCGACGCGCTGCAAGCAATGACACTCTCCGACGCACTTCTCCAACTCTCAAGCGACATGCCGAGCGAGCATTGGCGGCTGCACGCCCTGACTCGCAGCAAGATCGCTACGCTACGCGTCGAAGCAATCACTGTGTCTGACCTGTCGAAGTGGCGTGATAGGCGGTTGCGACACGCCAAGCCTTCAACCGTCGTTCGGGAACTCTCTCTTATGCAGACAGCAATCGACCGTGCGGTTGGTGACACTCTCCGCGAGGAGCCAAGACGCAATATAGTTCGACAAGTGAAGCGCCCTCGCGTCGATGACAAGCGTGAACGCAGATTGACGGATGATGAGTGGCAACGGCTTCTACAAGCCGCTGATGAGTGCCGGAACCAATTGATGCAGCCTCTCTTGATACTGGCTAGAGAGACCGCGATGCGGCGTGGCGAACTCCTCTCGATGGAGTGGCGATATGTCGATCTTGATGCTTGCACCGTCCTGCTAAGGAGGACCAAGAACGGACACTCAAGGCTAGTGCCGCTGTCGCCACGTGCGGTTGCCGTTCTTGCCGAGTTACCTCGTGACGACGAACGCGTTCTGCCGATGACGACAAACGCGGTACGGCTGGCGTGGCAACGGTTGCGCTTGCGTGCTGACGTTGACGACATCCGACTGCATGATCTGCGTGCGCAAGCAGCAACTGACAAACTGCTCGACGGTTGGTCGGTAGCTGAAGTGCAAGTGTTGACCGGTCATCGTGATGCAGGCGTGCTGCTTGAGCGATATGCACGACTACGCGCGACGGACGTAGTGAAGCGGATGCATGCAGCCGAGTGACTGTACAGACATGCAGATGCACACCATGTTGTGCATTGTGGTCCAGCACAACTCATTCAGCACAACATATTGTGCAATATTGCTTGACCCAATGCGCCCAGTTTGCCAAGCTGATCTCAGGGAGCCATGGGCCCCTGGTATCATGCGAAGTCGGACCAAGACGGCATCAGCTGTGGCCGCGTCATCCAAGCAGGAGGCGCGGTATCGTGTCGACATCAACAAATAGTGCCGCTTGGCTAACGACGGCCCAAGCTGCGGCGAGGATCGGTATCGCACGAGGCTCACTGGGTCGCCTCGTACGCCAAGGGCGTGGTCCAAGGGTACACAAGATCAGCGACCGAACATGGCGGTTCAGGCTCAATGACGTCGAGGCTTGGATCAGTAATCGGGCATGTGAGCCGTCCGATCTTGAGGTGGGCCAATGAACCCGCTCGCAGCTCGCTTGGCTACGTTCGAAGCCCATCCTGAAGATCGAGTGTTGCTCGACAAAATTGTCGCGCGCTACTCGCACTCCGATGCCCGCGGCTGTCTGTTCGTCAGCGGTGGCAATCACAGCAACGACAGGCCGCAGATTGGTGTGAACTACAGCAAGATGCGGGTCGCTCGCTTCCTCGTCGCCGTGCGAGATGAACTCGACATGAGCGACCAGTGGGACACGCGACATACTTGCAACATTCGAGCGTGCGTGAACCCAGACCACCTCTTGTCGGGCAGCAGGCAAGACAACGCGCTTGACCGATACGAGCAGGGAACCGCTCCGATTGGCGAACGCGCTCCCAACGCCCGATTGACCGACAATGACGTGCGAGAGGTGCATCGACTGGCGGGCGTCATGACGCAGGCACGCATCGCTGATCAGTTCCGAGTCAGCGCAACGACCATCAGCAACATCCTGAACGGCGTCACTTGGCGGCACGTGTACGACGAGATTACATGATGAAACCGTGGGCACAGAAGAAGCCGCCCCTTGGGGATTGGGTGCAGGCGCGTTCACTGTTGGTAGTAGTCTGATGGCCCGACACCACTCCTATCTACTCGACCAATTGTTCAAGGCGCTACCGGCTGAAGCATGGCGCATCCGGGTTGTCAGTCGGTGGACAGAAGAACAGACCGACAAGCGCGGTCGAAGAACAGGCATCACAAATCGAAGCCGATGCCACTTCGACGAGACCGTCTCTCCGCACGATCTCCTACACAAGATGGTGGCGAACACGCATCCACAGGGCAAGCGTGCCAGGCGGTCACTTCTCTCAACCATAACCGAGCAGTCTCGCTATGGCCGGGAAGTATTAATGTTGCCGGTTGGCGCGCTGTCCCACGTTCTTCTGGACTTGGATGACACACCGCTGGACGAGGCATTGAACCGCCTCGCCTTCGACGGCGTTCGGCCCGCCGTGGTACACGAGACTTCACCCGGTCGACACCACCTCGTCTTCACGCTGCCCGGTCGTAGTCATCCTCCCGAAGTTCACAAGGCGGCGGCTCGTTGGTTGGCTGATCGGGTCGAAGGTGACCGGAACAGCGCGCATATTGGTGCAAGCCTGCATATGCCCGCGACCACTTGCTCGAAGCCGTGTAGGTTCCCTTCGCCGCCGCCGTTGGTGATCCAGCGCCGAGCCAAGTTCACAGCTTGTAGAGCGTTGCTCGAACTCGCTACGAGCGCTGTCGGCAAGTCCGAAGCTGCACCTACCATCCAACGAACGGGATTGAAGTTAGAGAGCGGCATCACAGCCGATCAAGTGCCGCAAGCCGTCCGCATGCTGCACTCTGAGTTGATGGATGAGCACGCTGAAGATCGCTCCGTCGCTGACTTCGCGTTCTGTTGCACGTTGCTGCGAGCGCGCGAGCCCAGAACGGCAGTAGAAGCGTTGCTAGGCGCGCTTAGCGACAAGGCTTCAGGGCGACCGGGATACGTGCTTGCCACGGTCGATGCAGCCTGTCAGGCAGTAGGTCAGTTGGAGCCTAGGGTCGCTGAGCCGCATGCGCAGCCCGGCCCCAGGGACTTGGCCCAATGAAGAAGCGGTCACTAGGTTCATATCGGGCAGACCCCGAGGGGGTGGCTACTTCACGTAGCTACTCTTGTCCTACGTCAAGTAACCACCCCTTACATCTGATAGGTGAACCCGGCTGGCTGGACCACGTGGCGAGCCTGAACCAACGGATCGGCGTATTGACCTTCGAGCCGTCCGTCAGCTTCGACGGCAACGGCAACCCGAACATCACGGAGGACCATGGAGCGCCGCGATTCCACCCCGTGATGCTGTCCGAGTTCGCAGTCAACATGGTGCTAATGCAGACGACCGACGCGGCCACTGCGGCGATGCTTGGGATGGTGAAGCTATTGTCGTTCGCAGGCCGACGGGACCGAGCGCACGGCGTTACCGTGGAAGATGGGCAGAAGGTGGTGAACGCCGAGCACGTCCGCACTGATCTGGACCACGGACGCAACCACGTCACGCTGGTGCCGACACGCAGCGTTGCGCCGCCTGACTTCTCGCTCGGCAGGTTGGTGGATGCGATGAACCCTCACAGGCCAACGATGGAACAGTTGATGCAGCACGGCGCGTTGAACGGCTGGCCCGACGATGCGCAGCGGCTGTTCGATACGCTCTGCGGCCGACCAGAGTGGACGCATGAGCAGGCAGCGGCTGGCTTGGCGCAGTTGTTGCAGCTTGGCCTTGTCGTGTTGCCCGAAGATGACGTGCCAGTGGTGCACCCGGCCCATCTCGGTCAGATGCCAGCGGGGATGGTGAGCAGTGCGGCGATGACGATGGACGCACACCGCGAGCGAGGCAGTCTGTTGAACGATGACGGCACAGTCGACGGCACGCGCATCGCCAACGCATCTGAACCCGGCACGACACAGGGCAGCAAGCGGAAGAAGGCACGGCGCTTGTCGAAGAACCAGAGGCTGCAACGGCGCATCGACCAACGTGACGAGCAGATCGCACAGAAGGACGCGCGAATCGCTGAGTTGGAGTTGCTGCTTGGTGAGTTCGCACGCGACGACGCCAGACGGTTCAGCGAAGTGGAAGCCGAACACGAGCACACTAGGGCAACACAGACAAGGAAGAAGACGCGGCAATGACCAAGAGCAGCACAGCACGCACCGAACGCAAGAAGCAAGCCGACCGCAATCTCGACGGAGTGATCCGTCTCTCGGATGCAGCAGCGTTGCGCGCGTTCTCAGCCCTCAGCGACGATGCCACGTTGTTCCTGAACGGGATGCTGAAGGTAACGACGCAAACTGGCAAGCCCGATGCTTGCTTGGCTGAGGCGTGGGCGCACACGCGGCTGTCGAGGAAGCAGGCAGTCGATGCGATCAACGAGTTGAAGGCATGCGGCTTGCTGCGACACGGCGACAACGGCGTCGTGATCTTGCACCGCGTGTTCAGTAGCCTTGCCCACTCTTTCCACCGCATCGCCAGCACCGAGACGTTGTTGGATCAGACAGCGAACGTGGTCAGGCTCGGTCGGGCACGCGTGGAAGCCGAACAAACAGCGCATTGTGGGTCATAGCATCTTGGCACTCTGACGATGGCTATAGACAACGAACCAGACTGGCGACCAATCCCGCCGAAGGCGCGCACCTCTTCTTGTGCATGCGTTGTCTCACGCATAGCGCGCACTGAGGGACAGCATTGCAGCAGTCACAGTTGTCACGTGTGCATGTCTAACCTTGCTTGTTTGACTATGTACACGCCCAGATAACTGCAGCTGAACGCTGAACAAGCCTCGTTTGGAAGTGGTCCATTAGACGTAACGCTAGAGCATTACGCCGCGTCGGTATCACGAGCCTCGCGCATAGCACGGTTGAAGAAGTGCCTGATTGCCTTCTCCCGCGCCTCTTGATCCGTCATGATAACGTTGCGCATCTCGGTCTCTCGTTGGAACATGCGAACAGCACTGGCGAAGAACGCCTGCGAGTAGGCGTTGAACACAACGTCGGGCGGGTTATTGCGCAACATCTCCGTTAGATCATCGTCCATAATGTCTCGGTTAACCTGCTCAAACCGGATCATGTCGGCTTCAGTGAACTCGGTGCCGTGCCGGTCGTTGAACGCCTTAACGATCTCAGACAGCTCCTTCTGTTCGTCTTCCGTGTACGGCTTGGCACCGAACTCTTCGATCGCCTTCAACGCTTCATGATCACCCGGCGACAACGACGCATCGCCACGTTCCTTCTCCTCGATCTTGAACTTCTGCAATGAGAGCATGTCGTCAGTGATCTCGATCTCGGGCGGAACCTGTCGATCTGGCAGCATGCGGAGCAGCCATGACAGGTACGCGTGCAGCTTCTCCAAGTCAGTGTCGCCGAGGCCGATAACTTGAGCGATGAACGTGTAGAAGCGCAGATAACTGCGGCACAGTTGTCTGAACTCTTCCTGCCGTCCCTCATCGTCATCGACCTCGAAGCGATCAACCGCTTGCTTGACCAAGCCTTGCAAGGTTGCGCGATCCGTGCCTGACAACTCGCCCCGGAAGAACGTTGTCGCGAACCGTTCGATCTCGTGCTTGTCGAGGTAGCCGAACGTCATCAGTCGGCCTTCGAGTTCGTAGACTTGGTTCGGGTCAGTCATGGCTTCCAGTGACGTGACCTCGTAGTACGGCCTGAACGCCGTCTGGATGTCTTCAATTGTGTTCTGGAAGTCGAGCACGAACGTCTTCTTGTGCGGTCTAATGCGGTTCAACCGTGATAACGTCTGCACCGCTTGCAACCCGGCCAACTTCTTGTCGACATACATCGCGCAGAGCTTGGGTTGGTCAAACCCGGTCTGATACTTCTCAGCGACAATGAGGATTTGATACTGCTCAGGGTACAGTGTGCCGTCCTTCTTCACACCGTTGAACCGACCTGGCAGCTCGCTCTCTGCGAAGCCTGTCAGATCAGGCTCGGTGTAGCGCACACCATCGACCTCGAGTTCGCCGGAGAACGCAACGAGCGCGCGAAGATCATCGTATCCCTGATCCGCGATATACTGCTTCACACCGAGGTAGTACCGCACAGCGTGCTCGCGGCTCTGTGTAACGATCATCGCCTTCGCCTGTCCGTCCAACTCGTCCATCACATGTCGGCGGAAGTGTTCGACAATGACTTCGACCTTCTGGCCTATGGCGGTTGGGTGCAGAGAAGCATACCGCGCAACCTTGCGCTGCCCCTTGCGGCTGCTCAGCGCCGGGTCATCATCAATGGCCTTCTCGAGTTCGTAGTAGGCCTTGTAGGTCATGTAGTTCTGCAGCACGTCGAGGATGAACCCTTCCTCGATTGCTTGCCGCATTGAGTACGTGTGGAACGGATGCGGCAAGCCGTCCGGACCGACGATACCGAAGCGCTGCATCGTTGTGTTCTTCGGCGTCGCAGTGAACGCGAAGAAGCTGATATTGGATTGTGGTCCTCGGCTCTGCTGATACGCAGCGATGATATCCTCGACGTCATCGCTGCTCTCGGCCTCTCGTATGAGCGCCTGTGCCATTGCTTGCGCCGCCTTGCCAGATTGACTGCTATGCGCCTCGTCGATGATCACGGCAAACTTGCGTTGGCCCTGTCCGGTAATCGCCTCGAGGTGCTCGGTTGAGAACTTCTGGATCGTCGTAACGATTATCCTCGCACCCTTCTCAATTGCTTCCTTCAGTTGACGTGAAGTGCCGTCAATCTTCTTCACGACACCAGCAACTTGTTCGAACTGGGCGACGTTAGCCTGAAGTTGCCTGTCTAGAACGATGCGGTCGGTCACGATGATCGCCGCATTGAACACCGCATTGTCTGCCTCATCGTGCAAGTTGATCGCTTGATGCGCTAACCAGCCGATCGTGTTCGATTTGCCGGACCCTGCAGAGTGTTGGATCAGGTAGTTGTTACCTGTGCCGTTCGCGCCTGCGTGAGCAATGCAACTTCGAACTGCGGAGAGTTGCTGGAAGCGCGGGAAGATCATCACATCCTGCTTCCCGTCACGCTCGAGATGCATGAAGCGTCCGATGATGTCGAGCAGGACTTCGCGTGAGAAGATCGCCTTGCCCCAGTCCCCGGACTTGTACAGGTACGCAACGCGGAACTCACCATCGACATCCGGGTTGCCTGCGCCGCCGTTCCGCCCGCGATTGAAGGGCAGGAACCTTGTTTTGCCGTTTGCCAACCGGGTCGTCATCGACACATTGTCTTCGTCGAAGGCGAAGTGAACGAGTGAACCTCGCTTGAACGTCAGGAGCGGTTCACCCGCTGGCGACCTGTCTGTCTTGTACTGCTTCTCAGCGTGCTTGAACGTGGTACCTGTCAGCGTGTTCTTGGCTTCAAGCGTTGCGATTGGCAGGCCGTTGACGAAGAGCACGATGTCAATGCGATTGCCGTGCTTCTCGCTGTACTCAACCTCCTTGATCACACTGAGGATATTAGCCTCGTACTCAGCGACCCGTTGTGGTGATAGCGCGCTCGCGGGACGGAAGAAGCAGAGCGAGAACTTGATGCCAGGAACAATCTTGATGCCGTTCCGCAAGACATCCAGTGCACCGCGTGCCTTCAGTTCCTTATCAAGCTGTTTGAACAGCGTCTCTTCCGCAGATGTCGAGTATTGCGCGACCAGCTTGTCCCACTCATCGCTTTGCGTCGCTCGGAGGAACTGGACAAGGAGTTCGGTGTCCATCGCGCGCTTGCGGTCGTAGTCGGCCAGCGGATCGCGTTCTACATAACCTTCGCCGCTGACTAACTCATCAATCAGGTGCTGCTGAACGACGAACTCTCTGTGTGACGCTTGTGCTGAGTGAGTCGTCATACGGCGTCCTCTTCGTCTTCTGGCACCAACGTCCAGATGCGCTTGAGTGGCAACGCTGCACGGATGTCCTCTGGCAAGTCATCATAGACACTCAACAAGGCGTCGATGAGTTCGTCGCGCCCCCAGAACCGAACACGGAAGTATTGCCGGTTCGTCTCCTTGCGCACAGTGTGCTTGAAGCCCGACCAGCTCACGATCAGCCCATGATCTGCGCTTGCATCTTGGATGAGACCGTTGAGGCTCTGCAATGTCGGGTGATCAACGACGATGTTGCCCGACTTGACTTGCACAACGAGGCGCGGTGCATCGAACCCGAGCGCGCCACGTCCCGCAACGATGTCGTAGCCGCCGTCTGGGCCGGGTGGTGACACGTGGGTTACGTACCCTTGTGCTTCAAGGATCGCAGCGACAAGGGCTGTGAGTTCATGTCCAGTGAAGATGCTGGATATCCGTGCCTCAATCTGATTGCGCGCAATCTCAGACAGATCGACGGCTTGTGTACTTGCTTCTCCGCCGTTCTCGTCCGCTGGTGTTGTAGGCACGGGCAAGTCCGGCGTAGCGCCAAACCCAGGGTCCGTGCCTCCGTTGGCTACGTTCAGCACACGATTCAACGCGTCGTTGCGGCTGACTTCACAAACCGTCTGGATCGCACCGAAGCTGTAGAGAAGGTCTTGTTTGAACGTGTCACGCGGCACATCAGTACGAAGCCACTTGACAGGCCGCATTGGACCGGTGGTCGAACCGTCCTGCACATACGGCCCGGTGACCTCGGCGATTGCGATGCCGCCTTGCTTCTTGAGTGGCGACACGACGATGTCACCAACTTGTATCCGATTGACAAACTGGTTCACTTGCGCTGCGTAGTTGCGCTGTGTGCCCGTCTTCGCGTTCGGGTGCACAGACACAATATGCTCAAGTATGGCGTCGCGATCCTTGGCTGCGGACAGGTCGCTAGTGAGGCCAAACCCAATACCAAGCATGTTGTTCTCAAGGGCAGCGTCCTCGCGCTCACCATGTCGGCCGAGGCGCACAAGCCAGAGGCGCTTGGTCATGTGGACATCTCCACTTCAATTTGGTCGAGGCGACGGTCTGTACTGCCTTGTTTGCTCCAAGTCGTTACATCGATCTGACCTGTGACAGCGGAGGTGATGAGCGCCGAGCGGAGCTCTAGCAAGAGCGTTCTCGCAGCTTCGTTCTTGTGAAGAAGCTTCTCCTCGGTCGAGACACGTGCTGCCAGTTCCGACAGCATGTCTTGCTGAGTGTCACGAGGCGGTATCGGCAATAACGTGTCGAGGAACGCGTCCGGGTACAGTCGAAGTCGCGACGAGTGGATCCCCTTGCTTCTGCGTGTGGCTTCTGCAACGAACGGCTTGGACCTCAATAGTAGGTCTACGTATTCGGGAAGCAGCTTGTCGGAAGTTGGGAAGTAGATGCCGTATGAAGGGCTAATGATACCATCATTAGAACTAACGCCCATTGCTCCCATCCACGCCCACATTGTGTTGATCACTATGTCACCGGGCCGGACGATCTTGTAACCCTCGTTACTCTCAGCAAGGAACATATAGACGTCCTTCTGAGAGCGAGGCGTGACACCCGTTATGTGCGACACTGTCAGCAGTTCTTCTTCGCCTGTGACACTCCGTTCTTGGCGTTCTCTGAAGTGGAACTTCGCACGCTCAGCTAACCAATCGTCCGGTAATCTGGCGAGCCAATCGCCGTCCCCTTCTGAGCCAGCATCCCCGACAACAGCTCGTGCTATCCGGGCTTCTCGTCTCTGCATCACTAGCGCCGCGAACTGGTCACGCTTCTCAATCAACTGATCGATGCGTGCGGTCTCGCGATCGAGGAAGTCGGCGATGGTCTTCTGAGTGTCGAGGTTTGGATGAATAAGTGGGATGTGCTCAAACTGCGTTTGATTGAACGAGTAGCGCATACCGAAGCTCAGCTTCGCGAAGAAGTCGAAGCCATGCTTCAAGCCCCAGAAGTAATACTCCAAGAACCTTGGGTCGATGTGCTCCGCAACGTCGAACACTATATACAGGTTACTGATACACCCCTCCTGTTCACCTACGCCACACAGTATCGGCGTGGCATCGAAGTCTCGGGGAGTGAACACAAACTGACCCTGTCTGACCATTTGATGACCAATGTAGTTCTCTGTCGACTTCCCGAAGGCTAGGTCGGTCTTCACCTTGAGACCTGACTTGGTCAACGACAACACAGTCGGATTGGGGTCGGAGTTCTTCTCAGTTTGATACCGCGCAACTGCTGACTTCATCCGGCGCTGCACCCAATCATCCGGAACTTGATCGAAGCGGGAGCGATGGTTGTCGACGACCTCAATCACGCCGCGACCTCCTTCAACAATCCAGCAATCTCTGCTTCGAGCGCCTTCAGTTCTGCATCGATCGCTTCGAGTGGACGCTGTGGCACGTACTTGTAGAAGTACCGGTTGAAGTTGATCTCGTAGCCGACACGCCCAACCTCACCGTCGCTTGCGTCGACATGTGTCTCATCCACCCAGGCGTCGGGTACAAATGGAGTGACTTCGCGTGCGATGTAGTCCCGCCAGTCCTCGCTGAGCGGTACGAGTTCGTTGTCACGCAGGTCACTGTCGGCTTCTGAGTTGTCCTTCTTGTCGGTGCAGATGTCCGCTTCTTCATCGCGTTCTGAGAGCGCAGATAGGATCGCCTTCTTCACCGGCGCACTGATCTTGATGCCAGCTGACCTGAACGTCTGAGTCAGGCCAGCGTCGAACCGCGTTCGGTTTGTGATTAGGTCATCGGGCATACCGCGCAATACGGCTTCAATCGCGTCGCGCTCGTGCTGATCGAGCTTCATGAACACCTTCTGGTCCACAAGGCGTGCAAGGCGTTCGTCCGAAGCTTGGAAGTTCAGCTTCAATGGACGTTCGACGCGCACTTCGCGGTATCCGAAGTCCGTGGCATCAAACACCTTCGACACTTCCTCGTCCGCCTCAGTGAACGCAGAGTAGATACGCACGATCTCGTGACGCGCCTCTTCAGGTATCTCACGTCGCTTCAAGCCGAGTGACTTGCGCATCGACTTCCAGAACGCTTCGCCGCTGGCATCAATTAGCTGCACCTTGCCCTGACGTGCGGAAGGCTTGCGGTTCGTCAGAAGCCACACGTAGGTCTGGATGCCGGTGTTGTAGAAGAGGTCCGTTGGAAGTGCGACGATAGCCTCGACCCAATCGTTCTCAAGCATCCAGCGACGTATCTCGCTCTCACCTGAACCAGCGCCACCGGTGAAGAGAGGCGACCCGTTCATGACAATGCCGATGCGCGATCCGGCTTCGTCGTCCCGCATCTTGCTTATCATGTGTTGCAGGAACAGCAACTGACCGTCAGATACGCGCGGCAGTCCTGCACCGAACCGACCTTCGTGGCCCTGTTCCGCGTGTTCGTCCTTAATCGCGTCCTGATACTTCTTCCAATCGACACCATAGGGTGGATTACTAAGCATGTAGTGGAAGCGCTTCGATCTGTGTGCGTCTTGTGTCAGCGTGTTGCCGAACGCGATCTGTTCAGGATCATGTCCTGTGACAAGCATGTCAGACTTGCAGATGCCATAACTCTCGCCATTGAGTTCCTGCCCGAAGAGTTCGACACGGATCGAAGGATTGAACTCCTTCAACGCTTCCTCGGTCAGTGCCAGCATACCACCAGTACCGCACGCCGGGTCATACACTTGTCTGATGATGCCTCGCCCGGTCAGCTTAGTGTCGTCGTTTGCAATCATCAAATCGACGATGAGGCGGATAACCTCACGAGGTGTGAAGTGCTCACCCGCTGTCTCGTTACTGATCTCGGAGAAGCGACGGATGAGTTCCTCAAACAGATATCCCATCTCGATGTTGGACACTGTGCTGGGGTGCAGGTCGATCTCCGTGAAGCGCTCGAAGACGTTCCAGAGGATGCCGCCGTCGTTCAGCCGCTTCAGCTGGTCGGTGAAGAGGAACTTGTCTAGGAAGATGTCTCGGACGTTCGCAGAGAACTTGGTGATGTAATCAATCAAGTTCGCGTGGAGCTGACCCGGATCTTGGCCCTTCAGCGTCTCGAAGGTGAAGCGTGACAGGTTGTACACCTTCACGTCGCCGCCAACCGACCCGAACAGTACCATGTCGCGGGTTGCATCATCGACGCCTTCGGGCAGGCCCGCCTCGGCATCGAGTACTGCTTGCTTGCTGTCCGCGAGGATGCAGTCGAGGCGTCGCAAGACCACGAACGGAAGCACGACCTTGCCGTACTCTGACTGCTTGAAGTCACCGCGAAGTATCTCTGCGATTGACCATACGAACGAACTGAGACTGCTCACCTTGGGATCGGCCATCGATCCTCCTTACTATCATGTATTGTTGTGCTGCGTCTGCGCGAACACCGCAGAGTTGTGCATAGATTACACAGTGTTGCGTAGTGTGACCAGTCGCGTAGCTACTTATAGTTCTTCGTAGTGCACACTCGTGTCACGCATATACAGGGGGATGACCGACATCTGCCCGGCAGCTGTGCATTGCAATATCCCCCTGTTTGGATTTGGGCGGGGGAGTGTTGAAGCGACTACGTAGGGCTGCAACGAGCTTCGGAAGGCCGCAACATAGCACTCCCGACAAGGTCACCGACGCAACGGTCGAGCGTTTGCCGACTCCAATCTCGGTCGTGTTGTCACTCTCACGTCACTCTGGTCACTCGCATGACAGCGCTGGCGTGCGCTTCGTCAGGCATCAATGGCACACGCGGTTGAACACACGGACGCGGCGTGCGACACTGCAATTGTCAGTGCAACAAGGGCCGCGCGCTGTCGTGCAGTCGACGTTCAGTGACAGACACCGGATGACAGAAGCATGCGCTGGATGGGTGTGCACTGTCTTCGGGAGGCAGGGGTCGGAGGTTCGAATCCTCTCACTCCGACCAATAAAACCCTTAGCCCCTTTTGAATTTTTCTTCGATAGATCTGGTTAGGTCTTACTCAAGCCAGTAACGCCAGGTCATGGCCGGTGGTTTTTTTGCGCGTGGCCATGGACTTGGCGTCCTTGCCACCAATAGTCAGGGTGAGGTCTTTGAAAAACCCCTTACTGTCGAACCACCAGCGATGGGAATAGACTTTGGTTCGTTTTGGCTTCGGAACGTCTCGCTTGTATTGTTCATTGCAGTAGATATCCCAATGGCCTTTGGTGGTTAGCGTTGGCATCCCGACGTGGCCTGCGCGGTCGCGTCCGCCGTGGACCAACCCGCCGGCCAGCGCCAGCACCTTGTCCCGACCGCTATAGTAATTCGTGAAGCGTTTACTGCGATTGCCAAGCACCAGCCCCCCCCACGCGCCTTTCTCGAGCCAGGCGGAATCCACATCGGCCGATGCAAACATGACCTGATCGACGCCCCAGTTGCCGCTTCCAGAACCCGCTGAGTCACCAAAATCGGAGAAGGCGCGCAAAACAACAAATGCCCCCATGGAATGCGCGATAAGATGAACCTTTGGGCGCGGCGACATGGCCAGCAACGGCAATATTCCGTCGCCCACAAGATGAGGGGCCACTGCCTTGGCGTCGGAACGATCCTTGTCATAGCTGAGAACAGAACCGTCGCTTGGCCAGTCGAACGCAACGACCGCGCCCTTATATCCTTTTGATCTCACACCCTTTTCGATCTTGGCCAGCCGGTCCAGCATTTCCTTCTGCGACGTGTTGAAACCGTGAACGTAAATCAGGACGTCTTTGTCACCTCCTGCCTTCTGCACCATCTCAAGCCACTTCTTTTGCTTGATGATGCCTCCTTTCCGGATACGCCCGTCGGAACTTGTATGTGAGATCGAGACGTACCGGGTTTTCGCGGCAGGTTTTATCGTGAACTTCTTTTTTGAAGCGTTATAAGTGCGCCGGGAGAAAAACAAAGCCATCCTGTGAACTCCTTTTAACCAATTCATAAAATCTGCCACAGAAAAGCGTTTCTGGCAAAATATTGGAGAACTTCTGATACTATGTAACCGTGCAACTGACCCGAAGCCTGCGAATTTCGGACAGCTGGCCGCAGAGTTGACACCAGGACCCGACTGCCCGGGAATAAGAGTATTCGAGAGGGATCTGTTCCAAAGAAATTTCTATCTAAATACCTTGGAGGGAATAATGACCGCGCGAGATATTTCATTTGCCAGTTTCAATTTGTTGAACCTTCACCTGCCTGGTCAGGCCATCTATGGCGACTCAGATGGATGGGATCAGGCCACCTATGAAAAGAAGATAGCGTTCACCGCGAAGGCGCTGAGCAGAATTGATGCGGACGTGGTCGGCGTGCAGGAGCTTTGGGCCGAGGACGCGCTGCAAGCGGCGCTGGACAACTCGTCCTTGACGGGAACCCATACACTGTTGGTACCCGAGGATCACAATGACAAGAAGATCGTATGCGCCGCCGCTGTGCGTTCGGACATTCTGGTGGATCAACCAGAATGGATCGAAGATTTTCCCGAGGAATGCGTTTTGCAGTCGACAGGAGATGATCCGCAGCAACCTGATATTTCCGTGGCGCTGGATGGCTTTTCCCGCCCTGTCATGCATTTTCAGGTCCGCCCCGATCCTCGGACACCGGTTATTCATGTGTTCGTCTGCCATTTCAAATCCCGCCGCCCGGCCCAGATCTGGCGCGAGCGGGGTTGGTACGACCGGGAGGTTCACGGCCCGCATATCACGTCACTGGGCTATGCTATCTCGACCGTGCGCAGGACCGCCGAAGCGGCCGCTTTGCGCGTGATCATAACCAACCTGACAAAGAAAACGGATACCCCTGTGGTTCTGATCGGCGACATGAATGACGGCAAGGAAAGCAACACGCTCAATATTCTGTCAGAACAGCCAACCTACCTGTCGCCTCTGTCTTCGGGAGGAGCCGACAACGCGCTTTATACCGCGCAAACCATGCAGGAATACCGTTCGACGCGCGACGTATATTACACGCATGTGTTCAAAGGACAGCGCGAAAGCTTGGACCACATCATGTTCAGTCAGGAATTCTACGACAATTCGAAGAAGCGCCTTTGGGCCTTTGACGAGATGCTGGTGCAGAATGATCACCTGAACCATGACGATCATAAAGAAAGCGGAACCACGGATCATGGGATTATTCGCGTGGGTTTTCAGTGGAAGCCTGCGCCCGGCCAAGGCAGTTGATATTGTTTGGTTTCCGGGTACTTCCTGACCATTTTTATGGCCATATGGGATCACGCCGGATTCGCCACCCGGCTACCTGGATAGCTTTTTTGGCACTTCCACAACCTGTGCCATTGAACGCGGACAACCATAGCGGCTTGAGACGGCATCGGTGTAATCAGGCGGAACGCTCCCCCTCAGGTTGCGTAATTGCAAGTTTTATGTTATGTTTTTAGATATTTAGTATGAACATTTGATCGGCGCAGCCGTTTTTTAGTTTTTTTATGGAGTGACTGATGCGGTATCTTGTTGTTATCATTTTGATATTGGTTGCCGCGAACGCGGTGATCAAAGAGTCTGCGGCCTACGCCAATACTTCCTGCAATCCCAAATATGAAAAATGCGGCTGGTAGTGCGGTTACGCGAAACTCTTTGATTGACGCAACAGAGTCGGGGAACCGAAAACATGGGCAACTATGCTGTTTGGGCCATCGGTCTGGGTGGGCTGATACTGCTGTTCGAGGCGTACAAGGAATACACAACCTCTGACGCCGTGGACAATCTGAAATCCAACAACCAGGCATCTCGTAAAGAGCTTGAAAACGTCCGAATGTCGGCACTGACCACCAAGGCCGAAAACCGGCGTGGTCTGGCGATATATATGGTGTTTTTTGTCGGCATCTACTTCGTGATGCTGATGTCGCCGGAACTGATCGCGACCTTTGTGATGGGCAGCAAGGAAGCGACGGCTGCGACAGGCGGGTCCAACGTTGTGGCCCGATCCATCGTTAACCCCGAGGCTGGTACGGGGCCTGCCGTTGATCCGCGTACTCTGCCGTTCTGGCTGGCCATCGCCATCACCTTTGGGGCCGCTTCGCCCACCTTTCAGGTCATCGAGCGCAAAATCCGCGCCATCGCCTATTTCTTTGCCGGTGTGCCCAGAAACATTTTTCGGGTGCTGCAATCTCTCGAAGATCTGAATTACGGCAGCTATGGGGATGGCGAGACCCTGCCGCTGTGGAAAGCTTTTCGCGAGAAGATCGCGGCAAGCAAGGTTGACCCGATCATGGATGGAATGGTGCAAAGCATCGAAAGCTCGTTGCGCTGTATCGATTTGCTGCAACCGCCAATCATCGGGCCGCAAAGCTCGGCCTTCCGGCAATTGTTCAACGAAGAAACCCCTCTGGCGCGGATCGACGACCTGCGATCACGGTACGCCAGCATTCTTGGCCGCATTGCCAACTTCAAGCTGGAAAAAGACACCTTGCAGAGCCTGCAGGATGAAACCGCAAAGCTGGCGGACTCGATGCAGTGTCTGTTTGCGCTTTATTCGATCAGGTCGCGCAAAGTGCCCGAAGCGCTGATGAACACGCCAACGGCACAGATCATCGAAAAAGTGACTGGTGAAGACACCGCGCAATCCCTGCACGACATCACGCTTGCAAGTATTTTCGGGGCGGTTTTCAGCTATGTCCTGGTTGAACAGGTGGCCATGTTCAGCAGCAACGTAAGCGATGCGACCGAATTGCGCGAAATCTGCGCCGCCATGCTGATCCCCCTGATCCCGTCACTTATCCTGCTGGCGTTTCTTACCATACTGCTGCGGCATCTCAGGATGGATCAGGGCAGCTGGCCCCGCAGTGACGATATACAGATTCCGTTCTGGGACTATGCCAAGCTTGCTTTCTGGCCCGCCTTCCTGGCCACGGTTCTCTATGGTGCGATAACCTGCATCGGCGCGGATGGTGTCGTTCGACACGCGCTGGA
The DNA here is from genome assembly GCF_056542605.1 of Ruegeria sp. AB8. Taxonomy (NCBI): domain Bacteria; kingdom Pseudomonadati; phylum Pseudomonadota; class Alphaproteobacteria; order Rhodobacterales; family Roseobacteraceae; genus Ruegeria; species Ruegeria sp. AB8. Next base: position 174,093 of record NZ_JBQGAB010000008.1, read on the forward strand.
CGGTGACGGCAGCGCTATGATCACAACAGGCCTGAATTTCCTGAAGGATGAAATCGAACAGTTGCCGCGTATCTTTTTGCTGTCTTACGTGACGGCCTGCGCCCTGTTGTTCCTTGCGGATCAGCATGACCGGATGCGCTGGTTCGTGACGGTCGGTATCGCCCTGGTGGTATCGGCATTCCTTCTGATGGTGGCAAATCTGGCCGCAAGCCTGTTCAATATAGTCCCCCCGGCGACGGGTCTTGGCCTGCTGGACATCGCAATCATGGTAACGCTTCCCTATTCCATTTTCCTGGTCTTTTACGCAATCGCCGCCGAACTGGCTGAAACCGGGTCGATGAAGAAAATCCTGTCAGTTGTCGGCACCCGCATCCGCGAGCCCCAGAGATCGGATGGTCGCTCATGACACGCCCTGCTGTTTTGGCGTTCGCCTTGGCGGCTTTGACCTGGCAAGGCACTGCCTCTTCTGTCACGGCCGAAGCGGATCTGATCGTTGGGGTGCGAACGGACGCCCCGCCTTTTTCGTATCTCGCGGTGCGTGATCGCGAAGGACGTTTGACCAGCGATACGCCGCCTCTTGCGTCGGGTGAGGTGTTCACTGGCTACATGGTCAATATCTGCGCCACGGTCCTTGAAGAACTGCAGAAGTCCCGCGATTTCACCGTCGAATGGAAGGCTATCGAGGCGCGGGACCGGTTCACCGACCTGCAAAGCGGCAAAATCAACATTCTCTGCGATCCGGCCACCATTACCCAAGAGCGTTTGTCCTATCCCGGCGTGCTTGTTTCCCCGCCGGTCTATCTGTCTGGTGTCGGAAGGGCGGAGACGACGCGTGACCAGTGGGCTGGTCACTGGCCCTGTATCGGCCCGGTCGCAGGGATCGTGGAAGGCACCACGGCACCGCGTTCTATTAGGCTGATTGCAGAAAAATACGGTTTCGGCGAGACATTCTCGGAAATCGTCAGAATGCATCCGGATGTAGACAAGGTTGTTCTCAGCGACGATGAGAAAAAACGCCTGACCGATTGCCCGGATGCCATGGCTGGGTTGACGTGGGATGTGGGTTCGCTTGCTAAATATGTCAGCGCCGATGCGGCCGATACAGATCCTGACGCTGCCTATGTTGTCCGCAGTTACCCAAACCATGAAAAACTGGCGCAAGCGCTGTGCGACGGGCAAATCTATTACTCGGTTGGCGATCTTGAGATCGTGACGCTGGCATTGAAGTCCTACATTGAAAGAAACCCGGACTGTCAGGCCCGCGCGGACGCTCAGGTCTATTCCGAAGAGCGCTATGGCATTTTCGTCCACTTGTCAGATCAGATGAACAGTTCGGACCAACTCGCCTTGGCGTTTCTGCAGCAGCTCACGATCGAGATCCACAAGGGTCACGATTCAATCCTTGTGCGAAGTTTTTCGGATAATTTTGACCGCAACAAGATTTCACGCTCCTTGGATCTGTTCCTGTGGAATCTGGTCGCCGGGGCCAACTGACGGCGGACGTGTCACCCAAGATAGTCTCGCAGCGCAGGCGGCGGGTTATCAAAAAGTGTGGATGTCTCGGTGACCGGGTGCGCCAGCCCATCCGCCACCAGAACCGAATGACTTGCGATCCGTCTTGCATCCTGTGGATCATGGCTGACCATCATCATTGTCGTTCCGGCCTCGGTCGTCAGGGCAGAGACAAGATCCAGCATTTCCGCCTTGAGCGCCGGTCCCAGAGCGGCAAACGGCTCGTCCAGCAACAGCAAAGGCCGCTGTTGTACCAGCACGCGGGCAAGGGCAACACGGCTTTGTTGACCGCCCGACAATTGTGCCGGTCGCCGGTCCGCCATATCGGGCAAACCAACACGATCCAGCGCGGAATGCACCTGTGCCCGCTCATCGGCTGACAACCGGCCGTTCGGATGCAAACCCAGGGCGATGTTCTGGCCAGCGGTCAGATGAGGAAACAGGTTCCCATCCTGAAACAGCATCGCCAGCGGGCGCTGCCTCGGCGGTAATCCGGTAATATCGCTGCCGCGCCAGTAAATTTGCCCCGCGGCCAGATCGCGAAACCCAGCAATCGCTTCTAAAAGGGTCGACTTTCCCGCACCGGAAGGACCAATGATCGCAACCCGTGATCCGGTTTCGATTTGCAGGTTCGCGCGTAATACGAAATCGCCATTTGAAATCGCACAGCCATCAAGCTTCAGCATGCCAGCGCCCTCCTCGATCCAAAAGCCAGAATGCCCCCATCGAAAACGCCAGCAGCAACAGGGCGCCACCGGCCGCTGCCTCCATCTGATAGGCACCCATCAGGCGGTAAATCTGAAGCGGAAGCGTGGCAATTTGTGCATCGGCAAATAGTGCGATGACCCCCAGATCCCCCATGGAGAGTGCCGCCGCCAGACCCGCGGCAAATCCGATTTGCGGTCGCAGGCGGGGCAGCAGAATGCGTGTCACAAAACTCCATCTGCTCATATTCAGTGACAGTGCCAGACGACCGTATTGCGCAATAATCTCGCGCGTCGATGGAACAAGTATCCTCAGGGCAAAGGGCAACGCCATGACGGCATTCACCAGAGCCGTTACAGGCAGGGCCAGAACAGTAGGGTTGGCAAGTGGGCGAATCAGGATGAACAGCCCGGTGCCGATGACCAGAGGTGACGCCGCCAATCCAAGAATACCGCAGAGTTCAACGATCCCGTATCGCCCGGTTGCAACCGTCATCGCCATCGGCAGGGCCAGAAGCAGCAGAACGACGGTGCTGGCTGCCGCGACCAAAACGGATATCAAGGCCGCCCGGTACACCAGCACCGGTATCTCGAACATTCCCGAAAGTCCGGAGATCACGACCGAGGTCAACGGCAGCAGGAGAAAGGCCGCCGCTGCGCTGATCCAGAAGGCATCAGACACCCGCGTCCCTTCATCCCAGCGTCGGATCGAACGATCCAGCCCGGCGCCAAACCCGTCACCCCTGGAAAACCTGAGCGCTGCCAGGGCCGCCACCGCGGTCAGAACCAGTTGCACCCCGGACAGAAGCGCGGCGCGACCCAAATTGAAATCATAGGTAAAGGCCTGGTAAATAGCGAGTTCTATCGTGGTCGCGCGTGGTCCACCACCCAAAGTCAGGGCAACGGCAAAACTGGTCAGGCAAATGGCAAAAACAACGGCCAGAACACCGGGCAGGATACGCGCCAGCATAGGCATTTCGATCAGCCGGAACATGGCCCATCCGTTGCAACCCAACTGGGCGGCCAATCGAAACCTTTCGGACGGGACCTCCTGCCACCCCTGCAAGATCAGGCGCGTGGCCAAGGGGAGATTGAAAAAGACATGCGCCAGAACCACGCCATGCAGCCCGTAGATGCGGATCGGCGGTAGCCCAAAAACCGCTAGAACGTCTGAAATCCAGCCCGCTCGGCCGAAAACCTGCAGCAAGCCGATGATGGCGACGATGACCGGCAGAATGAACGGCGCCCCCAGCAGCGCGATCAGAACCGCCCGCCCGCGAAAACGCCGCCGGGCCAGCGCGCGGGCGACAGGAACGGCAAGCCCTGCACTGAAAATGGCGGACAACACCGCCTGAACCAGCGTGAACCGAAGGGCTGACCAATCGGCCGGTCCGAACCCACTTGCGGAATCGGCGCGCAGGGCAACTGCGGCGAGCGTACCAAGAATAAGCACGGCAACCAGTGTCGCCGCGCCAATACCCGGCGTCGGATTTACTGGCTGAGCGCGCCCAGCCATTCCGCCAACGCCTCGTCCCGCACAGCTGCCGCCTGATCAGAATCCAGCAGCAAAGATTTTTCCGGTACGGTCAGTGTATCAAACCCTTCGGGCAGGCCCGCCGCAGGCGTTACCGCCGGATACATCCAGTTTGTTGTCGGGATGATCTGCTGGAAGGCATCCGAAACCATGAACTGCAAAAACTGGTCCGCCAGTTCAGGCTGATCGGTTCCGGCCAGTTTTCCGGCTACTTCGACCTGCATATAGTGACCTTCGTCAAATGCGGCCGCCGCCTTGCTTGCATCTTCTTCAGCGATCAGGTGATAGGCAGGTGATGTGGTGTAACTGAGAACCATGTCAGCCTCACCCTCAAGAAACAGTCCATACGCCTCGGACCAGCCCTTGGTGACGGTCACGATATTGTCGGCCAGTCCTGCCCAGATTTCGGGGGCTTCGTCGCCATAGGCGGCTTTGACCCACAGCAACAGGCCTAGCCCTGGCGTGGATGAACGCGGATCCTGAATGATGATTTTGGTATCACCGTCGGCCAGCTCACGGAAACTGGCCGGTGCTGGTGCGTCGGCATTATGGACAAACGCGAAATACCCCCAGTCGTAAGGCGCGAATACGTCATCGTTCCATTCTACGGGCAAAGTGTATTCGGCGCTGACCGAACTGGGCGCAAACAGGCCGGTTTCCTTTGCTGCCGCAATCAGGTTGGTGTCCAGACCCAAGACGACGTCTGCATCCGAGTTTTCACCTTCCAGACGGATGCGCGACAGCAGGGCGGCACCGTCTTCCACACCAACAAGGTTCAGTTCGCAGTCGCAGACCGCTTCGAATGCTTCCTTGACCTGTGGACCCGGACCCCAATCCGAGACGAAGCTGTCATAAGTATAAACGGTCAACTGAGGTTTGTCGGCGGCGATAGCCGAAGTCGCGCTCAGAATTCCCGCAGCAATCAGCAGATGTTTCATGTCATCCTCCATTGCGGCGAGAGGGCAAGGATGGATGAAACCGTCACCTTTCCCTCCGCCGGTTCTAGCCGGTTCAGGTTCAACGGGTTCGCTATGGGCGTCTCAGCGCGGCATTCCGCGCACCCCGAGGTGAGGCCGTGATTAGGGTGATGTCGAAACAATTTCAACCAAATTCGCCCTTCACGCTTCACTGGCATGAAGGATGCCTATCAACTGGCGGGATCAGGGCAGATCAGCCTGCGAGCCCAGGCTTTGAACCTGCAGCCATTCAATCGCGGCTCGCGGCTCGCGTCGCGATCGGCCAGGTCCCGTGCTCTCGACGAAGTAACCATGAGTGGGTGTGATGCTTTCATCAAACAGACGCACGACGCGACCTTCGGCCAGATCCTGATCGATCAAGGGCAGCCAGCCGACAATCGCGCCCTGCCCTTCTGCGGCACCCCGCAGCAGAACATTGGCATCTTCAAAGATCGGACCACGCAAAGGGCCATCGACCGTGACATTCATCGCCCGGAACCAATCGAGCCAACCCCAGTGGTTCCTTTGATGTAACAGGGGAAGCTGCAACAGGTCTTGGGGCTCATTCACCGGGCCGTGCTTCAGGACAAATGCCTCCGACGCTATGGCAACGGGGGCGAGCTCGATCAGCTTGATCGCGGTTTCGGGCATCTCGGCCATTCGTTCCCAGCGGATCACGATGTCGATGTTTGCCCGGTTCAGCGTGCCGGGTTGATAAGAAGGAACCACCTCCAGCTCGATCTCGGGGTGGTCGTCCCAAAAATCACCGATCCGGGGCATCAGCCAGCGGGCAGTGAAAATCGGCCCCGCAGCAAGTCGGACCACCTTGCGGGAGCCGCGGCGAACCGAACGCACCGCGTCATCCAGAATTTCAAATGCCTGAGCCGTTGCTGCCGCCAGACGCCTGCCATCTTCGGTCAACGCGACCTCGCGCCCGGCCCGTTCAAACAGCTTGACGCCCAGCTGCTCTTCCAGCCCTCGATTATGATGGCTGATCGCCGTGGGTGTGACTGACAGTTTCTCAGCCGCAATTCGAAAACTGCCCTGGCGGGCGGCTGCATCGAAGGCGCGAAGGGCGGGAAGAGAGGCGGTCACGAATTTCCCTAATGTAAGTTTTACTCATCAATTGCTGAGAAAATGGCTTTTGTAAACAAGCCCTATGGCTGTGTAGGCTGACTTTGAATGAAGCTGAGCTCATGATAATAGGCCCATGTCTACGCGCCGGCGCGGTCGCAAGGACCGTCTGACACAAGATAACAGCGACGAGGCCAGCCCTGCGGTATGGCCGGGTGTGGTTGGCGGGTGCCTGGAACCGCTGTCCCCGAATGAAGTCGCTCAGACCGAAGAAGCCGCATTACTGCTGCTTGAGACCCTCGGACTAAGTCAACCGACCCCATCCATGGTCGACAAGGTGACGGCAGCGGGCGGGACGCTGGGCGATGACGGACGATTGTTGTTCCCGCGCGCCCTTGTGCGCAAGTCGATCAAGCAGGCAAGGCGGAACTTTGTCCTTTGCGGGCAGGTTCCTGAAAACGATCTGCGGATAGAAGGCACGCGGGTCCATATGTCCACCGGCGGCGCCGCGCCGGGTGTCTTCGACATCGATACGGGCCACTACCGCCCTTCAACCCTGGCCGACCTGTATGATGCCGCCCGACTGGTCGACAGGATGGAGAACATCCATCACTTCAGCCGTCCGGTCGTTGCGCGTGACGTTGACCCTGCTGCGGCAATGGACCTCAACACTGCTTATGCCTGCCTGATGGGCACGTCCAAGCATGTTTCCGTCTCGATTACCGAACCCGAAAACGTCCCGGCCATTGCCCGCCTTTGTTACAGGATCGCAGGTAACGAGGCCGCCTTTCGCGCGCGACCGTTCCTGACTGTCATGGTCTGCCATGTTGTGCCACCCATGCGGTTCGCGGACGAGGCTTGTGAAGTGCTCGAGGCCGCTATTCTTGCGGGTTTTCCGGTGCAATTGATCAGCGCCGGACAGGCCGGGGCCACAAGCCCGGCCACATTGGCCGGGTCACTTGTACAGGCCGTAGCGGAAACGCTCGCCGGATTGGTTTTTGCCCGCCTGGTCGATCCGCAGGTTCGCGCGATTTTTGCACCCAAACCTTTGGTCGCCGACCTGCGCACCGGGTCGATGTCTGGTGGCGGAGGGGAACAGGCGATCCTGATGGCGGGTGCCGCGCAGATGGGGCGGCATTTCAACCTGCCCACTTCGTCCATAGCCGGGATTACCGACGCCAAGACACTGGATTCCCAATACGGGGCCGAGAAATGCCTGGCAGTCGCCATGGCGGCGCATGCGGGATCGAACATTGTCACGCAGGCCGCTGGCAGTCATGCCAGTCTTCTGGGCGTTTCATTGGAAGGCTATGTCAGCGACAACGACCTTTTGGGCAATGTGCTTCGAACAATCCGTGGGATCGAAGTTACGACCGACAACATTGCAGCGCAGGTGATCGCCGATGTGTGTCGGGGTCCGGGTCACTACCTGGGTGAGGTTCATACCTACGACCGAATGAAATCGGACTATTTCTATCCTCATGTTGGCGACAGGCGCACACCGGTTGACTGGCAGGAAGATGGCGCGCGTCCAGTCGGTGAAGTTGCGAAAGCCAAGGCGCGTGAGTTGCTTGCAAATCATTTCCCCTCACACATTCCGGATGCGGTCGATCGCGATGTGCGACAGCAATTCGACATTCGACTGAGCCGCCGCCGGATCGGGAGAGAGCCATGACCGGTCGTACCGCCGGCGCTTTCAGCGCGTTCGAAACAAGAACATTCCATGGGGATGCTGCATGACTCTGCCCCACCATGCGCGCACCATCGTGATAGGCGGAGGCGTCATCGGGTGCTCGGTCGCCTACCATCTGGCCCGTGAGGGTCGCAAAGACATCATCGTGCTCGAACGGTCCAAACTGACCTCGGGCACCACATGGCATGCGGCGGGTCTGGTGCGTCGCTTGCGCCCGTCGGCCACTCTGACAAAGCTGATCAACTATTCGATTGACCTATATGGGGCGCTCGAACGTGAAACCGGGCAAGCGACGGGCTGGGTTCAAACCGGGTCGCTGACGCTGGCCACAAATGATGATCGCCTGATCAACATCAAACGTCAGGTTTCACTGGGCCGTGCGTTCGGGCTTGAGGCCGAAGTGGTCGATGCGGCCCGCGCGCAGGACCTATGGCCTCTGATCAAAGTAGACGACGTCCTGGGGGCAGTCTGGTCACCCGCCGACGGCAGGGTCAACCCATCCGATGTTGCTCTGGCGTTGTCGAAAGGGGCCCGGGCGCGCGGTGTGCAAATATTCGAGGACACCAAGGTAACGGGCCTGCAAAAAAAAGGCGGTCAGATTGCAGCCGTCGAAGTCGGTGACCACCTGATCGAAGCTGAAGAGGTGGTGGTCGCATGTGGACTGTGGTCCCGCGAAGTGGCGGCCATGGCCGGCGCGCACATGCCCCTTTACGCCTGCGAGCACTTCTACATGCTGACCAAGCCGCTGCCCGAAGTGCAGGCGCTTGGGCCGGGCGCACATCTGCCGACACTCAACGATCAGGATGCGTTCCTGTACGCCCGCGACGATGTCGAAGGGCTTCTGGTGGGTTCATTCGAAACCCATGCCAAAGGCCTGCCGCTGGATCGCCTGCCTGCTGATTTCAGCTTCGACCTGCTGGACGAAGACTGGGATCATTTCACGCCAATGATGGAAAACGCGCTGCGACGCATTCCCGCGCTGGAGCGTGCCGAAGTGCGGATGCTGCTGAACGGTCCTGAGAGTTTCACCCTCGACGGCCAATTCATGTTGGGCGAAAGCCCGGATGTTCCTGGCCTGTTTCTCATCGGCGGGATGAACTCCACAGGCATCGCGCTGGCCGGGGGCGCGGGCAAGGCAATGGCCGAGTGGATCATTGCCGGCGAGCCAACGATGGAACTGGCCGAAGCCGATATCCGGCGGTTCAGCCCAGAGATGAACGTACTGGGCGCGCTGGAGGCGCGAATTCCCGAAGTTCTGGGACGCCACTACGACAATCCCTACCCCGGGCGCTCGATGGAGACTGTGCGGGGGCAGCGTCGCTCGCCTGTTCACGAGGGGCTGGTGGCCGCAGGGGCACGTTTTGAATCCCGCGGCGGATGGGAACGTGCAGTGCATTTCGGCGGTGAAGCCACCCACTTGCCGCTGACCTTCAGTGTGCCCACATGGCGCGAGCAGGTCGGCCGCGAAGTGGCCGCCTGCCGCGAGGGTGCCGCCATTCTGGACCAGAGTGCGTTCGGCAAGATCATGATCCAAGGCCCCGATGCCTGCGCCTTTCTGAACCGGCTGTGTGCGGCGCAGATGGATGTTGCCGAGGGTCGGATTGTGTACTCGCAAATCCTGAACAAACGTGGCGGGATCGAGAGCGACGTGACGGTTCAGCGGCACGGCCCGAAAACCTTCCTGATGATCACGGGTGCAAGTGAAGTTGTGCGTAACCTGAAAAGGATGCGTGAAACACGGGGCATGTATCGCGTTGAGTTTACTGATGTAACCAGCGGATATACCATCCTGGGTCTCGCCGGGCAAAGGGCCTGCGATGTTCTTCAAACGACCACAAACACTCCCCTGCCCGATCTCAAGAGATTTCAATTCAGGCCCGCTGAAATCAGCCTCGCGCGTGGCTGGGTCGGGCGCCTGAGCTTTACCGGCGAAGAAGGGTTCGAACTCTATATCCCTGCCGAAATGGCGATGGCCGCGCATGAGGCGCTGGTGAGGGCCGGGGCGACCCATGCTGGTCTCTTTGCTAGTGGTTCTTTGCGGATTGAAAGCGGCTTTCGGGCCTTTGGCCACGAACTGACCCCCGGCACCACACCCGTCGAAGCCGGGCTTGCGGCCTTTTGCGCATTTGGCTCTGGTTTTGTGGGTGAAGATGCGCTGCTCGAGCTGGAAACGAAAAAACGGATCGTTTCGCTGCTGTTTGATGATCCGGCCGCGATACCGATCCACGATGAGCCGATCTATCTGAACGGCCACGTCATCGGGCAGATAACGTCTTCGGCCTGGAGTTATCGGTTCAACCGATCTGTGGCCTTGGCAGTTGTGCACGATATCCAGCGGTCTTTCGAAGAAAAATCCTGGACTGCGGACGGCACGCTGCCTGTTGAAGTTGAAATCGCCTGTGTGCGGCTTTCGGCGCAGGCCACTTTGAAACCCGCGAAGGAAGCATTTTCGTGACGGACGTGACGCGCACCACCCGTGTCGCCATCATTGGCGGCGGTATCATGGGGGTCGCTGCGCAGTTTCAGCTGGCCGAAAACGGCTGGACAGATACGATTCTGTTCGAGAAAGCGGAATTGACAAGTGGCTCGACCTGGCACGCCGCGGGGCAGATCGCTCACGCCGTGAGCAGCCGTATCGCGGGATGGACCAACAAGACCTCGATCGCAACCTACAAGCAGGTTGAAAAAGAAACGGGCCAAAGCATCGGCTGGCATGAAGTCGGCGGTTTTCGCATTGCCACCACCGATGATGAGGTTGACTGGATGAAATCCATCATGGGTGTGGGCAAGATGCTCGATCTGCCGATGGAACTGGTCGGGCCGGATGAGGTTGCAAAAGGCAATCCGTTTTACAAGGTCGACAACGTCAAGGCGGCAGTCCGGACGTTCGAAGACGGACATATCGACCCGTCCGGCGTGACCCAGGCGCTGGCAGCGGCATCCCGCACGCGTGGGGCCAAAATTGACCGCCGCAATCAGGTTCTGGGCGCAAGCCGACGAGGGGACATTTGGCTGCTGCGCACGGAAAATGGTGAAGTACTGGCCGAACACGTGGTGATCGCCGCAGGCAGCTATGCCAATCAGGTTGGAGAGTGGTTTGGTTTGAAAATCCCCTCGGTCTCGTGCCTGCATCACTATCTGGTCACTGATGCCGTGCCTGAATTCGAAAACCGCCCGGAACTGCCGGTTATGCGCGACAACGCCTTTGGCGGGTATATCAGACAGGAACAGAAGTCCGGCCTGATCGGAATATACGAAGGCCATGTTTGCCCAACCGTCTGGACAATGCCGCAGGGTGCGCCCTGGAAGGCCGAAAATGAACTGTTCGAGGCCGATTTCGACTCGATTGGCGACTTCCTGATGATCGCCTTTGAAAGAATGCCTGTCCTTGCTGATCTGGGCATCAAGCGAGTTGTTCGGGGTGCAATCACACACACACCCGACGGGGGGATGCTGGTTGGGCCCTCGGGTGCGCCGAATGTCTGGCTGTCCTGTGGGTCGTCTATCGGCCTCGCGTGGGGCGGCGGTGCGGGCAAGGTGCTGGCCGACTGGATGGTTCACGGCGAAACGCAGATCAACACAAGGTCGATGGACCCGCGCCGTTACGGCGATTTTGCCAGTGACACCTTTATCCTCGAACGCACCAAAGATGAATTCATGCGCCGCCATGACACGCCCTGCCCTGGCAAGCAGTTCACGTCCCTTCGCCCGATCAAGCGACATCCGCTGTATGATCGGTTGGCCGCCAAAGGCGCGGTTTTCGGCGAGATCGCAGGGTGGGAACGCCCACGGTATTTTGGCATGCCGGGTGAAGTCGAGCAGATAGGCTGGGGGCACCAGCCATGGCACACCAACGCGATGGCCGAGGCGCAAGCAACCCGTGCGTCTGCTGGCGTAATTGATCTATGCGCATTTGCTCAGTTCGAAATTACCGGCCCGGATGCCTGCAATCTGCTGGGCAGGTTGTCTGCAAACACAATCCCCTCCCGCGACGGAGGCATAAGCCTGAACCACCTGTTAACGCCCAATGGACGGTTCGAAACCGAGATGACGATCTGGCGCATTGCCCGGGATCGGTATTTCACAGGCTCCGCAATAGCCCGCGCCAAACCGGACTTTGATTGGATCCGATCGCACATTCGGCCAGGCGAGGACGTGCGGATGATCAACCGAACTTCGAACTGGGGGATGCTGGCCCTGTCCGGTCCGAACTCGCGCAAAATCCTGCGTGAACTTACCGACGTGGATCTGTCGACTGCCGCCTTCCCCTGGTTGTCGGGGCAGGAAATCACCGTGGCGGATGTGCCAGTCTATGCCTTGCGAGTATCTTTTGTTGGAGAGTTGGGTTGGGAGACTCACGCGCCACTCCACCGGACCGCGGAGATCTATGATGCGCTCCACGCGGCAGGTGCCGGGCACGGCCTGATTGATTTTGGCAGTTACGCCTTCAACGGCATGCGAATGGAGAAGGCTTACCGCGCGTCGGGCGAACTGACCACCGATGTCGGTCCGCTGGATGTCGGTTTGGACCGTTTCGTGCGTGCAGAGAGACGCGATTTCATTGGGCGGAATGCCTTGTTGGCCCACGTGCCGGAATGGGAACTGCTTTATTGCGAACTGCACTCAGATCGTATCGACATTCATGGCGGAGAACCCGTCCTGCATAACAGCGTTGTTGTCGGCCTGACAACGTCGGGTGGATATGGTTACACGATCGGAAAATCTCTGGGCTGGCTGTTCGTGCGCAGGGGTACGGCGCGAAGTGGGCTTTCGGTGCAGATTCTGAATCAGGACATACCCGTTACAGTCCATGACGAAGCGCTTTTCGACCCAAAGAACCTGCGCCCCCGATCCGAGGAGTAAATGATGACCACGATCAATGGCGGTGAGGCCGTCTATCGCGTTTTGAAGGCCAACCGTATCGACACGGTATTCGGATTACTCGGCGGCTCGATGCTGGAACTTTACGACGCAATGTATCGCGGCGGCGATATCGCCTATATCGGCGCCCGCGATGAACGCGCGGCCGGGCACATGGCGGATGCCTGGGCGCGCATGACGGGCAAACCCGGGGTTGTCCTTGGCGCGCAGGCCGGCCCCGGCGTGGTCAATATTGTAACGGCGGTGGCCGAAGCTCATCTGGCCTATTCACCGCTTGTCGTCATAGCGGGGGCGATCAGCCGGTCCGATCAGGCCAAGGATACGTTTCAGGAAGTCGACCAGGTCGCGTTGTTTGCTCCGATCTGCAAGCGTTCGGTGATGGTGACCGATCCCAGCCGACTGGCGCCAATGCTCGAAGATGCAATCCGACTAGCAAGTTCGGGTAGACGCGGGCCGGTGGTATTGCATGTCCCACGCGATCTTTTCGCGGCCCAGGTTCTGTCCATTGCGCCGGAGCCCGTCAAAATAGCCCGCCCCGGCCCGCCTGCACCCGAGGATGTGACCGCGATAGCCAGACTGCTGTCCGGCGCAAAGCGCCCGGTGATTTTCGCAGGTGCCGGTTTTAAGTGGAGTGCCGGGTGTGACACGCTGACAAGGCTTGCCGAAACGCTCGAGATTCCGGTGGTCGCGTCGACGGGTCATGCGGATGTCATGCGGCATGGTCATCCCTGGTTCGCCGGACAGGCGGGGCCACGTGGCAATCGCGTCGCCTCGCGCCTGACCAAAGAGGCAGACGTTATGATCGTTCTGGGCGCGCGGTTGGGGTTCAACTCGACCTTTCACAGCAATGACTATGTCGGGGCCGATACCCGAATTGCCCATGTCGATATCAAAGGGTCCGCCGTCGGTCGCTATTTTCCGGCTGAGATCGCAGTTCAGGCAGACGCCTGCCAAACGGCCGTCGCATTGACCGAAAAATGTTCAAAGCCCGCCGCTGATCCATGGCGTATTTCTTTTCAGGACGACATGAAAACCTTGCGTGCTGAACGCGATGAGGAGGCCAGAATCGCCACGCGGCCAATGCACCCCAGACGCGCCTTGGCGGAAATTCGGAATGTCCTTCCCGAGACTGCAATTGTAACGCTGGATACCGGCAACACGTGTCTTCAGGCAGCAGACCGCCTGGTCCACTATGCACCCAAGTCACTGATTACACCGCTGGACTTCGGATTGGTCGGTTTTGGTCTTCCGGCGGCTATTGGCGCCAAGGCCGCCGCCCCGGATCGACCGGTCGTGGCAATCATGGGCGACGGCGCGATCGGATACACGATGATCGAAATTCAGACAGCAATCTCATATGGATTGCCGATCGTGGTCGTGGTCCTGGATAACGAGGCCTGGGGAGCGGAAAAAGCGTATCAACAGGAGTTTTTCGAAGGCCGTCTGCTTGGTGCCGAAATCGCCTCGCCCCGGTTCGACCGGTTCGCTGAGTTGTGTAGCGGCAAAGGAATCTGGATAGAGTCGCCGGAGGATCTGAGGCCAGCCCTGACCAGCGCATTTTCCAGCGGGGCAACAACTGTTATTCACGCCAAGATCGACGCCAAAGCCCTTACGACGTTGCGCAAGGATTTGTTTCAAAGGTGATTTGCAGAGGGTCGTTTGAAGCCAGCCAAATTCCAGGGCTTAGCGAATTGATGGCACCAGTTTGGACCCATCTTGACCTCGTGGCGCTCCCATGACGGCGGGTTCCAGACGCAAGCTCTGCCGAACCATTTGTTTGATCGGGTTGACTACGGTCGGGATTGAACCTGCCTAAATTAAGGCACCGAGTCGGAGGATTCTTGCGCTTTGCGCGAACTCAATGCCCGGGTAGAAACCAATTCTATTTTACCTTCAGTCACCCCTTGGGGCTACAATTTTCGGAGAGAGAAGTTCTTCTTGCGAACCAAGCCGTCGTTGAAATCATACCCGAAATTCTCAATGTCGCGGATGTAAACCTCACCAACCGCTTTACTGCTTTCATCGGAATAGTATTCCCGGTAATCCCGCCTTTTCGATTTCTTTCGATGCTTGAAGAACATACGCCTGCTGCCAATTTCCCGAAGCACGACTTTTAGGTCTTTATCGAGGGTTTCGAAGCGGCCCAGGAAATCCAACGGCATTTCACCGTCGTCATTTACGAGAAAACTGGATTGGGGTTTGAAATAGGGTATGTCGAGGTACTTTGAAGGTTCTTCCGTGAATGAAGACAGGAAGCTCTCGAAATCGGGGTGATTGGCCACCAGTTCCAGTTCCTGACGCCGCGCGATGATATAGTGATAGGCCGAGACCAACCTGTCCCAAGGATTCCGAACAAAACTGAACTTGAAGTAGTCTGCCGCCTCTGGCCCCAATTGCTCGAGATGCACAAATAATGACGAGTGCTTATCGACCGAAGGAGAAGGATCATGTTTCGTAAAATTCAGGAGGTTCGGGCGGCGCAAAATTGTTGAAACCGTCGATCCCGCAGTTTTTGGAATATGAATGAATACGGTCTTTAGCGTGGGATAGATTGGCACCGAATTGCTACGCCTCCTTGCAGACAACGCGTGGGGCGCAAGTGCTCCGAAGGCCTCGCGCAACATGCGCAAGACCAATGGTACACTCAGACGGGTGGCAAGAAAAGCATATCGATATCATGCAGATACCATGTGCCGCGCCTATCTAATGGAAAATCCACGCGACGCCCTTGCCGCGCTGCCCGGACCGCATGATCGAATACGGGCCAGTGGCCCGCTCCGATTCAGAACCTGTAGTTCAAGGAAAATGAAAGCGTGGTTACACCTAAATCTTTAAAGTCACGTTCAAAATCCGAGTACTCAGAATAGACCAACTCGGCGCCAAGCGTGATCTCCTCGCGGATGAAACGTTCATAACCAAGAGACACGAAATAACCATCGCCTTCGCCAGGGTTAATATCGCCGCTGGCGTGCGTGTCGAGTTCAGCATAGCCGGCGCTGGCGTAGTACATGTTCAACCCGCTGTCGATGCCGCCGCGCGCGCCAAAACGCTTGTATGAACCCAGTTCGAAACCAGGGTCAATGTCCAGATTCGTCCGGGTGTATTGCAGGAAATACCCGATTATGACCTTGCCGAAATCGTAGTCCCAGCCGAATTTCGCGCCGTAGATCGGACCGCTGGAGCCTTCCACGTCGGGGGCATAACCAAGTTCCAAACCAACGGAAAAACCTGTCCAGTCGACGCCGGATGCAGGGAGTACAGCTGGCTTTTGGAACGGTGCCATGACACGGGAAACTTCAGTATCACTCGCCATTGAAGCTGCCGGGTACATCGCAGCAAGGACAAGGGCGACGGCTTGGGTGCGAATAGTCATTTTGATCATATCCATAGCAACTGAATTAACACCTTACCTTAGCGCAGATGCCACGTAATGTTCCATGTGGGACCCGGAAATCCAGAAAATTTGCCATGGCTGTTGTGTCAATACGGCAATGGTCGCGGAACACAAAAGCCCCTGATGCGCTCTGCGTCCAAACGCTTACTCGAATGCCGTGTTGCCGCTGGGTCAGCAACCGTCATTCTTCAAAGAGTTGACCATTGTTCGGTTCTTTACAGCCGCCTGGAAGTGAGCGGTTGTTTTCTTTGGCAGATCTTTAACGGACAAGACTTGGCAAGAAAACTGAAGCAGGCGAAACGCTTACGTAGCCTAAAGTCGAGTTTATCTGAAAAGCGTCAAAGCGATTCAAACCCCTTCGAACCGCCGGAATGCCAGAGCAATCAGGCCCGCAATCGCCATATAAACCAGCGCAAGCAGCAGCAGTGGTTCGTAAACGATAAACGTGTCTGCCCGAACCCGGGAAGAAACTGCATAGATCTCGACCACTGTTATGGTCGCCACCAATGGCGTTGCCTTAAGTTGCAGAATTGTTTCGCCACCCAAAGTCGGCAGCACGTTGCGGACTGCCTGCGGCAACCAGATCCGGCGGAACATGGTGAAACGAGGCATACCAAAAGACTTTGCGGCCTCAAGCTGCCCTTTCGCCACCCCGGAAAACGCGCCGCGCATTACTTCGCCCTCATAGCCCGCGAATGACAAGGTTAGCGCGAGCACTGCATAGGGCCACGCCTGGCGCAGGTACGGCCACAGTTCCGATGCACGGATCCAGGGAAACTGGGGAAACAGAGAGCCCAGCCCATAATACAGCAACCAAATCTGCAGCAGCAGCGGCGTACCGCGAATTATGGTGCAGAATACCCGAGCTGGAGTGGCCAGATACCAAGGCCCGACCGCCTGCGCCAATCCAAGCGGCACAGCCAAAAGAAAGCCCAGAACAGTTGTAACAACCAGAAGCCAAACCGTGGTCCAAAGACCTTGCAGTGCCAAGGGCGCATATTTTGGGATCCAGTCCCAGCGTAGCGAAAACGCGCACCAGATCACCAATGCCGCAAACAGAAGCATCATAACGATGCGGTGCGGTTGCATCAGGGCTTTAAAGGTTGTCATGCGGCGTCCCCTTTCAGCGAAGGTTGACCGCGCCGTGCCCATTTCTCAATTCGGGCAAAAACCACACCCGAAAACAGGGTCACCATCAGATAGAGGAAGCCCGCCGCCAGAAAGAAAGTGAAATAGGCCCGAGTGCTGCTTGCCGCCTGCCTTGTTTCCAGGGTCAATTCACTAAATCCGACAACGGCCAGCAACGCCGTGTCCTTGGTTGCGATGAGCCACAAATTGGCAAGCCCCGGCACCGCAAACCCCATCATCGCGGGTATCGTTACCCGACGCATGATCATGAAAGCTGGCATTCCGTAAGACTTTGCCGCTTCGATCTGTCCCACCGGAACAGCCTTGATGGCACCGCGCAGAACTTCGGTGGCATAGGCCCCCTGTACCACGCCCAGCACCCAGATGCCTGCCGCGATACCGTTGATTTCAACCCGGCCTCCGCCCACCGCCTCAGAAATCTTGTTGATGATATCACTGCCGACGTAATAGAGGATCAGGATCAGCACCAACTCAGGTACCGCCCGGATCACAGTCGTGTAGATGGCGAGAAGGTCGCGTGTGACCTTCCCGCCGTATAGCTTTCCGTAGGCTCCGAACAGCCCGATTACCAGCCCCATCCCAAATGCGCCGAAGGCGATCTGCAGCGAATTGGCAAGCCCGCGCAGCAGGTTGCCTCCCCAGCTTGACAGCGACAGCAACTCGGCGCTGGCGCCGAGGCCCAGTGTCTCGAACAGTCCGGTCACAGCAGCGCCTTAGTAGATGCTGGTCGTGAAATAGCCCGCGGTGATTTTCTCGTGGGTTCCATCTGCCAGGATCGCCGCGATCCCTTTGTTGAGCGCCTCCAGAAGCTCGGTGTCGCCTTTGCGCACACCGGCACCAACACCACGGCCCAGGATCGCCGGGTCATCCGCAACGGCACCCTTGATCTCGCAGCAGCTGCCATTGTCCGAGTTCACGAAGTCGGCCATGGCAATGCTGTCCGCCTGGGTCGCGTCGATGCGGCCCGCGAACAGGTCCTGATTGGCCTCGTCCTGCGTTTGGTAGACCTTCAGCTCTGCGTCCTTGAAGTATTCCTGCGCGTAAGCCTGGTGAATGGTCGAGGCCTGGATGCCGACTATCTTGCCCGCCAGCGACTCAGGGGTCGGTTCAATGTCCATCGACTTGTCCGCCACGATCACCGCCGGGGTGTTGTAGTAAGGGTCGCTGAAATCAATGGTTTTCAGGCGCTCTTCGGTTATTGACATCGAAGCCATGATGGCGTCGATCTGCTGGCCGGTCAGCGACGGGATGATGCCGTCCCATGCGACAGGTGTGATCACACAGTCCAGTTCCGCCGCAGCGCAGACGGCACCAATCACCTCAATTTCCCAGCCGACCCAATTGCCCGAGCTGTCGGGCGAGGCAAACGGAGGATAAGGCTCGGCTGCGATGCCAATCTTGACCTGTTCAGCGGCAGCGGCGCCTGCAGTCAGAACAGCCACGGCAGAGGCCGCAGTCAGAAGTGCTTTGAGTTTCATAGGATTCTCCCTGTTGATATTATTTGGTTTTTTGTGTGCTACCCGACGGAACTGAGGAACTGTTTCAGTCGTTCGGATTGCGGGTTTCCAAAGATCTCGGCAGGCTTCCCCTGCTCTTCAATACGACCTTGGTAAAGGTAGACGACATGGTTCGCGACTTCGCGCGCGAACTTCATTTCGTGGGTGACCAGCAGCATGGTGCGCCCTTCGGCGGCAAGATCGCGGATCACTGTCAGAACTTCGCCCACAAGTTCAGGGTCCAGCGCCGAGGTCGGTTCATCAAACAGCATGGCGGAAGGGTCCACCGCCAATGCCCGGGCAATTGCAGCCCTCTGCTGCTGCCCGCCGGACAGGTAGGCCGGGAACGTGTCTTCCTTGCCGCCCAGCCCTACCCGGCGCAACAATTCGTGTGCGCGATCGATCGCCTCGGATTTCGGAACCTTCAGGACATGCACCGGCACCTCGATCACGTTTTCCAGAAGGGTTCGATGTGTCCACAGATTGAACTGTTGAAACACCATCGCCAGCTTGGTTCGGATTCGTTCGATTTGCTTCTGGCTGGCCGGGCTGCCATCAGCCCGCATCGCCACTTCCTCACCGCCAATCACGATCTTGCCTGAGCTTGGCGTCTCAAGAAAATTGATACAGCGCAGCATGGTCGACTTGCCCGACCCCGAGCCGCCGATGATCGCCACGACGTCACCTTGATGCGCGGTCAGATCCACGCCTTTCAGCACCTCCAGATTTCCAAAGGACTTGTGCAGGTCTTCGACTCGGATCGCCTCGCGGCGCGTGTCCGTCAGCTGAACTGATGCAGTGGCAGTGTCCATTTTCCGTGACCCCAAAATTCTGATTGCAGTAAGCCGTGAACCTAGTAATTATGCAAGTGTATAATTACAGCCGTCAGAAAAAAGGAACTATCGTGAGCGAAGAGCGCAAAAAATTCAGGCGGGAATCGGCTGAATCCCGGCAGGAGGCGCTGATTCTGGCCACGCTTGAGCTGGTGGCCGAACAAGGCGTGCGCGGGGCGACGGTGCGGGGAATCGCCGAGCGCGCAGATGTCACCCAGGGACTGATCCGGCATTATTTCAGTTCCAAAGAGGAACTGATCGTCGCCGCTTACGAGCACCACATGAACACAATGACGGATCAAACCTTTGCCCCGGCAAACGGCGCGGCGGCCAGCGCACGCGCCCGGTTGATCGCTTTTGTGACGGCGTCTTTGACAGCCCCGGTTGTCGACCCAAGGGCAATCGCGCTGTGGGCCAGCTTTCTGAACAAGGTGCAGCGCGACCCACAGATGAAGGCGACGCACGAACGCACATACGCCTATTTTCGCGACCAACTGGAGGGGCTGATCGCCGCTTCGATGAAAGAAGCGGGCCGCGCCCCCTCTCCCGCCCGCCTGCGTCAACTGGCCATCGCCTGCAACGCGGTTATTGACGGCCTCTGGCTTGAGGGCGGCGCCCTTCCCGATGCTTTTGCGCCGGGCGAACTGGTCGAAATCGGGCTGCAATCCGTTTCCGCCATCATTGATTTGGATCTAACGCAGGAGAGTGAGCGCCAATGAGGCTGACAGCAATTACCGAACGGCTGGCCGGTTTGGGCGGCGGGAAATGGGAGGTGCATCTGAAAGCACGCTCTATGGTCGAGGCCGGGGCCGATATCGTGGAAATGACCATTGGCGAACCAGATGTTCCAACCCCAACTGAACTGTGCGACGCGGCAGCGGCCGCGCTGCAATTGGGTCGCACAGGGTATTCCAACGGACGCGGCGAAGCCGGACTTTGCGCAGCCCTGGCCGAGGCCTACACCGCAACCCGCGGACGCCGGTTTCTGCCAGAGAACATACTTTGCTTTCCCGGCACCCAGACCGCCCTTTTCACTGTCATGCAGGGCGTCGCAGAAGTTGGCACCGAAGTTCTTGTAGGTGATCCAATGTATGCCACCTATGAGGGCGTGATCCGAGCGTCAGGTGCCGAGCCGGTGCCGGTGCCGCTACGCCCCGAAAACGGATTTCGGTTGCAGGCAGAAGACCTTGCCGCGCACATTACCCCCCGCAGCAGCGCCATTCTTCTCACGACTCCGCACAACCCGACAGGCGCCATCCTGACGCCCGAGGACGTTCGGAAGATTGGTGAACTCGCGATAGAACACGATCTTTGGATAATATCCGACGAAGTCTACGAGCATCTGATCTTCGAGGGTGCAGAGTTTGCATCTCCCCTCTCTGATCCGGCGCTGGCAGACCGGGTCATTACAGTCTCTTCGATCTCCAAGTCGCACGCGGCCCCCGGCTTTCGCAGCGGCTGGTGTGTGGGCCCGGCCGAGTTCTGCACCGCGCTGTTGCCAGTCTCGGAAACAATGCTGTTTGGCAACCAGCCCTTTATTGCTGACATGACCGAAAAGGCCGTGCGCGAGGGGTCATCGGTGGCTGCCGGTATGGCTTCGCGCTTCGCGGCGCGTGCTGCGCTGCTGGAAAACCGTCTGCACACCGAATCCGGGCTGACCGTCCACCGGCCCGATGCCGGCATGTTTGCCTTGGTCAACGTCTCGGCCAGCGGATTGGACGGCGACGCCTATGCCTGGGACCTGCTGGAGCATGGTGTTTCGGTCATGCCCGGCTCTGCCTTTGGCGAAAGCCTCAGGGACTGGGTTCGGGTTGCTCTCACCATTGACGACGACAGTTTTGCCACCGCACTGGACCGCATCGTCGCCCACGCAAACCGCAAGAAACGGAGCGTTGCATGACCAACCAAACAGTCGGCGAAGCGCTGGTCGCCGAGTTGAAGCAAAGGGGAGTCTCCTGTGTTTTTGGCATTCCCGGCGTGCATACGGTCGAGCTTTATCGCGGTCTTGCAGCCTCTGGCATCCGTCACGTGACACCACGACACGAACAGGGCGCTGGCTTCATGGCTGACGGCTATGCCCGTGTCTCGGGGAAACCGGGCGTTGCCTTTGTGATCACGGGTCCTGGCCTGACAAACACGCTGACACCAATGGCCCAGGCCCGGGCGGACTCAGTCCCAATGCTGGTGGTTTCAGGCGTTAACGAACGCAGCACCTTGAATCGGGGACTTGGCCATCTGCACGAACTGCCCGATCAGCACGCGCTGGCCAAAACTGTTGCGCTGGTTTCCGAGCATGTCGAGCAGGCTCACGACCTGGGCACCGCTCTGGACCGCACTTTTGCACCCTACTCCGCGGGTCGACCCGGCCCAACTCATATCCAGATCCCGCTGGATGTCGCAGGACTCGCAGCGCAGAGCGCCGTGGCCCCGAGTGCCAAGGCCTGCCCGGCATTGGACCCAACACGGATTCAAGACGCGGCAGACCAATTATCGGCGGCGAAGAAAGTGGTCATCCTTGCTGGCGGCGGAGCAAAATCGGCCGGATCGCAGTTGCAAGCTCTGGCAGAACGCCTCGATGCGCCGGTCGTGCAAACCGCGAATGCCCGCGGGTTGATTCATGGTCATCCGCTTACCGTACCAGCAAGCCCCAGCCTGAAGTCCGTCCAAGCACTTATCGAAGATGCCGATTGTGTCCTCGCTGTGGGAACCGAGCTGGGCCCCACCGATTATGATATGTATGCAACGGGGAAAACTGCGGCCATGTCCCGGCTTATACGCGTTGACATTTGTCCGCACCAGTTGGCTCGCCACGATGTCGCGATTGCTATCGAAGGCCGCGCTGACGAAGCTATGACCGCGTTGTTGAAAGCCCTGCCCGGCAAATCAAACCAAAACGCAGGGGTGGCCCGCGCTGAAAAGACCCGCACCGCCGCGTATGAAGAGATCGGTCCGAACTATCGTGCTCAGGTCCAAATTCTGAACGAAATGCGCAATGCGGTGCCGGGCGCGCTGATGATTGGAGATTCCACTCAGCCGATCTATGCGGGCAACCTCTACTACGACCACGACCGCCCCGGCGGCTGGTTCAATGCCGCTACCGGATACGGTGCGCTGGGCTATGGTATACCTGCAGCCATCGGCGCTGCGATCGCCGCCCCGGACGCCCATGTCATTTGTATCGCTGGCGATGGCGGCGCTCAGTTCTCGCTGCCCGAGGTCATGGCCGCAGTGGACGAAAACCTGCGCATCACCTTTGTTCTTTGGAACAATCACGGTTACGGCGAAATCGCGACCTCGATGGAAGCCGTGGATGTGAAGGTGATCGGGTGCGACCCGACCCCGCCTAAATTTTCCGCCGCGGCTGCCTCGTTCGGCATACCCTACACACGCGTACCACCAGACCCGAGGGCCATTGCGACCGCTCTGGCAGCGGCCAGCGCTCAGAATTGCCCCTCCATTCTGGAAATTGACATTGCCGGACGCAATCCGGATCAGGAGTGACCAATGCGAAATCCGACCTTTGAGTTTACCCGGGCCATCACCCGTAGGCCCGCCTCGACCATTGCTGACGGTCTGCGCGCCGAGGACATCGGCAATCCCAGCCTGGATGGTATGCTGGCTGCCCATTCAGCCTATGTCGAAGCCCTGCGCAGCACCGGGGCCGACGTCATTGAGCTTGAACCGCTTAACGCGTTCCCGGACGCCCAGTTTGTCGAAGACACTACGCTGTGCCTACCGCAAGGCGCTATCCTGATGCGACCCGGCGCGCCCTCGCGGCTGGGCGAGGTGGCTGAAATGGCACCGACAATCCGCGCCTGCTATGACGATGTTCGCGAGATCAAAGGCCCCGGCCATGTCGAAGGCGGCGATATTCTGGTGACCGGAAAAGAAATCCTTGTCGGCCGCTCTGACCGCACAGATGCTGCAGGCGTGGCAGAACTGACCAAGATCGCCAGTGAATGGGGCCACTCCCTGCGTGAAGTCTTTACGCCGGACGGCGTCTTGCATTTCAAAACGGATTGTTCGTTGATGGATGCCGAGACGATCCTGTCGACCAGGCGCCTTGATGCGTCAGGCTGTTTCGAAGGCTACAGAGTCCTGCATGTGGCCGATGGTGAAGAAGCCGCCGCAAATGCTATCCGCTTCAACAACCTTGTTCTTATGGCCGCTGGTTTTCCACGCACGGCAGAGATGTTGGACAAAGCGGGATATGAGGTTATCCAGATCGACAACACCGATTGCGCCAAGCTGGACGGCGGCATGTCTTGCCTGTCCCTGCGGTTTTGATCAGTCGGGCAACGCGTCAAGAATAGAGTCTCGGTCCAAGGCACGGTTCTGGCAATAGCACTGGCGGAACTTTCCGCCTGTGTCGGACCCCTATCGAAACGGAGACTACACGGTCGGCGATGATAGCTTCACCATAGGCGACCTCGCGCTGAACTGTGTTTCAATTACCCTCGCGAGTAACTAACGGGCGGGTTGTAACAGTCGTAAGGGAACTCGGTTTCTCGAAAAAACCGTCTGCGCACAGCAAAATTGCGCGCGAAAAGGACTACCTCAGGCTCTTTGTTTACAACCTGACAACAACATTAACTGAAAGTGAACAATGTATTCTCTATGTGTTCAACCGTTTTCGACCATAGTGGGTTCACTAAGTCGGACGGAACGAAATGCGTCCGGTTTGATGGAAGGGAACATGCATGGAAAAAACTACCACAGCGATTGCGATGCACACCCCCCCCGCGGCAAAGCAATCATCCAGCGCTGTCGTCTGCAGCGGCGTGTCGAAAAACAAAGATTCGAGCAGCGGTCGCTTCCCTCCTATTGAAAACGCACTCATCAATATTGTGAATAACAAGCGACTGATTGAGGCGATGAGGGACGTCTGAGTTACCGCAGACGATCTCTCGGTTCCCTTGGGTGTCGTCTTCCCCGGGAACAATACGAAGCTAAAGCCCGCTCTGCGCCAGAGCGGGCTTTTTCTTTGCATATTCAGATGTGATCCGAGTTATGTCTTGGCGTTCAGTAGGTGATGGGCCAGCCAAGGGGTTGGAAATGATTTGGCTGGCCCGACCTCTCGCGCCTCCGAATTCGGAAAGGCGCGAAACTCCTGATTTACAACCCCAGCAACGACTTGACCGCCGCTTCGACTTCATCTGTGACCGGCTTGTTGGCCGCATTCTCCAACGCCTCACGTTCCCTAAGCGTCTGATCCTCCAGCTGGCCCTGCAGGTCCTCAACTTCAGAAACAGCGTCGTCGTAATTGCTTGCAGCTTCCTGTTCGGCAGCTAGCTCGGCAGCGGTGTCCCTAGATTCCTGCAGTTCGGCATTCGCCTCGTCCAACTGCGCTTCGATATGTGGGTCTGTACCCCCGGCGTCGGCAAGTTCCTGTTCCAATTCCGCCACGCGCTCTTCATCCGCGCGCACATCAGCTTCGGCCGCTTCGAGTTCATCTTCGATTTCACCTATGGGACGTGAAGGTGGTTCCAGTCCGTTCAGAAGATCTTGGGCGTCTTGCAGGTCGTCGCGCAGTTCGTCTCCTTCCAAAACCGTATCGCGGTATGTTGCAATACGACCGACACGCGAGTTGGGCGCGGCGTTCTTCAGAGCGGTCTCACTGGCGTGAGCAGCATTCAACGCACCCAGTTCAGAGGGGTGTGCGCCCAGAATTTCAGCCCATGATTCGTCTTTTTCGCGGGACAGAGGCCGAACGGATTTTGCAACTTGCACGGTAGACTCGGTGCTCCGCGCCACGCGCTGCGATTTCCGCTTGGGTTTTTCTGTTCGGTCGCTGGATTTCTTGCCCGTAAACAAATCTTTCAGAGAGAAATTGCTGCTCTTTGACGTGTTCGATTTCCCGCTTCCGGAAGCGGACTTTCTGCCACCTGTCTTCCCGGCGGACTTCTTGCTGCCGCCTCTGGAAGTCAC
This sequence comes from Ruegeria sp. AB8, assembly GCF_056542605.1. Taxonomy (NCBI): domain Bacteria; kingdom Pseudomonadati; phylum Pseudomonadota; class Alphaproteobacteria; order Rhodobacterales; family Roseobacteraceae; genus Ruegeria; species Ruegeria sp. AB8. Next base: position 199,247 of record NZ_JBQGAB010000008.1, read on the forward strand.
TTTGCCTTTGGCGTCTTGACCCTTTCCGGCACCTTTGTTCCCCTTTCCGGCGCTGTCGTTGCCCTTGCCGCCACCATTACCGCCGTCGTTTCCGCCGCCTTTACCTCCTCCTTTGCCGCCGCCATTTCCACCACCTTTTCCTTCTTTCGCATAAGCAATGTCGGGAAACGTGAACGCCGCGACGATCGCGGTTGACCCAATCAGGGAGATCGCGACTGCGGAGGCTTTCAGCAGACCGGAAAATTTGGTTTTCATAACGGACCTCACGGGCTCAGTGTTGCTTCAGGCGTCAACATTTCATGTTGGACGCAAATGTATTTGACCCCATTTGACCATATTGTGGTTGAACTCACGCCTAACTGCTGGTTCATCACCAGTTCACATTGAAGCCGGTAGAGTTTGAGTATGTTTGTGCGGCTAAGACTTTCAGGATTGGGGAACCTGCTTGCAACTGCGGGATTGATTACCTGTTTTGTGACAGGTGACGGCAACGCTGCTGTGCGCGAGCTTAAACAATCCGAATTGCGGCACGCCACAACATCAGGCGGTGCCATTCGCCTGAAGAGGGTTATCAGAGGTGTTGAAAAGGTTTTCGGCGGAACCCCCGTCGACGCCCGCGCCTTTGAATCCGATAAGGTTTACTATCGTATCCTGGTCAAGAAACCGGACGGGAAGATCATCAGCGTCATCGTGGACGCCCAGACGGGTGTCGTCGTGTCCAACCGGTCTCGCGTCAGCCGCGAGATTACAAATGCAGCGCGGGCGAAACCCGGCAATTCGGCCAATTCCGGTAGAGGAAGCGTGCAGAATACCAATAGCAAAAGTGCCAACAGCGACAGCAGAGGTAATTCCGGCAACAATCGCGGCGGCAATGGAAACGCTGGTGGCAACGGCAATGGAAACGCCGGTGGCAACAGTGGCGGTAATGGCGGCGGCAACGGTGGCGGTAATGGCGGCGGCAACGGTGGCGGTAATGGCGGCGGCAACGGTGGCGGTAATGGCGGCGGCAACGGTGGCGGTAATGGCGGCGGCAACGGCAATGGCGGTGGCAAGAAATAACTGATGATCCGTCATCAATTCGCCTGTAGTTTCAAATCATGAGAATCCTACTTGCAGAAGATGAACCGCGCCTGTGCGAGCAGATCAAAAAACTACTGAGCGCCGAAGGTCGGATCGTCGATGTAGTCCATAGCGGGGTTGATGCGCTGCATATGGGGTCGACTGAACCCTACGACATGATCATTTTGGACATCGGCCTTCCGGAACGTGACGGGATTTCCGTTTTGCGAGATTGGCGCAGTGCCGGAATAAAGACGCCTGTTCTGATCCTGACCGCCCGAGACGGCTGGAGCGAGCGGGTGGACGGTCTGGATGCAGGTGCAGATGACTATATGACCAAGCCTTTTCACATGCCCGAACTGGCGGCCCGCGTCCGTGCGATTTTACGGCGACAGAGCGGACAGCTGAACCCGGTCATCGAAATGGGAAGCGTCCTTTTGGACACAAGAAACGGGCGTGTCTCCGTGGACGGAATTCCGGTTGATCTGACCGCACAGGAAATCGCCGTCCTCACCTATCTGGCCCATAACCCCGGGCGCCTGATCTCGCGCACTGAATTGTCGGAACATATCTATGAGTATGACAAGGATCGGGATTCCAACACAATTGCCGTATTTATTACGCGCCTGCGCAAGAAGCTGGGACCGGACCTGATCACAACGGTTCGGGGTCGCGGATACATGATCGATTCTGCCTGATGCTTTCGCTGCGACAACGGGCATTGCTGGGCGGAATATTGTCCGGAGCAATGTCTGTGGGTGTGGGCACGCTGGCGGTTTTTTCCTACATCGATTCCCGGGTTTCCCAGCAGTTCGATACAACGCTTCGGGACCGGCACACACAACTGATCGTTGGACTGAGTGTCACCACCGACAATCCCGAAGCACTGCGTGATCTGATTTTCGATCCGGCATACAGTACTCCATATTCCGGGCGATACTGGCAGGTGACAAGCGAGGCAGGCGAAGTTTACTCCTCGGCTTCCCTTTTCGATGAAACCCTCGCCGAGCCGCAAGATGCACCCGACACAGTTATGCTGTGGAACACCGATGGGCCGGAGAATGAAGCGGTCCGCGGCATATATCAGAAGATCACCTATGAAGATGGCACGATCTGGGGCATCAGCGTCGCTGAAAACCGCGACAAGCTCATCGCGGAACGCCGGGCCGCACAACGCAGCCTAATCCCGGTTTTTGGGCTGGTTGGCCTGATAGGCATCGCCGGTTCGCTGTTGCTGATGTCGGCCATTCTTGGGCCGCTTCGCAAACTGCGGTCAGATGTGGCCCAGCGTTGGAACGTGGACGAAGACCTCAGACCGGAAGACTACCCCGAGGAAGTGTCGCCGCTTGTCCAGGGCCTCAACCAGCTATTGCAACGCAACCGCGACATTGTCTCCGGGTCCCGCAGGCAGGCGGCTGATCTTGCACATGCGCTGAAGACACCGGCCGCGATTTTGCAGAATGAACTGGATAGTTTGTCCGAGGCCGGGGTGGACATCAAAACCGCACAGGAATCTCTGGATCGGATCGATGCGCAACTTGGCCGCTCTCTGGCGCGAATGCGCGCGATGAACACTGCCGAACTGACCCATTCCCGTACAGACCTGTCAAATTCCATCGACCGGCTTGCAAAGCTGTTTTCCCTGATGGCCGAGCGTGAACAGAAGACATTAAAGGTGGCGACCATTCCCGGCCTGTGGGTTCGAATGGACAAGCAGGACATCGAAGAGGTTCTAGGAAACCTTCTGGACAATTCAATGAAATGGTGCCGGCAGATTGTGCAGGTGACAACGACGCGGCAGGACCAGTTTATCGAAATTCGGATCGAAGACGACGGACCGGGAATTCCCGAAAATGACCGACGCGAAGCGCTTCGGTCCGGGGGGAGGCTCGACACATCCGTCACCGGCAGCGGCTTGGGGCTGGCAATCGCAGTGGATCTGCTCACGGCATATGGTGCCAGTCTTGATCTGGGCAGGTCGGAAGAACTCGGTGGTCTGAGGTGCAGCATCGTGATCCCATTGGGTTCTCATGCTGGCGCCAGTTGAAGCATGGCGGTCCAGCTTACGGGAACGGGTAAAATTCGAATTTGCTTAGTTAGCCATTGGTGCTTAGACCAGTTGCTTCAAGCTCGATTGGATGCAACTGCCGATCCGGTGGTGATGGAGTGATCCCTAAGAGCAGCATAGATTTCATGGGCATCTCGCAGTCGCGAAAGTTCAAAGTTATCGGTCCTGACCAGGTCGGGTTTTGAATGAAAATACTGTTCAAAGCTTTGGGTGGCGGGTGACAGCCCAAGCAAGTCATACAAGGTTTCCATGGTTGCCTGTGGGGCGCTACGCAGGTCGTCCTGAAACAACAAAATGCACTGATCCTTATGCTTCAGAAGCGCCTTGAAGGCGCAGATCCAGTAGTCCAGCCAATAGTCCAGCCTATGTGTGTCTTTGCCGACCGGATTGAAGTCCTTAAACAAGAAGGGTTTATGCAGATCTCCGAACTCGAAATGTCCGATATCGGCCATGTTTCGGGTTACGAAACTGTCCCGAGCCTGAAGCTTGCTGAAATTGTTGTGCTGGCGAAGCAGAGACTCGGCATGGCATTCCGGTCGCCGAACCGGAACCACGATCCGGCAATCCGGGAAGGATTTGAGCAGATAGGGAATTCGGGCAATGTTCGCGTTATTCTTGGAGCAATAGCGCGTTTTCGGCACGTCATTTGGACCCGCCTGACAGTTCCGCGCTCTGATGATGCGGCTCATGTGCTGTCGCAAAAACTGGTCTGCCCGAGGGTCTGTGTCGCCAACGTCCCAAAGTGGAATCGAAGTCCCCCGGTAGCGTTCTGGCCAGAACGCTTTCCAAAGCACTTCCTCTAACGCTTCCGGGCTATCAAGGTCGATCTCCATCCCGTCGCCGTGGGCGCGCTGCCGCCGCCGGACGCCGCGATGCTGACCGCCGGCTATTTTGTTCCACATAACAGGAGCCGTAATAAATGGCATATCCCGGTACATATGCGTAGCTACTTCGGGCGCATCGTGCAGTGCGTTGAGGACTGCCGTTGTGCCGCCGCGAGCGAGAGAGGTTACGAATACCGGTCGCTGCCCATCAGAAGTGCAAGACACCCTTACCAGGCGATCTTCTAGCCGCGCGCCCAGTTTCAGCACCGCCGGGCCTGAAAATGCAAGATTATGCACAAACTGGTCGATCGACGAGTACTGACCCCCTTCATTATCTTCCGAAGCATCGGCACGACGTAGCCAGCTGACAATCTTGACGCCCGCAAAGGCAACAACCAATACCACAACGATGTAATCCAGGCGAAGCATGAGCCCAAGTACCGCTTCACCTGCCACAACGCCTGCCCAATCCGCCAATGCAATCGGCAGACCTGTCGCAGCCAGGGCCAGCGCGATGCGCCATGTCAGATTCAGACCGCCCGCCAACAGCTTCAACCCCGCCTGCCTTGCGGCCTTTTCCTTGGCGTCGTCCGAAAGCTGATTGTCAAACAGTGCAGTGACACCCGCCATGCAGGTGCTCACACCGTTTTGGGCCGTCCCTGCGATGTTTGTTAGCCACAGGGCCAGAATGAACCCTGCAACCGCCAAAAGAGAAACGGCTAACGCTGACGTCATGGTGCGGAATCGGCCCTTTTCTTCCGCCCCCCGATCCACCGTTTGAGCGGGAACCAGACCAGACCGACGATCAGAAAAATCACACCCAGAATGACAGCAACCGTAACGGCTATCGAGCCTAACCCTGCTCCGGGGCCGATATAGGCTTGTGCCGGGCTCGGCAGCAGTAATAAGACGGTGCAGATAACCAAAATAGGCTGGGCGATGCGGCCTACGAGCGTGTGTTTGCTAAGCCGGTTCATTATGCGCATTCCTTCCAATCGACTTCAAAATAGTCCGGTGGATAGAGTTTCGAATTGGTGATCTCACCAACAAATTCGTCATCATATTCATTTACGTATTCCCAGATCACCTTGCCTGTTCTGTCCACTTCCAGAACGCGCCCGGCGTCAAACTCGGTGATCAGCATGCCGCCGTTTTCCAGAATTTCGTGCTGCCCGCGTACGACCGACAACATCTCCTGACCCGGTTTGCTTCCGAATACGGCTTCCGTTTCGCGGCTCACCGGGTCAATCGCAATGATGTTGGTGTCGCGGGGCGCATCCAGCCGGGTTTTCTCGGTTGGTGTGTAGGACGTAAGGTAAGCGTTGTTGTTGAAGATCAAAATTTTCCCGTCCGAGCGGAACTCGGGATCGTGCTGCCGAACCCAGGGACCCGTCTGGTACCACTTTACTTTCCGGGTGGTCGCATCAACTACCATCAAAAGATTGAGCCCCCGCATAGAGATCACCCAATCTCCTGCGCTGAACAATGGAAACTTGTCCGCCAATTCCAAAGGCAGCTCGTCAATTTTGTTGGCATGAACCAACTCATTACGCGCCACATGCGATGGCTTAATCTCCCGTCCGTTGGCAGTCAGCAACGCGGACAGCCCGCTGTCGATAATGATGCCGGGTATCGAAACGCGCTCAAGGACCTGACCCTGTTGATCGAGTCTCAGGATGGTGTCTTCCAGTATCGTCTCGTTTGTTGCGGGGGTCGAAAAGGGTGGAAAGCGATCAACAACTTCAGATGCCATCCATTCGTCCCGGCCACGCGTCAGGTATCCTCCGTTTTCCGATGTAACTATCGAGTGGTGGGTTTTTTCGTTTAGCGTCCAGAGAACCCCGGAACATCGGTCCAGCTTCACAGCTCCGCAATACTCATAACTGAAGACAAGCTCGCCTTTCTCGATCAGCAATGCGCCATGAACGTCCGTCATCAAAGGGTTGGTGAGATGACCGCAAGGGCGTGTGTCGGCATCGGGAAAATGCTTAGTGTAATTCAACGACCACTTGCGGATGACGCTACCGTCACGGTTCACAAGCCTGACCTGGTTCTCACCGTCAAAGAAACCCATCAGCAGAATGGTGTCCTGACGGCCCGGCTGACTATTGATTACAACACCGCTGCCTTGTTTGCGCGTCGGCTGAAGATGTTTATGGTATGCCCGCGCCTCTCGTGTCAGGGATTTGTCCACGAATAGGACTTTGTAAACTGAGCGGAGCTGTGGAACAGGCGGCCAGTTTTTCCTTTGCGCGACTATCCCGAAAAGCACCGAAGAAAAACAACGGTGATGAAGAGACAAGCCCAGAACACCCGTTCGGGCAGCTTTTCGAACTTAGGTTTCTTATTGCCCACTTTATTCACTATCAACGAACTCAATACTCAAACATGTCACCGGACACGCGGCTCAGACTCATAGCCCAACGTTCTGTTTAGCTAATTGAATTCGCTTCTATTGAGGCGTCGAGAAACTTCTGCCGTTCAAATCTGTAGATGACCCCCTGGAAGTATGAGTTAGAGGTCGAAGACCGTAATTTTCAAACAATCCAGCCTTCTTCGAACGTTTTGTTTCCCCCCCTCAAGACACATGCTTTTCACTTAGCTTCACAGCCTAAAGGTGACTATGCTTGACCAGCTTTGAACGCACTGAAAACGCCCCGTTCATCTTCAGTTAATTTTTCCGTTTGAAAGCAAACGGATACGCCTATCCAGGAAGCTCATCCAAAAGTAGCCTTACTGAAGTCACATGGAGCTAATTTGTGGAGCTTTCCAGAGCTGTATCATTTTGGTTCGACAGAGCCCTCGTGCAACAAGTTCATCACACCAAAACATTCGATTTCAAACATGAGTGTAGATTTGTTGCGTCTCTGTGTGCTTTTTTCAACCGTTATAGAAGGAGGGGACAGAGAAATGAGACGACCACTCGGAGCCGGGCTTATTTGGCTATTTCTTTGGTTCGCAGCGATTTCAACTACGTTTCCTGCCAGCGCGCAAGAAACGACGGCCGAGCCGGAAACCGTTGAAGTGGAAGATAGTAGTCTTCTGGATGAGGTCGTCGATCAGGCAATATCGGCGGATGACCTGGAAGTCCTGCTAGTCCCCTTGACCGCTGAGGAGCTTAGCGAGGTCGCAACCACTTGGCAGGGATATGTGCGCTCTCAGCTCGAAGACATTGCTCGGATTAATCTGAGACTCCGGTCAGCAAGCGAAACTCAAGAAGATGGCTTGAGATCGCAGTTGTCTTCCTTGAATGACACCGGATCCGAAATTTTGGACAGCTATCGCGTGGTGCTCGAGGCATGGACATTGAAAGGTGCGAAGGCCGAGGATCTGACACCGCACACCGACTATATTCTCGCTCTGAAAGCCGGCGCCCTAAAAACAACTGATCTTCAAACACTTTTCCAGAACGCCTGGGCCTGGCTGATTTCCTGGGACGGGGGCATCGGTCTGCTGATGGCTGGTCTGGGGGTCTTGCTGGCCGTCTGGGCCATGATGTTCGTCGCCCGAATGGTGCGACGGGTAACCGAACGTGGATTAAACAAAATTCCGACGATTTCGAGGATGCTGAAAAGGTTTGTGGCCACAACCGTATATTGGGCTGTATTTGTCCTTGGCATACTGGTCGTTTTGGCACTGTTCGGCGTGAACGTTACACCCCTGTTTGCCATACTGGGCGGTTTGTCCTTCATCCTGGGCTTTGCATTGCAAGAAACGTTGGGCAACTTGGCAAGCGGCCTGATGATCATGGTCCTCAAACCGTTCGACACTGGCGACTATATACAGGTCGGCGGTTCATCGGGCTTTGTGGACGAGATGTCCGTGGTTTCAACGAAAATCAGAACATTCGACAACCAGATTATCGTGGTTCCGAACAGCAAGATTTGGGGCGACGTGATAACCAACGTAAGCGCGTCGGAAGAACGTCGGATCGATCTGGTTTTCGGCATCGCGTATTCGGACAACGCGGCCCGGGCAATTGAAGTTCTCAAAGACCTGGTGGCGCAGCACAAGCTATGTCTGAAGACGCCAGAACCCGAGGTTTTCGTAGGAGAGCTGGGAGACAGTTCGGTCAATATCTTCTGTCGCCCATGGTCCAAGTCCGAAGACTATTGGACGGTCTATTGGGACCTCACTGGGCAAGCGAAAGAGAAGTTCGACCAAGAGGGCATTTCGATCCCCTTCCCACAACGGGATGTTCATCTGATACCCGTGGAGGGAGCAAAGTCATGAGAGCTGTATCGCTTTGGTTCGCGTCCTTTCTGCTTGTGTGCGGTGTCGCATTTGCCCAGTCAGAAGAAACTCTTACCCCGCCGGAAGAAAGAGAGGATCCAGAATTTATCGCTCCGGTCGTTATCGACGGTGAGGAGTTGTTCGTGGTTCGAGGCTCAAGTGCTTTGCCTGCCACGGAACGAGCCAGAAAAATCGAAGAACGGATAGCCCAGGTCGCTGATGCTTCCAACAAGTCAATTGTCCAGTTGCTGATTTCGGACGCTGAATTCGGGAAGCTGATCCGCGCCGACGGGCAAATGGTTACGATAACCACCCAAGCGGATGCCGAGCATGAACAGATGGCGATCGAAGTCCTAGCCGGGCTGCAAGCAGAGGCGATCGAGGCTGCGATCCTGCAATACCGGGATGCCAGGTCCAATGAGGGCAGAGTCGACAGCGCGATGGCTGCATTTGCGTGGACGGTGATCTTTGCCCTTGCGTCTTATGGGTTTTTTGCAAAGCGGCGAAAGCTGTTGAGATACATCAGAAATAGTCTGGAGAAGAGAGCAGAAGGCGTCGAGGAGGCCACCAAGTCGATCTTGAGAAGCAGGGCAATTGCCTCGATCATCGTTTACTCGATCCACATATTGATGTGGGTCCTGTTTCTGTTCTTCTTTTACTACTACCTTTCATTGGTGCTGCTGTCTTTCGCGGAAACACAGGACATCGCCCAGATCCTTTTGAAATACATCAGCGAGCCGCTCATCAGTGTCGTGTTGGCTATCGTGGGGTACATCCCAAACCTGATCATGCTTGTGATCATTGCCGCTGTGACGCGGATGGCAATTCGCGGCATCGATCTGTTCTTTGAAAACCTTGAGAGCGGCGTGTTCGAGCTCAAGGACTTCGAAGATCACTGGATTGCACCCACGAACATGTTGGTCAGGGCTTTGATCATCGTGATCGCGTTGGTGTTTGCGTACCCCTATATTCCGGGATCTGACTCCCGTGCCTTTCAGGGTCTGACAATTCTGGCCGGCATCATGGTTTCGCTTGGCTCGAACACCGTTGTTTCAAACATGATGGCTGGTTTGTTCGTTATCTACAGGCGCAGTACAAACGTAGGTGATCGCATTAAGGTCGGCGACAAGATCGGGGACGTCACCGAGATAAAGCTGATGGAAACTCTTATCAAATCCGTCAAAAACGAAATGATAAGTATTCCAAACGCGCAGCTTCTCAATTCCGAAGTCATAAATTACTCGCGAAAAGTGGATGGTCGCGGGATATTGGTGCATACGACGGTGGGAATTGGATACGAAGAGTCACCAAAGAAGATCAAGGCGATGCTTGTGGAAGCAGCCCATCGCACGCAAGGATTGAAAAAGAACCCTGAACCATTTGTGCTTTGGACCCAGTTGGCCGACTACGCAATCAACTATGAAATCAATGCGTACACGTCTCGTGGATCGAGCCTGCCCAAGATACTGTCCGATCTTCATGAGAACATTGTCGACGTGTTCAATGAAAACGGAACGCAGATAATGACGCCGTCCTACATTGCGGACCCACCAGAACCGAAAGTTCCGACAGAGGAATGGGACGGAAAGCTCGCGAATACAGCCGAACAAACCAAGTGACCTTGCCCACTATGGGAGCAGTTGGATCGGGGCCGCGCAACAGGTAGAGTTACAGATGTAGTCTTCAGGGCGTTTGGAGGTTTCAGATGATAAAATGGGCACTGTCCGCAGCTTTCGTGCTTAGTGGGAGCTTTGCTTTCGCTGCCGGTATGGAACAATGGGGTAAGTCCGGAGACTGGAAAATCCTGATTGATCCTGAGAAAGGCAACGGGTGTCTCGCCTGGAAACCCTTTGAAAACGATATGACGGTCGAAATAGGGGCCGCCCCCAAACAGGGTGGCGGCTTTTTCGCAGCCTACAATCCGGCCTGGGTTCAGATCGAGGATGGGGCGACGGGGATTGTTAAGTTCGATTTCGGTGACGCTAAGTTCGAAGGCGAAGCGGTCGGGGTTTTCAAGAATGGCGTCCCGGGAGGTTACGCCTATTTCGATAACCCTGCATTTGTAGGTGAATTCGGAAAGCGTCAAAGCGTCACGATCATTGGCGAAAGTGGAACCGAGGTAGAGCTCGATTTGAGTGGGTCCGCCAAAGCCATTGAGGCCGTTCTGGCGTGTCAGGAAGAACAGCCGCAACCGCTAAACGAATAAGACCATGCCAGGCTATTCCAATTGGGAAATATCCGGCACGCAAGGTTGCCTGTCTGCCGGCATTTCGTCTGCACCATCAGGTGCTTCACTTCTTGAACCGCCCACGTCCAGTTTGAATTTCGGCGATGAAAGCCGACCGGTCACATCGAACGGCCATGCACTTCGGGACAAAGGTTTACCAACCCGGCGGGGCTCCGCTCTGATCGCAATTGTATCGTTCAACCAGTCTACCTGCCCCCTGGCCACCAATTGGACCGAGCCCGTCTCAACCACTATGGAGTTCGAGCTCACCTGTCCGGCTTCAATGCGTACTGGCGCCACCACACAGGTGATGTCGGTGTACCCTTGACGAAACTCCTCGGAGAACAGCCACGGGAAAATACCAAGCCCTGCCAGTTCCAGCAGGCTGGTGCTGACATAGCCTTGCGACATCGACAAAGAGGCGTCGCCGCGCATTGAATTGATGAAGGCTTTGCCGGACGCCGTACTGCCCGAAACGTTGAACTCACCGCTCAAACGCCCATAGGCATCGATTCCGATACCCAGTTCATCAAGGATCTCACCGAACTCCCATCCAGACGTGGAGCCGGACAAGGAAAGCCAGTCGGGTGAGTCAATCAGGTCCATCACCGCCCGCAGGCTGAAGTTTCCACCACCATAGGCCATCTGGAGCGGGCCAAAATCAACCGTCCCTTCCTTTGCGGACAACTGGCTTGAAACAGATGTTACCCCTTGTTGGCCTACAATCTCTTTGAATTCGATCTGCACCTCAACATCAGCCTCTTGCAGCACCCGCTGCACATCCAGAAGATCGGCAGGCTTGCCATTCTCCTTGGGCAAGACCAACGGCTGGACATCCGTTTCCTTCGGCAGAACCAGGGGCTGTACGTCGGTTTCAACTTCTTTCGCGGCCTCGCCCACCAAGCTCTTAAGTTGGTTCAGCGTCGCAGTCAGGTTCTTCAGGTCGCCAAGATCGAGCCTTTCGCTTGTAACGTTGCCACGAACAACAGAAGCGCCCTCGGGAAACTTTGCGCCCAATGCGGCCAGAAGGTGTGACGACCCGGCTTCAAACACGATCGAGGCATCGAAATCGTCGCCCTGTTTCGAGGTTTCTGCATCAATGGCCAGCGCACCAACTGGGACAGGTTCCAGATTGAGCGCGGTCAGAAACTCGGCCCCGTCACCCACATCCAGTTCAACGTCGAAATCGAGACCTGCCAACCCTTTGATCTCGTTCACAGACAGCGCTAGATCGAGCGCCCAGAGATCGGTACCGTAGGTGGTTGCGTTGAACCTGTCGAGAGAAACCGGCCCACCCTTGTTGGACAGGCTGAAGTCGGCGTTAATACCACCAAACTGGTCGACGAAATCTTCATCCAGATTTGGCAGAATCAATCTGGCAGGTCCGTTTAGGGTTCCCTCAAATGTCACATCCTGAAGCTGAAGCAGGTCAAGGATTTCGCCTTCCGCCTTGAGGACCGGATCCTCGACCGGCCCGGCTTGCAAGGTAATGCCCAACATCGCAAGCCGACCATCTGGCATACGGCGAATGCGTTCGATGGAGGCTGGCCCAATAACGTCCAATCCTTGGTCAAATGCGTTGGTTTGAAACAGAAGCTCTTCAAACTCGAATGACTCCAGCGATCCAACCATGTGCATTTCAAACGCCGTAAACTTCAGTTCCCGGATACTCTTGGCTGCTTGCGGTGGCTGTCCTTCGGGGTGAAGTCGCGCGTCAAAAAGCAGATCGACGCCTTGGGCTGCGTAGAGGTCTTCAATGGACCCCTCAGCCGAAAGCTGCTGTCCCTCCGCGAGGCTAATCGTGGTTGCGAAACTCTCGATTTTCAGAGTGTCCTGCGACACAAGCTCGGCTTCAAGTTGGCCATTCCCCTCTAGAACGCGCTCCAACCCGATGACTTCAAGAAAATCACCGAATTCACCAGTGTCCATCTGCAGGACAGCGCGATAGCCTCCGCCTTTGTCCTCCGACAACGGCTCGCCATCGTAGTTGACCGTCATCTCCCCGAAATTGGCGCGCGTCGTAAACGGCGCGCCGTGCGGATAATCGCCGTCTATCTTGAAGCTTTGGCCATTGACGGCACCTGCCCCTGAGACCTTTGTTCTTTGTCCGTCATCCACCTGTTCGAGGCCGAGCGACTGAAGGTCAAACACAAACGAAAAGCCCGAGACTTGGTCATCAATGGTCAGCCCTATCGAACTGAAACTCACGTTCTTGTCGCTGAGAAATGCGAGGATTCCGCTGCCTTCCGCGTTACTCTCGGCGGGCTCCTCGACCTCGGCCAAAGCGTCTTGATTGTCCTCTGACTGAGCGCTTGCGGGTTTTGGCTTTGGTGGCGTTTGACCCTTTTGCCAGCTTGTCGTGCCGTCAGACGACGTAAGAAAATTGGCCTGAAGGCCGTCCACCACGAGATTGTCAAACTGAATTCGACCGTTGGCCAAAGCCGCAATATCCAGTTCCAGCTCCAGACGACTTAGCTCGGCAAGTGATGTATCTGCCATTGTCAAGCTAGGGATAACCACGCCGCCGACATAGATGTGCGTGATACGTCCAAGCGCGACGCTCACATCGTCGTTGACCAAAAGTGGTCGCCCGATTTGTTCCGAAAGAACTTGTTCGACAAGGCCGCGCCGCATGTCTGAAAACAACGGCGCAGCCAGCAACAACCAGGCAAAGGCGATTGCTGCGAAAACGAGAAACGCGACAATGCCGAATATTCTAAATAGCCAAGTCCTCATGCGTTCCCTTGTCGCCGCTCACACAGGCTAGTTTACCTCGAAAACGGAAATCTCCAACCATTCTGGCAGTTTGGCCCGAAAACAAGGTTTCCTTGTGCCGCGCTTTGCGCACTCAGCGGTCCAAAGCCGCAAGGATGCGCGCATCCCGTTCGTATGGGTCTTCGCGGAAGTGAACGACCCCGTCCTCAACCCACGCCGTCCAATAAGTCAGGAGAACCGGCATCGGCTCGGGCAGGTTGATGCGGGTTGTCTTTCCGCTATCCAGAATGGACTGCATTTTTTGTCGGCTCCAGTCCGGCTCCCCTTCCATCAGAAGGCTTGCGAATTCGAACGGATACTCAAGGCGAACGCAGCCGGAACTGAGGTTCCTTTCGTTTCGGTCAAAAAGACTGGGGTCGTTGGTGTCATGCAAATACACCGCGTACTTGTTGGGAAACATGAACTTGACCAAACCCAGCGCATTGTCCGGGCCCGGTTGCTGAACCAGCGTGACGCCGGGGTTCTTTGCCCCCCAATTCACAAGATTGGCAGGAATTGTCTGCCCGTCTTTGTTCCGCACCACATAATTGTTACGCGACAGATAGGTCGGATCCTGGCGGATGCGAGACAACTTGTCTTTGCGAAAAATCGAAGCGGGAACGGTCCAGGTAGGGTTGAACTCCATGTATTCGATTTCATCCCGGAACACCGGGGTCTTTCTATAGGCTGACCCCGTAATCGACCTGGTGGTCCAAAGCGTACCATCCGATTTGACCATGTATGTGCGGGCGCCGGCAATGTTCACCAGCACGAACTCGTCGTCGATTTCCCGCATCAGCCAACGGCCTCGTTCCAGACTGAGACGCAGCTTGTTTACACGGTCTTCTACGGGTTTATTGAGTGACCCGAACGTCTTGCCGCCAATAACCCCGTCTGCTTCCAACCCGTGGCGACTTTGAAAGCTCTTAACCAACTCGACCAGGTTATCATCGTAAACCCAAGCCGGGTTTTCACCATCTTGGCTGGTATCCGACGAAGCGCCTGCTCCAGCATAACCCTCTGCCACAAGCCTTTCGCGCAGTTTTGCAACGGCCGGATCCACCATTTCCGGCTTCAGAACAGTGTCTTCGGGAACTTTGGTCCAGCCCCCTTGCGATGCGATGGCTCTGTATTTGCTCAGTGCGTCAACAAGCATCGCATATTGGGCGTTGTCGATGTCGATGCGTTCAATTAATGCGCTAAAGCCCTCCCCCTGAAGAAACTGGTTCAATACCGTGGCTGGATCTTGTTGAACTACCGGTTTTGAGAAGTTCCAGTCGTCGTCCAGTGCGTTTGGGTCAACTTTCCCAAACACCAGATGGTGCACAAGTTTGACGGCGGCATCGGTCGCCAGAATGTCGAAGAAAGCCTGATCCGAGGCATCCCCACCCTGTGAGGTTATTAAGGCGGTTCGAAGTTCGTCTAGTTTGAAGTCATCGGGTCTGAACCCCTGATCAATGGCCCCATCCAACTCTTCAAAAAGTTCGTCAACCAGTTCATCGCGTGTCCATACCGGCGCAAAGCCCCGTTCTTCGTAGAAACGCGGCACCAGGACCTTCGCATTCAGGCTTTTGCTGTTGGGAAGTGCGCTACCAGCGTTGTCGCTTGACACCAGAAACGCTTCAATCTGTTTCGAGACTTGATTTGCAATACTCAGGTTGGGACATACCAACAGCATTGCAGTTAGCGTCGTTGCGAGCATCGACTTATAGTGTTTCACCATCCCCTCCCGTGACGTTCATCTACATTTATCCCTTGGTGAGGAGAATTCTACAACCAGATGTATACTCGGGTTTTAGTAATCCATAGATGTAAATTTAGTATCTGGATTCAAACTTCGTTTCTAAACAGACCGTTGCACTGAGCATGACGAATGGGAAACTGTTACCCATTAATGAGCTTGGTAGAACATGGAGGCTTACAAATGGCGCAAACCAAAGATGCTGGTTCCCGAGTTTGCTGCCCGGCTGGGTCGTGCTATTGACGAACTATCGCCAACTGAAGCGTAGTTGTCAGTGACGAGGGTTTGCCGGATTTAAACGGATGTCCGCGCTAGCAGCTCAATACATTTACAAGCCCCGTAGGGTCAGGACCCATTGATTTCCAGCGGTCGGCATGATTCACGGCTGAAAAACGAGCGGTGAACATGTCTGATCTTTTCTGGTTGAC